>JARXAG010000036.1 GCA_029866055.1 Burkholderiaceae bacterium
ACCACCTCCCCCAACGCCGGAACCACCGCCACCGCCTGAGCCGGTGCCGCCACCGCCACCACCACCACCACCACCACCTCCTCCTCCGCCTCCTCCGCCTCCTCCTCCGACGCCGGAACCACCACCTCCTCCGCCTCCGGAGCCTCCGCCGCCGCCACCACCTCCAACGCCGGAACCACCGCCGCCGCCTGAGCCCGTGCCACCGCCGCCACCGCCACCGCCACCACCACCTGAGCCCGTGCTGGTTGAGCCCGTGCCGCCACCACCGCCCCCACCTCCGCCGCCGGAACCACCGCCACCACCTCCGCCGCCGGAACCACCGCCGCCGCCGCCTGAGCCCGCGCCACCGCCACCGCCACCACCGGTGCCGGTAGAGAGCCCACCCCCCGTGCCGGAAAAGCCGGTGGTCAAGCCCGTTCCGGAGCCCAAACCGGTGCAAGCCCCGCCACCACAGGCTCCAAAACCCGTGGCCGTCCAACGGGCTGCTCCCGTCGCCACTGCCACGCCACCCGCAGCCAAGCCCGCGGCAACGCCTGCACCTGCAAGCGCGCCCGCTCAAAGCCAAGTTGCGACGCCTAGTGCCCAGTCATTAGAGTCGGAGTATGTTCGGCAAATAAAAGCGATGCTCAATGCGACCAAACGCTATCCTACCGGTCGTCAGGCTAGCTTAGAGCGCCCTGTGGGCAAGGTGCGGATCGTATTTGTGCTGAACCGTAACGGCGCCTTGGTCAGTGCTCAGGTGCAAGTCTCATCAAATAGCAACATGCTCGATGACGCAGCGTTATCTGCGGTGCGTCGTGCGACCTATCCCGCTTTTGCAGGAGACTTATGGAAAGGCCAGAATACCCATGAGTTTTCAGTCGATATTGACTTTGTGCCGCCTGGCACCCGCTAGCGACTGCGCTTAAATGGGTGGCGACTAAGGGTCTTCGAATTACTTGATCACAAGATCGTACAGCGTGTCTTGTCCGTCGTTTTTTTCTCCGACTACCCCTAGCAGACGCACCAAAAGATTGTAGACGTCGATGTTTCTGACGGTTTCTAGCTGGGTGCTTTTTATTTGTGGTCCTTGGATAATAAACAGCCCTTGCATCGCGGGGTCGCTTGGGTCGTGTCCGTGTTGTCCCGGAATCACTTTTTGACCCGCTCGCGCGATGGTGCTCCAACCGGCTTTCGCAAGACAGACCACTTGCGGCACCCTTCGGTGCGTTCCAAAATGATATTTTGCAGGAATGTCCTCTTTGGCCCAGCAATCCATATTGGGATTCTGTTTCAGGCGATTCAATAAAACAGGTTTGTCTGTTGAGTCTGAGTTAAAACCCGCTAAAGGCCCAGCCCATTGGATCCGGACGCTACCTAGCTCTTTTGTGTAAGCGGATAAATCAACCGCGCGGTCGGGGGTAATGTGCGCCATGCCATGATCCGAGGTCACAACGAGTGTGGTTCTTTCTGCTAAGCCGAGGGCACGCAGCCCCTCCAAGAGCTCACCAATCGCTTGATCTGCGCTGGTAATCGATGCGTTGACCTCTGGGCTATCAGGCCCAAATTCATGCCCCTTCGAGTCGACCTCAGAAAAATACAAGGTCGCGAAATCAGCTCGATCTTGGTCGTCGCGGTTCAACCAGCGCAACAGTTGTTTAGTTCGCTCAGACGAACTCAGGGCGTGTTCGTAACGCAACCAGTCGTTGGGCTGTATACCTTGGATCGGCGCTTCTGAGCCCACCCAAAAGAGCGTTGACGAACGTTTTCCTTGCTTGTTGAGTGTGACCCAAAGTGGTGTGCCTTCGTCCCACCACAGCGGATTTTCAATCGCATGTCGATCTGACAATCTAAACACTTGGTCAGTTTTAGCGGGATCGTACATGGTGTTGTTCACAATGCCATTATTGTCTGGGTAGCGCCCAGTAATTAACGCAAAATGATTTGGAAAAGTAATGGTCGGGAACACCGGCTCAAATTTTTTAGCGAGCGTGCCTTGCTGGGCCAGCGCTGAAAGGTTTGGAGTGATACCGCGCTCAAGGTAGTCATTTCTGAAACCGTCGATACTGACCAAGAGGACTAAGTTTTTATTCGGACGGGCAAGCGGGCGGTCTGGCGGTATGGCCGTTTGTGCCCCCGCCTGCTGTAGCAGCACTACAAGTAGTAGCGAGGTAATTTGAAGAAACAGTTTCATGGTTAGCCTCGTGCAAACAGCAATATTCAGAGGTTTAAACCGTAGCACGCGTTTGTGACGCCTGGCGTCACATTAATCCGATGTGTCGATTTTTTTATCATCCATCAGACGCTTGCTTGGTCGTACCACCTCTGAGGCCAAGCCAACGCGCTCTAGTAACTGAATCACTGAAAAGGTGAGATCGATCTCAAACCAACGGTGTCCGTGTCGCGCTGACCGAGCGTCTGCGTGATGGTTGTTGTGCCAACCTTCGCCCAGAGTCACCAACGCAACAAACCAATTATTGCGACTGTCATCTGGGGTGTTGTAATTACGGTAGCCATAAAGATGCGCCAGAGAATTAACCGACCACGTGACATGCCAGACCACAACCGTGCGCACAAATACGCCCCAAATGAGCAGGCTGGCACCAAACTGAATGGCCTGCCCGAGCGACCCACCCAACAGCAGTTCGATCACCACGCCCGCTAAAAAGAACAATAGCCAAGAGCCAACAATAATCATCGGATAGCGCGCCGTCGTCTCGAGCTTTTTGTAAAACGGATCACGCAAAATATCTTTCGCAAAACGGGTGTAGATCGCGTAGCGATCGACCTGTTCGTTTTGAATAAATATCCAGCCCATGTGCCCCCAGAACGGACCGGCCAAAGGCGTATGCGGATCCTCCGACTCATCAGATTTGACGTGGTGCCAACGGTGTATGCCGACCCACCTTGCGGGCGTGTCTTGAGCGCAACAGACTGCCAGCACGGCAAAAGTATGTTCGAGCCACTTAGGGCAAACCAAACCTTTATGTGTCAGAAGGCGGTGATAGCAAAGGTTAATGCCTAAGTAGCCAAAGACAAATACACCAACAACCATCACCCACACACTTGCCCAACTAAAAAACCACGGCAAGCAGGCAAGCAGCGCCACCAAGTGGTAGCTGCTAATTGTTAGCACGGCGACCCAGTCGATTTTTCGAAGAGCTGTCCCGTCTGGAAGCGGCAAGCGCCCGATTGTTTTTTGCATAGTATGTTGGCACCAAACTACGTAATTGTTCGCAGCAGTATTGCTGAAAAATTGACCAATTTTACCTTGCGGCAAATGACGAAATTCGCAGATCCTGCAAACCCGCGAAATGGCCATGTACCCACGTTTATCACCCGATTAAATTGACTGGCTGCTTGCGGTCACTGGCCTACCCAACCTAAACGGTTCGTCGCAGGCCGCAAAGCGGGTTTAGGGGCTCCTTTTTTGCGATAGGCGCTGTGCCCCATCGGTATCGAGGGATTCACTGTTTGTGCTCTGCATTGGGATGTACACTGCATTTTTCAATTTTGCCGCCTGAATGATAGGAGCCCCCAATGTTAAAACTTGCCGCCTCGTTGTCGCGCCTGGGTACTGAATCTGCCTTTGAAATCTTGGCTCGTGCGCAAGCGCTTGCTGCGCAGGGTAAAGACATTATTAACCTGGGCATTGGTCAGCCAGATTTTAAGACCCCAAAGCATATTGTTGAAGCGGGTATTCAGGCTTTGCGTGACGGCCATCATGGCTATACGCCGGCCAACGGTTTGCCTCAGGTGCGCGAGGCAGTCGCGGCTGATTTGCAACGACGTCATGGTGCCAAGGTTGATCCAGACTGTGTGGTGATTGTGCCCGGCGGCAAACCAACGATGTTTTTCGCCATTTTGATGTTTGGCGAGCCGGGTGCTGAGATTATGTACCCCAATCCAGGCTTTCCGATTTATGAGTCATTGATTAAATACAGTGGCGCAACGCCGGTGCCAATCGCCTTAAGCGAAGACAAAGATTTTGCGTTTGATGCCGACACGGTGCTGTCGCAGATCACACCCGCCACGCGTCTGATTATCATCAATAGCCCTGCCAACCCAACGGGCGGGGTCACGCCTAAAGCCGAGATTGACAAGCTGGTGGCTGGTTTGGCTAAACACCCTGACGTGGCAATACTCTCTGATGAAATTTATAGCCAGATGTTGTATGGCGGGCGCGAGCACGTGTCGTTGCTCAATTATCCTGAGATCCGTGATCGTCTGATTGTGCTCGACGGCTGGAGTAAGACCTACGCTATGACCGGTTGGCGCTTAGGCTATGCGGTGTGGCCCGAAAGCTTAGTAGCCGATGTCACGCGCTTGTGCATCAACGATCACTCGTGTGTGAACGCCTCAGCGCAGTTTGCCGGCTTAGCTGCCTTAACCGGCCCGCAAGATGCCGTCGCTGAAATGATGGTCGCCTTTAACCAGCGGCGCAGTTTGATCGTTGAGGCCTTAAACAGCCTGCCAGGCGTACGGTGTTCTGATGCGGCGGGCGCGTTTTATGCGTTTCCGCATGTTGGCGGTACCGGTTTGACCTCGCGTCAAGCACAAGATTTGTTCTTGAACGAAGCTGGCGTGGCAACAATCTCAGGCACTAGCTTTGGCGCCTGGGGCGAGGGCTACGTACGGTTTTCGTATGCAAACAGCGCCGAGAACATCGAGCGGGCAATCGAGCGCATTCGCAAGGTACTGTAAAACAGCGAGACCCAAGCGCAACTGATGTCTGAGCAGGAGGCCCTGATTTATTCGATCGCTACCTTTTCGCTGGCGACCTCTTTGACGCCTGGGCCAAACAACCTGATGTTGTTAGCCTCTGGCGTGAACTTTGGCTTCAGGCGGTCTCTGCCTCACGTCCTGGGTGTCTCGATCGGTTTCTTGGTCATGCTGGTGGCAATCGGCTTTGGTTTAAATAGCTTGTTTCAGGCCGTGCCGGCCATCTACCAAGTGATGAAAGTGCTAGGCTTTGCTTATTTGCTGTATTTGGCTTGGGGTGTTGCAACTAGCAAGCCTTTGCCGGCACCAGGGCAGCAAGGTGTGCACTCAAGCCCGTTGAGTTTTTGGGGCGCGTTGGCGTTTCAGTGGGTCAACCCCAAGGCGTGGCTGATTGCCGTGAGTTTCTCTAGTAATTATCTGCCGCAGCAGGCCAGCCCACTGTTCGTATTTTTTTGTTGTTTGTTGGTGTCCGTCGTCAACCTTCCCAGTATTGGTGTGTGGTTGTGGATGGGCACCAGGCTCGAGCGAGTATTGCGCGATCCGGCACGTCGAAAAATATTTAATTGGGTGATGGCGCTGTTACTGCTGGCGTCGATGTTGCCGGTGTTGTGGCTTTAAATCATTTCTTTTGAAAAGAGGCTGACATGAAACACATACAAGTGCGGGGATTGAACTTTGCCTACCTCGAGCAGGGCGAGGGCCCGCTCATCATGTTGCTGCATGGTTTTCCTGATAACGCGCAGACTTGGAGTCATCAAATGCCAGCGCTAGCTGCGCAAGGCTACCGTGTCATTGCCCCTTTCTTGCGTGGCTACCCACCTACCGACTTAGGCGAAGGGGGTTTTTATGACAAAGCTACCTTAGTGGCGGATATTGCTGCGTTGATTCAAGCCTTTGGCGCGGGCAAACCCTGTCATTTAGTCGGACAAGACTGGGGGGCGATCATTGGTTACGGAGTCTTAGCCGCGTATCCAGAATTAATCGCGCGCGCCGTGCTCATGGCAGTCCCTCACCCTGGGCAGGTGACACAAAGTTTGGTGGATGCCAAACATATTCAGCGGTCGTTTCACTGGTGGTTTTTTCAGATGCCAGATTTGCCAGAAAAAGCGTTGGCGGCGAACAACCTCGCCTTTATTGACTATCTTTGGAACTACTGGACAACCGAAGGTTACCAAGACGATGCGCATATGCGATCGGTCAAAGAGACTCTTACGCAGCCTGGTGTCTTGGCCGCGACCTTGGGCTATTACCGGGCGATGTTTGATGCTGCCAAGGCCGATCCTGGGCTGGCTGATTTGCGTGCGTTGATGGCGCGTCAGATCAAAGTGCCTACACTTGCTTTGTGCGGCGGGGATGACTTGCGCGCCGAACTGATGCAAGCGCAAGCGCAATATTTTGACAACGAATACGACTTCAAGCTGATTGCAAATGCGGGGCACTTTTTGCATCGCGAACAGCCACAGGCCGTGACGCAAGAGTTGCTTGACTGGTTTAAAAGATGAAGACAAACGTGCCGTCCTCGCTTTGGATGGCGAATATTCTTGGTGCTGGGCAAGTTTGCTCTTGGGGGTCGCTGTATTACAGCTTTCCGTTGCTGGCACAGGCAATGGGAGCAGAGCTTCTCTGGTCAAAATCCGAAATCTTTTTTGGCGCCACGATCAGCATGCTGGTCACGGCGGTGTTTACGTATCCTGTCGGCTTAGCGATTGATCGAGGCTATGGTCGCTGGATGATGTCGGGCGCCTCCCTGATCGCGGCCCTGATGTTGTGGTGGTGGTCGAGCGTTAGTTACTTGTTGAGTTTTTATTTGCTGAGTGCCGTCATCGGTGCTTTGCAGGCTGGTTGCTTGTACGAGTCTGCCTTTGCCGTCATGGCCCGCCGGGTTGGCGCTGCCAATGCGCGTGCGCGCATCACCACGATCACCTTATGGGGCGGCTTTGCCAGCACCGCCTTTATCCCCCTCGAGCAGTTTTTACTTGACACTGTTGGCTGGCGACAATCATTGCTGGTGCTAGCGTTGATTAATTTGGTTTGGGCCGCGATTTATTTTTTATGTATCCAGCCCAAATATGATCTTGAGCACACGAACGTTGCGCAAACGCGCGAAGACAATAAAGCACGTGATCACGCGGTGGTTAAAGCGGCGCTAAAAACCTCAGTCTTTTGGTTGTTGTTATTGGCGCTGACGCTGTTCTCAATCATGTTCACGGTATTTATTTTTCATGCTTATCCAATCTTGCAAGAGAAAGGGCTGAGCACAGCTGATGTGGTGAACGCATTAATTGTGCTGGGCCCAACCCAAGTGTTGGGGCGAATTTTGATTGCCTATTTCGCGCCGCGCGCACCGATGCGAATCTTGGGTTCGATCGTGGCGTGCGTATTTCCGTTTGTGTTTGGGATTTTGGCGAGCATTGAAATGCCAGCGTTTTGGCTCGTTGCGCTATTGATTGGCTGCTATGGTTTGGCGAATGGCATTTTTACCATCGTGCGCAGTTTGGTGGTACCTGAAATGTTAAGCCGCCATGCCTACGGAGCATTGAATGGTCTGTTGACGATCCCCACGATGGTGGCTCGGGCAGTTGGCCCAGTCGCCGCGGCGAGCTTGTGGATGTTAGGTGAGTCGTATCACGTTGTGTTAATCGCAGTGTGCGGCACTGCGATCTTATTTGCCTTAGCGTTTTGGGCTGCGAGTTGGGTGAGTCGTGTGCGCGAGACTTAGTACGGGTTTTAGTCTTGGCGCCAGACTGTTGCACCAACTTCGCCCACATTGGTCTCGCGCTCACCATTTACGGGATCTTAATAAATTTTTGTAGACATCGAACGTAATCAGGCCTTGGGATGGTGGGGTACGAGGCTGCCCAAGAGGTGTAGGCAACCTCGCCAACGTACATGTCGCCATGACGATCGACGGCCATGCCGTGTGGTGCAATAAATTGACCCACGCCAGTGCCGTGAGGCTCTTCAGCGGCGACACGCGCTTGTAGATTGCCAGACAAGTCGTAAATGCTGACGCGCGGTCCGGTGTTGGGCATGTTTCTGTTCACGGGCAGATGTGGGCCAAGCTCACCGACATAGCAAAGCGGGCACTTGCCACCGGTTAAAAAGAGCCCGCAGGGCCGATGCATGTTGCCCCATTGTCCTTCGTATTTGCCTTTGCCGTTAAAAATCTGGATGCGGTGATTTTCGCGATCGGCAACATAGACTAAACCGTTGGTGTCGCACAAAATATTATGGGCAATGTTGAACTGACCTGCATCTGTGCCGGGCGAGCCCCACGAAAATAATAATTTTCCGTCTGGGCTGTACTTGTGTACGCGCGAATTGCCGTAGCCGTCTGAGACGTAAATATCGCCTTCGGGCGACAGCGCAGTGTGGGTGCAACGGTTAAAGGGTTTGCCGCTCATGTAGGGAGAGGCTTGACCAGGCAAACCGATCTCTAACAAGATTTTTCCGTCAAGCGTGCATTTGCGTACGGTGTGATCACCATCATCGGTTAAATAAATCGTGTCATCAGGCCCCATCTGAACCCCATGGGCGCGTTTGAATACGCCTTCGCCCCAAGAGTTTAAAAAGTTACCCTCGCGATCAAACACCACCATCGGGTGCTCGCCACGGTTAAAGGCATAGACACGATCCTTGCTGTCGATCCCCACGGCAGCGACGTCGCCAAACTTCCAGCCTGCCGGGAGTTTGCCCCAGCCCTCAGCTACTTGATATTTAAAATCGCCTTGCCCGATGATAGTTGTCATGGTTTGTCTCCGTAGTCGATGTCTGTTGAATTATTGTTGTTCTGTGGTCATCATAAGTCAGCCTTTCACTGACCGCCACCAATTTCTTGATGGGATTTCTGTACGACTTTTTGGTCGTCGCCTCTTTTTTGGCGCGGCGCCTGTTCGAGCTCTCTTCTCACACTTGATGAGTGACCTGCCTGAGCGGCTTGCTAACAAGCTTCGTGTTGGCCAAGCTCTAAACATTGCCACCTACCAAAAGCGGGGGCTTCAGTGGGCCAAGTTTCTGGGGTGGCGACCGAATGAATGCCGTAACGAACAAGATAATTCACCGCGCGAATAACCCCGGCGTGGGTGATCCAAACAGCATCATCTTTTGGGGGCAACTCGTGCAGGGCCTGATGAACACGCAACAAAAGATCACGTACGCCCTCTACCCCTCCAAAGCGATGTTGATCAAAATCTTGTGTCCACCGATCAAAGGCTGTTTTCGGAATCTCATTCCATGCAACGCCTTCCCAGATACCGAAATTCATTTCATTTAAACGCACGTCGGTGTTGGGCAGCAAAGCATCGCGCTGGTCATGGCGTGTTCGGGCGAGCTGCTGCTGTATCGCTTGGGCGAGGTGCTGAGCGCGCTGCAGGCCAGAGCAGTTCAGCGGTGCACCAGCGGGTAGCAAGGGCGCAATTGCTTGAGCCGTATGCTGTGTCGCGAGTGGGTCGGCTGGGATATCAAGTTGACCGTAGCAGAGACCCTCTTGAATGAGTGGTTGCGCGTGCCGCACCAGCCAAAGCTTCATTGAGCAAAGCCTAAGAGAAGACCAAGATAAAAAGCAAGCTCGCAGACTTGCTGGGTTGCACCCAGTGTGTCGCCCGTGAATCCATTCAAGCGACGACTAAGAAGTCGTAGCATGAGTAACCAAGCGATCAAGCTGCAACCCGTTGCCCAAAGTAAAAGGCTGGGTGAATACTGCGAGCTAAAGGCGACAGCCGCTAAGAGCAGCCATATGAGTGCGACGCCTACAGTACGCAAGGGTGTTTTGTTAGCGAGTGGTTTCGTTTTAGTGGTGAGGTCATCGCCTACGTTGCGCAGGCGCACGGTAATGAGCAAAGACATGACTCGCGAGCAAACATGTGCGGCAAACAGGCTCCAGGCGGCGAGAACAAAATCGAGTTGTCCCAACATGGTTAGCAGTGCAAGCTTGGTCGATAGTGCCAACACCAACGCCACACCGCCATAGCTACCAATGCGCGAATCTTTCATGATCTCGAGCGCGCGTTCGCGTGTCACCATGCCGCCTAGACCGTCTGAGGTATCTGCTAAACCGTCTTCATGAAACGCGCCGGTTAGCATTACGCTTACGACTGTGCTCAAGCAGGCCGCGAGCCACGGCGTGGCGCTGGTGACTGGCAGCAACATTGCAAAGGCATAAAACGTCAGGCCTGCGATTGCACCCACTACGCAACCAACGCCCGGAAAATGCGCGAGACTAGCTTGTTGCATGGTTGCGTTAAAGCCCACCCAGCGTGCGAGCCCGTTAGACATTGGGATACGCGTAAAGTATTGCAGCGCAAGTAAAAAGTGACGAATGAACTGCATCACGAAAACACCTTTTATGACGAGGCTGGAGAGACTCTGGCCGACGTGAAGCTCGCCATCTGAGTCAGGACACTGCAGGCCGAGACGAGCAGGGGCCATGCTAGCGCGGCACCCGAACCCTCACCTAAGCGCAGTTGGAAGTCGAGTAAGGGCTTAGCACCGAGTCTTTCAAGCAGCAAAACATGGCCACGCTCAGCCGAACGATGTGAGAACACACAACGCTGCAAGACCAGAGGGTCAAGCCGACTGGCGACAAGCACGGCCGCGCTGGTAATAAAACCATCTACAACGATGACTCGATTGCTCGCTGCTGCCTCAAGGATAGCGCCTATCATGGTCGCGATCTCAAAGCCGCCAAACGCAGCGAGAGCTTGAAGCGGCTCGGTGGCGTCTGCATACCGCTTTAAGACTTGTTGCAAAATTGTCGTCTTGTGTTGAATGCCGTTTTGATCCAAACCAGTACCACTGCCGACGCACTGCTCAAGTGCAAGACCAGTCAGGCGTGCAAGCAGTAGTGATGCGGCTGAGGTGTTGCCGATTCCCATCTCACCTAATAACAGAGCGTTACCTGGCAGCGTTTTAATCAGCGCCTGTCCGTTTGACAATGCTAATTCGCATTGTCCGATGGACATTGCCGGTTGCGTGAGTGCATCAGCTGTGCCGTAAGCGATTTTGCACTGATACAAACCGGGTTGCGCTTCGAAGGCATGCATAACGCCACAATCAGCGACGGTAAGAGCGATGTGATGTTGGCGCGCCAGCACGCTAACCGCTGCGCCACCCGTTAAAAAATTTTCAACCATCTGCCAAGTCACGTCACTTGGGTAGGCAGAGATGCCGTGTTTAGCCAAGCCATGATCTGCTGCAAACACTACGAGCTGGGGTGAGGCCAGTAGCGGCGACTCTGTTTGCAAGATCACGCCGAGTTGTATGGCGAGTGCTTCTAGCTCACCAAGAGAGCCGAGTGGTTTCGTTTTATTGTTGAGTGCGAGTTGCAACTGGGCTTGCAGCACCGGGTTGGTGAGATCTTGGAGGATGGGTGGTGTAAACATTACGATTTAAGCCTATGCGCGCTCAAGCGAGTCACTGTTGAAGACAGTCCTTGACGGCATTAATCTTCGATGCCTCGTTGTGCAGGAATACCTGCATCGAACGCATGTTTAATCATGGTCATCTCGGTGACGGTATCGGCAATCTCAATGATTTCTGCTGGGCAGCGACGGCCTGTAATGACAACGTGCACCTCTGGGGGGCGTGTGCGTAAGGTTTGCAGCACCTCTTCGAGCGGAACCCAACCAAAGGTAATCGGATAGGTGAGTTCGTCTAACGTCACCATGAAGAACTCGCCGCTCAAAATGGCCGCACTCGCTTTGGCCCAACCGTCACGTGCAAGTTGTGCTGAATGCTCAAGATCTTGGCTTTTCCAACTAAAGCCATCGCCCAGCCCCTCAATGGGTACGTTCAGCTGTTCAAAGACGCGGTGCTCGCCAAAGCGTGCGCTAGGCACTTTCATAAACTGAAAAATTTTGACGACTTTACCGCGTCCGTGTGCCCGCATTGCCAAACCAAAGGCGGCGGTACTTTTACCTTTACCGTCACCGGTATTGATAATCAATAATCCGCGGCGTTCACCGCTTGATTTTTCGTAAGGTTTTTCGGTTGGTGGGGTAATAATTTCCATAGAAAAGGATCCAGTGTTTAGTGGGTGTTTAGTGAGTCTTAAGTGAGTGTTGGAAGCGCGACCCAATGGGTGTCCAAAGCTTGTATGGCAATACGGCGTTCAAAGACGTTTTCTATTTCACGGTGTAAGGCAGGGTCGTCGCGTTGGCCAGCGTATTGGATTTTTCCGTCAGACATCACGATCAAGTCATCGGCATAGAGGGCGAAGGTGAGATCGTGCAGTACGCTGACAACGGTTTTTCCTTGGGCGATTAACTGGCGAACCAATACTAGCCAATCGACCTGATGTGGAGGGTCAAGATTTGCTAAAGGCTCATCCATCAAGAAAATGTCAGCCTCGACTGCGAGCAGTCTCGCGAGCAGTACGCGCTGTTTTTCACCACCCGAGAGTGTGTTGAGCGGGCGGTCGCGCCATGCCCAGGCGTGGGTCAGTTTGAGTGCGCGCTCAGCTGCGGCGTGATCGGCTAAGCTTTGGCCGCCAAGCCAAGACTGGTAAGGGATCCGGCCGAGCATGACGACGTCGTAGGCCGTTAGGTCGTCTGCGCTTTGCACTGAGCTCTGAGCCAGCCACGCGATGCGACGAGCGCGAAGCTGTCTGGATTGGTGTTGCAACGGTTGGCCCAGAAGAAAAACGTCACCTGCATATGGCAGGATACCTACCAATGCCTGAAGCAGCGTTGATTTACCTGCGCCGTTTGGTCCGACGATGGCGCACCAGCGTCCTGGTGAGATCTTCAGATTCAGATCTTTCAGCACGGATCGTTGACCGCGCTTAACCCCAAGGCCCTGAGTCTCTAAGGCTAGGATGTCGCCGTTTAGCGCTGTGTTCGTCTCAGTCATGTGTGAGGCCTCGACGATTCATCAGCCACATTAAGTAACCGCCGCCTAGAATCGCTGTGAGCACACCCACCGGCAACTCCTGTGGTGCGACCAAGCCTCTGGCCAATAAGTCGGCAAGTGATAACAGCAAGGCCCCCATCAAACTGGCCAAAGGAAGCAGCCAAGCGTGACGGACGTGCACAATTGCGCGCACAAGGTGAGGCGCGGCCAAACCGACGAAGGCGATAAGACCCGTGTGGGCAACAGCCGTGCCGGTTGCCAGGGCGAGCACCCCAATCAAGATGCCACGCAGCTTAGTGAGGGGCAGACCTAGGCTTAAGGCGGTCGCTTCGCCTAGGGCCAAACCATCTAAGACCCTAGCAAAAGCCACACCCGTGGCCGTGCAGACGAGCCACACAGCAGCCATGATTGCGCAAGCTAACCAGCTGACAAAGGCAGTTGACCCAAGCATAAAAGCTTGCATGGTTTGCAAAATATCCGGGCGGGTCAATGAGAGTAGTGACGTAAGCGCGCCCAGCACGACTCCGACGATGACACCCGCCAATAGCAGTCGCAAGGTGTGCTGAACACCTTTGGCCAAACTGAGCGTCAAACACACTGCGAGTACCGCGCCGACAAACGCAGCACCCGTTAGCCCGAGCTTAACGAACCATTGAGCGGCCAAGGGTGAAACCCCAAAGCCCACCAAGATTACCGCGACACCTAAAGAGGCGCCCGAGGCACTACCTAATAAAAACGGATCAGCAAGTGGATTTCGAAAGAGCCCTTGAGCGACGGCACCTGCTAATCCAAGCAATCCGCCGGTGAGTAGTGCGCCTAGAGTCCGTGGCACACGAACGTCCCAAATAATTTGCATCGCGACAGGATCAGCGCCAAGACTAAACAAGGGGTCGAGGCCTGTGCTGCCTACGCTTAAGCCGAGGAACAAAGTGGCGGCGCACAGCACTGCTAACAGGCCTGCGAGGAACAACGCACGAGACCGATTTGGCTTCAGTCGTATCGGCGAGGTACTCATAAAGCAAACCGTTTCAGACAGTCGGCCATGAGCTGCGCGGCTTGGGCCAAGCGCGGACCGGGCCGCACTAAAATATCTTGGTTGATGGTAGTAAAGGCACATATCCGGTTGCCTTTGATGGCCGCCAGGTTTGACCACCCTGGGCGCTCAAGCATGGCCGTCAGATCGCGCTCACTAATCATAATGAGGTCGGGTTGTGCGCGAATCACAAATTCGGGGTTAATGCGTGGAAAGGCATCGGACTGCTCCTGCAGGATGTTTTGCGCGCCTAAGCGCTTGAGCGTCTCACCCATAAATGACCCGGGGGCCGCACCGAAGGGTGCGCGGTTCACTTCGATATAGACACGAAGATTTTGAGTCTTTGCAGGGAGCCGTTGCGCCGTTGCAGACACACCTTCGTCGATACGATGCCAAAGTGTTTTGGCCTCTTCTGGGTCAACCCCAAGCACTTGAGAGACTTTGTATAAAAGTCGCTGGACATCGGCGTGGCTTGTTGTTTCCAGCGCCACGACTTTTAAACCGAGTGCCTCGAGCCGTTCGGCAAGATTGGACGATTTTGCAGTGAAGACCACGTCAGGCTTTAAGGACAAGATGGCTTCAATATTTGGATCCATACCGCCACCGAGAGTCGGCAGTTGTGTGACTTGTGCCGGCCAGTTCGAATAGCGATCGACGCCGACCAAGCGCGTGCACTGCTCAAGCGCGCAGACAGTTTCGGTGAGCGAGGGCAGCAAGGTGATGACGCGTTGTGGTGCTGTTGCCCAACGGGTTGTGACGCCGCGGTCATCTGTGACAAGCGATTGCGCGTGAGTGATCGTCATACTCAAACTCAGCAAGGCAAGCACGACAAACGTGAAACAACCGTTGATTGACGAGGCTGTGAACGCCTTGGTGATGGTCTTAGAGGCGGTCACGGTATTCAAGCAGGCCCTTTGAGCGCCAGGGGCAAGCCTGCACACATCAGCGTGACGCGCTCACAGGTTGCTGCCACCATTTGGTTGAGCAAGCCTAACGCGTCGACAAAGGCGCGTACCTCTTGACCTAAAGGGATCACGCCTAAACCGATTTCATTGCCAACCAAGACCAGAGGCCCGCGCGCTTGTGCGATTGCACTGCATAAATCTGTGGCTAAAGTTTGCCAGGATGTTGACGGCAGATTATTGGTCGAGGTGTGCTGATCGGTTGAAAGAAGATGATCGGTTAAGGAACGACTATTTGTTAAGGGGGTACTGTTGAGGGCTTTGCTAAGGTGACCAGTGTGGCAAACAGTTGGCGTTGCGACGAGGTCTGTCTTCGGTGGCATCAGTTGCGCAGTCAGCCACAGGGTCAGACAATCGATAACAATGAGTGTGTCGGGTTGGCTAAAAGCTTTAATCGTCGCGGCGAGGGCCAGTGGCTCTTCGATCGTTTTCATACCAGGCACGCGCACCAAGCGGTCTTGGCGATGACGCTCGATTCGCAGCCGCATTTCGTCGTCAAAGGCCTGTGCCGTTGCAATCAACAGGGCCGAGCGCTGTGGCGCCCCAGCCAGCCAGTGTTGGGCGAGCGTTTCTGCGCGGCGCGACTTGCCACTCTTTTGGCCACCTAGAATGAATTCACTGCGCACGACTTGAGTCATGTGGCATGGTCCACAACAACGGCATAGCCCTTGACCGCAATCCCCGACGGTACTTGGGTGTTTCTGCAGGGTGTTTCATTGCACACTACAACCTTGTTGGCCGGTATCCGGGCTAACGAAGCAACCTCTGTCGCCTTCCCAGTCGTTTGTTCAGGCGACCAGTGGCTAAGTTGACAGAAGCGAAGCCCTGAGGCTTGTTCGCTTGACCGTTGCGGGGGCAGCGCAGGCTAGACAAGGCACGCAAGTGGCAAGGTCTTTCTGCTTCCCGTTGAACTGCAGCCTGTGAACCAAGCCGCGAGCACCAACAGAGCTATTTTACGGGTAAAGGCCTTTTAGGCGTTAATTGCCCAAGGCGACGCTAGAAAAGTAGTCTAATTGCAGTATGCATTCAAAAACAAAGGGAAACTCATGAACGGACTCGTTAAACGGCTTGGCGTCTTGGCACTGCTCGCGCTGTGTATGCAAACTGCGGGTGCACAGGCCGTCTATCCAAACCGACCTATCAAATTGATTGTGCCGTTTCCAGCGGGTGGGGGCACCGATATCGTGGGTCGAATCATTTCGCAAAAATTTGCTGCTGAGTTGAACCAGACCATTGTGATTGATAACAAAAGCGGCGCCGCTGGGATGATTGGTGCCGATCTCGCCGCTAAAGCGGCTCCGGATGGTTACACGCTTTTGCTATCAACAAACAGCACGCATGTGCTCGGGCCGTTGCTGAACCCTGCAACACCTTTTAATCCGACGAAAGATTTCAGTCCGATTGGCTATGCGGCACAGTCTCCATCGATGATGATTGTGCCGTTGACATCGCCAGCTAAAACAGTGAAAGAATTTATAGAGCTTGCCAAGCAACAGCCGGGTAAGCTGAACTTCGGTTCGGCTGGCACCGGCGGTATCCCCCACCTGTCAGGTGAGCGGTTTCAGGCCTTGGCAGGCATCAAGCTGACGCACGTTCCCTATAAAGGCACGGCCTTGGCCATGCCCGACTTAATGGCGGGGCGTCTCGATGTGCTGTTTGACAGTTTCTCTTCCGCGTACCCTCATGTGCGCGATGGCAAAGTCAGAGCCTTGGGTATTTCTGCCACTGAGCGTTCGGCACTCGTGCCGGATGTTCCGTTGATCTCGCAAGACTTACCGGGGTTTGTATCTCTAACGTGGTTTGGTGTCTTTGGA
This sequence comes from Burkholderiaceae bacterium, assembly GCA_029866055.1. Lineage (GTDB taxonomy): Bacteria > Pseudomonadota > Gammaproteobacteria > Burkholderiales > Burkholderiaceae_B > Zwartia. The sequence continues at coordinate 16,359 of JARXAG010000036.1, forward strand.
CCTGCGGGCCTGGCGCCCGAGATTGTGTCTACGTTGAATCAGGCACTGAACAAAGCGCTTAAGGATCCTGCCGTTGTCCAGCAACTCGCCGGTGTCGGCATCGAGGCCGTTGGCGGCAGCGCAGCCGACTTCACACAAAAAATTGCAGAAGATACGGCACGCTGGTCAAAGGTCATTAAAGACGCGAACATCACGATCCAGTGAGACAGATCACGCTTCAGCGGAGCAGATCACGCTCTGCTCAGGCAGATCACGCTTCAGTGAGCCGCGGCTCACACCTCGGTGGTGCAAACCACGCTCTACTGAGGCAGATCATGTTTCAGTGTGGCGGTGCGTGATTAAGTCTTGCGGTGTAAAAAGCGCTCGGTCAGGTCGCCAAAATTGCCGCAGCCAATTTGCGTGAGTACGGCATCGATTTCGCGGCGCATGATCGCAAAGACTTGATCAGCACCGTCTTGGCCTAACGCGGCGACGGCATACAGCGTGGGACGTCCAAAAAAGCAAGCTTGTGCGCCCAGACATTTTGCGGTGATGACGTCTGAACCACGGCGCACGCCACTGTCAAGCATGACAGTCATCCGATCACCTACTGCCGCGCGAATCGCAGGCAGCATCGAAATCGGTGAAGGTGCTGCGTCTAATTGTCGCGCGCCATGGTTAGAAACGATTAGGCCATCTAAACCGTGTGCGGCTGATTGAAGCGCATCGTCGGGATGCAAAATCCCTTTGATGACGAGTGGGCCTTCCCATTCGCGACGAATCGCTGTGACGGTATCCCAGCTCGTCATCGGTGCAGGCGTTAGCGTGCCATACATGTCGGCCACTTCATCGGCATTTGCGCCTTCACGCGCATAGGGCTGCCAATTGCTCATCATCGGCATCCCACCAGATTTTAGGTATTGCAATAACCAGCCTGGGCGGCTTAACGTGTCAAGCATGATTGAGGGCGTCATGCGAAAGGGTCGGGTAAAACCATTACGCCGATTACGCTCACGATTTGAGTTAACTGGTACATCAACAGTGATCACCAATACACCGACCTTGGCCTCGCGTGCGCGGCGCACCAGATCCATATTGATACGATGGTCGCTGGTGGCATACATCTGAAACCAGACGTTGTCGGGTGCAATGTCTGCGGCATCTTCAATTCTAAAATTGCTGGCACTTGATAACAAGAACGGGACATTGGCTTTTTTGGCTGCAGCAGCGAGCATGCTGTCGGCACCCACGCGAAACAGGCCGGCCATCCCAGTAGGCGAAATACCGATCGGGCTCGAGTACTTTCTACCAAACAGTGTGGTCGATTGATCGCGAGTGGTCACGTCATTGAGGTAACGTGGCAGAAGTTGGTAGTCGCTGAAGGCTTCGCGATTGCGCACCATGCCAAGCTCGTCGTCAGCACCGCCATCGATAAAGTCGAAGGCGATCTGAGGCAATTTACGACGGGCCATCGCCCTGAAATCGTGCAAGTTAATGGCAGGGCGCATGAGTGCTGATGTCCTAAAGGGTTTGCTTCACCAACTCGTTCAGGTGGTGAGGTCGAAAAAATCATGTTAAAAGATTAACAAAATAATACCTAATCGTTAACCGGAGACCTAAATGAAAAGTACCCAGATGTTTAAGACGTTAGCGCTGTTTGCAGCAACGGCCCTGTTTGGCTTGGGCGTTCAGGCTCAAGGGGTTTACCCCGATAAGTCGATTCGTTTGGTGGTGCCATACAACGCAGGCGGTGGCACTGACGTGCTCGCGCGCGCCATCGCGATGGGCGCTGGCAAGATTCTGAAGCAGACAATCGTTGTCGACAATAAGCCCGGTGCCAGCGGCATGATCGGCTCTGACTTTGTGGGTAAGTCTGCGCCTGATGGCTACACCATCTTGATGACTGCTGCAGATACACACTCGATCAACCCGCACGTTTATCCGAAGATTGCGTATGACGCACTGAAAGATTTTGTGGGTATCGCACAGATCGGCTTGTTGCCCTACGCCTTGGTGGTGAACCCTAAAGTTCCTGCAAAAAATATAAAAGAATTTATCGCCTTGGCCCAAAGCCAACCGGGCAAGCTGACGTATGCCTCTTGGGGCGTGGGTAGCTCAAGCCAGGTGGCAATGGAGATGCTCAAAGTCATGAGCAAGCTCGATATCTTGCACGTCCCGTTTACAGGCGCAGCACCTGCCATGACTGCGGTCTTAGCGGGCCAAGTTGACGCGATGTTTGTGCCGCTGAGCTTGGCTGTCCCTAATGCCGAAGCCGGCAAAGTGGTTGCGATCGGTTTGGGCGCCCCTTCGCGGTTTGTGGGCGCACCAAACATGCCAACCTTGGCAGAGCAAGGCGTGAAAGTGTATACCTCGCCTTGGATTTCAATTCTTGGACCAGCAAAAATGCCCAAGGCTGCGGTCGATGCGATTTTTAACGCTGTGAACGAGGCTGTCAAAGATCCACAAATTATCGAGCTGATGATTAAAGGTGGCTTGCAGATCGACGTCTTAAATCCTGAACAAATTAGCAAAGTGCTGGTGTCAGAATTTGACCGTTGGGGCGCAACCGTCAAGGCAGCCGGAATTAAAGCGGATCAGTGATCGGCAGCAGAGTGCGTTGAGCTTGAGTCAGTCGGCAAGCGCAACGCCACTCAAATCCTGACGTGCAGCGCAGACGCACGCTGTCGAAGTCTAGAATGTATTCAATTGTGCCCAAACCACATTAATCGGGAAGTCATTTATGAAAATAGCCTTTTCTCCTGCAAGCCCCTACGTCCGTAAAGTCATGGCCTGCGCGGTGGCGCGTGGCATTGATGGCCAAATCGAAAAGTGGGTCATTCCTACAACGGATGCGGCGTTGATCCCGGTCAACCCACTATCAAAGGTGCCAACGCTGGTGCTCGACGATGGCAAAACCCTGTTTGATAGCCCTGTCATTTGTGAATATTTAGACAGTCTTGGTTCTGCTAAGCCACTGTTTCCTGCAGCAGGCCCTGCACGCTGGGCGGCTCTGCGTCAGCAGGCAATTGGCGATGGCATCTTGGATGCGAGCCAACCACGTCGCCGTGAAATCGCCTTGCCACAAGACGAAGGTCGCATTGGCTATATCCAGTTGCAGCAGGGAAAGGTCAAGCATTGTCTGGATGATCTCGAGAAAGACGCAGCAAGTTTAAGCAAGCTCGATACGATCGGCGAAATCGCGATTGCTTGCGCGCTGGGCTATCTTGATTTTCGCTTTGCGCATGAGCCCTGGCGCCCTGGCCATCCCAAGCTTGAGGCCTGGTATGCGTCGGTTGTGAACATGCCTGCCTTAGTAAAAACAGCACCCGTTGCATGAGTGGTTGTTTAATGAAAAGAAAAAGGTCAAGGCATGACTGTTGAACCGAGTGTGTTGTTTAGCCCTTATGCAATCCGCGAAACAACGTTACCGAACAGAATTGTGTTGGCCCCCATGATGCAGTGCAAAGCCGTTGATGGCTTTGCCTCTGATTGGCATTTTGCGCATTTCAGTAAATTTGCTCTGGGTGGTTTCGGTACGGTGATGACCGAGGCGATTGCGGTTGAACCGCGTGGTCGGATTACCTACGGTGATTTAGGGCTGTGGTCAGACGAATTTATTCCAGATCTCAAACGCATTACTGATTTTATTCATGCCCAAGGTGCTTTGGCGGCCATTCAGTTGGCGCATGCCGGCCGCAAAGCCTGTTGGCAGCGCCCTTGGGAGGGTAACGGGCCGCTGACTGCGGCGGATGCCGCGCGGGGCGGGGCGCCTTGGGGGATTGTTGGCCCGAGTGAGTTGGCGGTTGGCGAAAACTATCAAACCCCTCACGCCCTCTCAGTCAGTGAAATCCGTGAGATCGTTAAAAAATTTGGCCAGGCTGCTGCGCGTGCAAATGCCGCTGGCTTTGACATCATCGAAATTCACGGTGCACACGGGTATTTGATTGCGAGTTTCTTAACGCCGCTAGTCAATAATCGCCAAGACGAGTACGGTAAAGATCGTGCAGGTCGTATGCGGTTTGCTTTAGAAGTTGTGGCCGAGATTCGTGCTAACTGGCC
>JARXAG010000099.1 GCA_029866055.1 Burkholderiaceae bacterium
CTGGCAGCGCGCGTGACCAACGCACAGGGTGTGTTGCAAGAGTCGTTTCCGGGTGCCCCAACACTAAATACGCCGCTTAATCATGTTGAACCCTCTGAGTTGAACACGCCGCGCAACACGTTTGAGGGTTTGGGGCAATGGGAGTCAGACTCGAACAACGCTCAACCCATGACAAACCCCTTGTCTCAATGGGAAGACGCACCCACTTTTTCTCAGCACTAGTCATTTTTTTGCACTGTCAGGAAAGGATTTGAATTGATTGAACTTGATTTGTTTTTTGAAGATGGTACGCGCAGGCACGGACGCTTTGAGATTCCTTTGGTGATGGGTCGTGCGCCGGATTGCGGTATTCAGGTCTCGCACTGGCGGGTCGCGCGACAACATTTACGGATCTCACGCGCAGAAGATGGATATCACGTCGATGATCTCGGCTCAATTTTAGGTACACGGGTAAACGGCAATCGTATTACCCGTTATGGACCACTTAAAAAGTCTGACGAAATCGTGGTCGGCCCGTGCTTGCTGCGCCTGGCCTCGCAGGCGGCACAGGCGGCGGCTATCAAGAGCGTCTGCAGCGAGGGCACCCCAGCAGAATTGGGCAGGCTGCAGTTGCAGCCAGAGCCGAACAGGGTTGCGCCCGAGTCGGGTTCTTTTGTGTTTGAGAAAGGCGTGTTTGCCTTGAGTGCGCGCACTGCGACGGTTGAGGTCACAGGGGCGCCGCTTGCTGTTCAAACGTCGCTGAATGATCCCAAGGTGTTTGAGCCGAAGGCAGAGCTGTTGTCAGAGTCGGCGGATCTTGCGCAGCAAGAACTTCGTCAAGAGCTTCGCGCTGGCTTAATCCAGGCTTTTGATCTGCGGCGCAACGACGTCGGTGCCTTGTCTGAAGGTACGTTAAAGGCGCATGCGCTGACGTGCGTGACTGAATTGTTAGATAAGCGACGGTTGCCGCTTAGTGAAGCGCAACGCAGCAAAATCCTGAAGCTTGTGGTCGATGAAGCCATCGGGCTGGGCGTGATTGAAGAGTTACTTGAAGACGCTGCGGTCACTGAAATCATGGTCAATCGCTTTGACGAGATCTACGTTGAAGCCGGCGGTCAAATCTCGAAACATGTGCTTCAATTTAGTAGCGAACAAGCCGTACGAAGTGTGATTGAACGTATTGTTTTTCCGTTAGGACGTCGAATCGATGAGGCCTCGCCGATGGTCGACGCCCGTTTGCCCAACGGTTCACGTCTGAACGCAGTATTGCCTCCGGTCTCTGTCAAAGGGGCGAGCTTTACCATCAGAAAGTTTCCTCAAAAACGACTACAAATGCCAGACTTGATTGCGCTGCAAGCTTTGCCTGCGCCGTTGGCCGAATTTTTGCGCCTGTGCGTTGAGCGTCGGCAAAATATTCTCGTATCCGGCGGTACGGGTTCAGGTAAAACGACCTTGCTCAATGTGTTGGCTGGGTTTGTTGATCCGGCACAACGCATTGTCACAATTGAAGATTGCGCTGAACTGCTGATTGCTCATCCGCATGTCGTGACGCTTGAGGCAAGGCAAGCAAACTCTGAAGGGCAGGGTGCAGTCACAATTCGTGACTTAGTTAAAAACGCTTTACGGATGCGTCCCGACCGCATTGTGATTGGTGAAGTGCGTAGCGCAGAAGCGATTGACATGTTGGCTGCGATGAATACCGGCCACGATGGTTCAATCACCACCTTGCATGCCAATAGCCCTCGCGATGCGTTGTCGCGGCTCGAGACGATGGTGCTGAGTGGTAATGCGGGTTTACCGCTACAAGCGATACGCGAGCAAATCGGCTCTGCACTGAAGTTGATTGTGCAGCAAACCAGATTGCCGAACGGTCGAAGGGTGATTACTGGGGTGGCCGAAATATCTGGAATCGAGTCAGGCACCATTCAAACGCAACAATTGGCTAGATTTGATGTCAGCCGCCAACGCCTAACCGGCACGGGCTTACGCCCCTCCGTTTTCGACGATGCTCGTATGCAACCTGATTCGGCGATGATGAATTGGTTTTTACACGCATGAATACATTGGCATTGTTGAGTGCTTGCCTGTCGATCGGCATGGGGGTATGGCTAGGGCAGAGCCTTTTTTTTCAGGCCTCGCAACACTACCGCAGGCGCGTGACCGAGCAAACACGCGCAGAACTTTCTGATTTGTTTGTCTTTATCGACACCACACACCTGTGGCCCGCGCTAGTCTGCGTGTCGGTGGGAGTCAGCACGCTGCTATGGTTGGTGACGCAAAGTGTCTTGTTTGGGGTGTGTGTGGGAGGTTTGAGTTTTATCTTGCCTCGAATCATGTTGAGTCGTGCTGTACGCAAGCGTCAGCAACGCTTTGACTTGCAACTACCAGAGCTGTTGTTGTCGCTGTCAGGCGCGTTGCGTGCAGGGGCAGGTTTGTCGGTAGCGTTGAAGCACATTGTGCAAGACGCAAGCCCGCCGCTCTCGCAGGAGCTTGGCCTAGTGTTGCGTGAGCAACGAATGGGGGTTGAATTGACGCAAGCTCTGAACAATCTCTACCATCGCATGCCCTCTGAAAGTGTTGAGCTAGTGACAACCATGCTGATCGTCGCGACACGCTCGGGTGCCTCGTTGGCAGATTTGCTTGAACGTCTTTGTACCAACTTGCGGGCGCGCCAGCATCTTGAAAGAAAAGTTGAAGTCATGACGACGCAAGGAAAGATGCAAGCCTGGGTGATGGGGGCACTGCCCGTGGTGCTTTTACTGGTGTTGAGCCAAGTCGACCCGCTGTCGGTGCAGTTGTTACACAGTACCTCGGTGGGGCAGGCCGTGCTGGCAACGATATTCACTCTTGAATGCCTTGGGGTGTACGTTTTGCGCCGTATTCTTGCCATTGATGTTTAGCCAGATGGTTTGGCTTGCCTTGCTTTCGGGTGCCCTTGCTATTGCAGCGGCTCTGTTTGTTGGTGGTCGTTTTTTGATGGCTAATTTTGGTCAAATCCGTCGTACTGGCCTGCAAGCGGTCATCAAAGCGTGGCTAACAGTTGGAATCCTTCGCCCGATGTTGGCGCGACTCGGTCGCTGGCTTTTACCGTTTATCACCTGGAATCAGCGGCATAGGCTGACACAATTGCTTTTGCGCAGTGCGTCAACCGACTTGGATTACGCCCAGATGTTCGCAGCGAGGGTGTTGCTGTCCTTGCTAGGGCTCGTCATCTATTTGAGCGCTGTTGGGTTGGGTTCGCTACAGGGGCGAGCGCTGCGCGCTGAGCTCTTGGTCGATATATTGTTGTGTACGTGCCTAGTGGCATTTTTTTGGTGGTTGCCAATCTTGTGGCTCAAGCAACGTTATCGGCAAAGGCTGATCGCGATTGAGCGCTCATTGCCCTTTTTTCTAGATATTGTTGGGCTCGGACTAGGCTCAGGGCAGAATTTGCAGGCCTCGCTGCAACTTGCCTGCGATCATCTCAGCGATGGTGCGTTAAAGGCCGAATGGCTTCAGACCTTAAGCGATATTCGCACTGGGGTGGGGCGCAGCGAAGCGCTTCGACAAATGAGTCTGCGAATTGAACTAGTCGCCATGCGGCAACTGCTCTCGGCGTTGATTCAGGGCGAGGCGCTAGGTCAGCGGATGGCGCAGATTGTAGAAATCTATGGTGCTCAGCAGCGCGCCCAACGGTTGATGAACGCCGAAAAACTGGCGTTACAGGCACCGGTCAAAATGCTGTTTCCGTTAGCGCTGTTTATTTTTCCGTGTACGTTTTTAGTGCTGGGGTTTCCGGTGGTGGTGCAGCTTTTTGGCTTGACATGACTGAGCCGCATGAGTGCGAGCTGACTTTGGTGCGAGCCGATACGATGTTGACACGCCTGCTTGGTTTGCTAGGTAAGCGTGAAATGGCGCCTAGGCAGGCGCTTTGGCTCAAGCCGTGTTTTGCCATACATACCATCGGGATGCGGTTTTCGCTTGGGGTTTTTTTTATCGATAACCAGGGTGTTGTGGTCAAAGCGATTGCGCGGCTAAAGCCCAATCGCTTTGTGGTGTGCTGGCAGGCGACTTCGGTGATTGAAACCGCCGCGTTTACCAGCGAGCAAACAGACGCGCGATCGCTTGCTGTTATGCGGGCAATTGCTCAGAGTCAGTGGTCATAAACACTGACGCATAGCTTGGATAGAAGCTGCAGTACAAAACGGCGCCACCGACAATATTGATGGGCACTTGTACCGTGGCCGCAATCGTATTCGGAAGACCTATCCATACTAAGAGGCTTAGGGCACTATCAATGGCTAAAAATACGCCTAGCCAGCTGATCCCGTAAACTAAAAAAACCCATTTGTTTCGCCAGCAGGCAATGCCGCTAAAAAACAAGGCTCGTGTCACGCTGAGTTGATGCCACGCCACAAGTACTGGCGCGTACCAAAAAATGGCTGCCATCAGCATATAGAACACAGCAAATATAATCATTGGCGTGCGGACGGCCTCGAGCAAGGGCATTAAGTTGTTGGCGTCGGTCATCGCTTTAACTGCCTCTGAGACTTCAGCGGCAAAAGGTAAGAACGCCAGTAGACCCAACAACAGGCAGGTGACTAAGTACAGTGCACCCATTCCGACTAGCCGCTTAAAAACACCACTTGGTTTGAGGGGCTCAAGCCACATGTTGAGTAACATTTTGTGGCCCTGCGCGGCGTGGCGCCCGGCAGATAAGGTCACGACGGTGACGGCTGGCATGAGGATGACGAACACTATTGGACCAATCGGTGGTGCGATGCTTGCCACCATGAGCAGCAAACTGATGAACATGGCCCATGAAAAAAAGGCGAGTGGCTGGGTACGAAATAAAGCCCAGCCATCGCTGATCCAGCGCCAGCCCGATAAGGCGTTTAAAGCAATAGCTTGCATCAGTCTTCCTTTGGTAAATCGGGGATCAGACCGACGGTTCTCTGTTGAAGTACGCGTTCAAAATGAGTGGGGTCGTGCGGTTTAAGTGTTTGAGCCGAGCGAGGCAAATAAAAATCGTACAGACGCGATATCCAAAAACGCAGTGCTGCTGCACGTAGTATTGAAGGCCAAAGGCGATGTTCGGCCGCCGTGAACGGCCGCAGGCTGGCATACGCACTTAACCATGCCGTGGCGTAGGCGGGTTTAACGATACCCGTGGCTAAATCAATACACCAGTCATTGACGCAGACAGCGACGTCAAACAGCCAGGTGTCACAGCCAGCAAAATAAAAATCAATCAATCCGCCCATTTGAGGCTCGGTTTGAGTCCCTGCAAACAAAACGTTGTCTCTGAAAAGATCGCAGTGTGCGGGCCCAAAGGGCAGGGTTTTGTAATCTGGCGTTAACGCCATTGCGCGCTGCTCTGCCAAGGTGTTGGATAACAATTCAGCAAGGGCAGGGGTGAGGTAGGGAAGCACCACTGGGGCGGTTTGCTCCCACCAAGCGAGGCCACGCAGGTTAGGTTGGCTAAGATTGAAGTCTTTCGCGGCTAGATGAGCCTGCGCCAGTGTTTGACCAGCGAGCGCGCAATGTGCAAGCGAGGGGGCCGGCTCGTAGCCACCGGGCAGACGATTGACGATCGCTGCCGGTTTTTGCAATACGGTCGACAACCGGGCGCCGTCTAGCCGAGTTTGCGGCTGCGGCACGGGCACGTCACGCTGCGCCAAATGATGCATCAGTTCAATATAGAAGGGTAGCTGCTTGGCTGTGAGCACTTCAAAGACGGTTAAAACGTACTCGCCTTGTGTCGTCGTAAGAAAGAAATTGCTGTTTTCAATACCGGCCGCAATCCCACGCAGCGCGACAAACTCACCTAAGTCATAGTGCCTCAGTAGCGCGCGTGCGTCAGCGTCACTGACAATCGTAAAAACAGCCATAAAGCATCACACAGGGTTAGGTCTTGCAAGTTCAGTTGCGTCAACAAAGGGCAAGACGCAAAGTTAACGCTCGAAGTTTAGCAAGAAGTGCAGAAACCCTCTCAGGTCGCGACGAGAAGCTAGGTCGCAGAGTGAGTAAAAAGGCTCGTTGAGGCGATGGTGAGCGTAAAATCGCCGCTTTCTAGTCAAAACTACTAGAGCGTTGAGTCTTTGAAACGTTGTCACAAGGTCGTGAAACAGGTGTTTTTTAGTCAATATGCATAATTCGACCGCGAGTCAGGCGGTTGCAGCTTCAAATACCAGCGCTGACTGGCGTTTGTGCGTTGCCCCCATGATCGACGTGACTGATCGTCATTGTCGCTTCTTTCATCGTTTGCTCGCGCCGCGGGCGCGGCTGTATACCGAGATGATTACGACTGGCGCGTTGTTGCATGGTGATGCGCAACGACATCTTGATTTTAATGAGCAAGAACACCCGGTGGCGTTGCAGCTCGGCGGCAGCGAACCCGACGCCTTGGTGGCCGCGGCAAAGTTGGGCGCGCAATGGGGTTACGACGAAATCAACCTGAATTGTGGTTGTCCGTCTGAACGGGTTCAGAAAGGTGCGTTTGGTGCGTGTTTGATGGCCGAACCTACGCTTGTGGCTGACTGTATCAAAGCCATGCAAGATACGGTGAGTGTTCCGGTCACCGTCAAGCACCGCATGGGTTTGGATAAAAATGAGTCTTACGATTTTGTGCGTGATTTTGTCGGCACGATCTATGAGACAGGATGCCGTGTGTTTATTGTGCACGCGCGTAATGCGGTGTTAAAAGGCTTGTCACCCAAAGACAATCGCGAGATCCCACCGCTGCGATACGATGAGGCCGCACGACTCAAGCGAGACTTTCCGGACGCGGTGATGGTGTTAAACGGTGGGCTCACGACTTTAGCTGACTGTGAGGCCGAGTTGCCACGCTTTGACGGCGTGATGTTGGGGCGCTCGCCCTGGCACGATCCCTCAGTGTTGGCGCGGCTGTCGCGCGCTTGGTGGCCGCAGTTAGCGGTCAAGACTGAGCCCGAGGTGATTGAGGCGTTGGTGGGTTATGCGGGTGAGCAGATCGCAGCCAAGGTGCCTTTGCGCATTGTGGTGCGGCCGCTACTAGGCTTATTTAATGGGCGCTCGAACTCACGCATTTGGCGGCGCATGCTGTCAGATTCAACATTGCTCAAACAGGATAATCCTGAATTGATCCGACTGGCGTGGCAGCAAGTTGGCGGTGATGCTGCTGGTCGTTAAACTACAAAAAACATACGAGAGGCGTTAGGTGGACGCCTTTCTAGCTATTTTTAGCAGGCTCTTTATCAGCAGGCCAGTCGCGAATGTAGGCCTTGAGCATTGAGTTTTCGAACTTTTGGGCGGCCGCAATCGCCTGAGCCATGTCATAAAACGAAATAACACCCAACAACATTTCGCCCTCCATGACCGGCACATAGCGCGAGTGATGCGCAAGCATGAGCCGCTGTACCTCAGTGGCCAGGGTGTCTGGGCTGACGCTGACGGGGTTTCGCTCCATGATTGCACCGCTGACGACATCGCCAATCGTTGCGTGGTGCTCACTTAAATAACGAATGATTTCGCGAAACGTGAGCATGCCCACGAGCTGACCACTCTGCATGATCACCAACGAGCCAATATCATGGGTGCTCATTGTTTGAAGGGCCTGGGTGACCAAGGTTTCGGGGGTGGCGGTAAAAAGGGTGTTGCCTTTCACCTTTAGAACTTCGCTAACTTTAAGCATGTTTGTCTCCTGCGTCGCTACTCACTATTCTGGATTGTAGTGGGTGAGTCACCGAGCTGTCATGGTGCTCCAAAACCTCGGCAAGAGTGGGGTCAACTTGCTGGGTGATGAGTTGGCTCAGCGCCTGAGCTAGAAACGGCTGCTCGGAGAGCTTGATTGAAGAGCGATCCAGTGCAAGCTGATCGACTAAGGGACCAAGTGTTGTGCGTTCAGGATCGCAAGCTAGTAACCAGCGTTCATTTTTTGCGCCAGGTGCGACGGCCACTAAACCCATTGCAGTTAAGCACTGTAGGCGCTCTTCAAGAACATTGAGCGGTAGGCGCAAATGCTTGATGAGCTCACCGGTACTGCAGCCCGGCGGTAGGTTGCCTCGGGCCTGGCTGAGCACTTTTAGAACAGATAGAGCGTCCATCAAGGCTGCACCTGGCCTGACTTTAGGATCAAGTCGTCCTAGTCGCAACAAGGGTAGGTTGGCAGCGACTAAAGCACCAATCAGGATGCCAAGCCAACACAAATAGACCCAAATCAAGAAAACAGGTAGCGCAGCAAAAGCCCCATAAATCATGGTGTAGGTTGAAAAGCTTGAGACATAGTAGGCAAAACCGATCTTCATGGTTTCTAGAATCAGCGCTGAGATCACGCCGCCCACCAACGCATCGCCCCGATTGACACGGGTATTTGGTACCACAATAAACAAGGCGGCAAAGGCGAGGGCACCCAAAAGCAAGGGCAATAGCTTCAGCGCGATGGCTAGAAAAACTGGTGCGTTTGCGAGCAAGCCTTGGGATTCGCGGGCTAAAAAAGCAGTTGCATAAAGGCTGGCGCCCGTCAGCACAGGGCCAAGCGTGATGATCGCCCAATAGACCAGTAAGCGGTGCGTGACACGACGCTGCCGCTCGACTTGCCAAATGGTATTCAGTGCCGACTCAACAGACATGATCAAAAACACAACGGTTAACACTAAAAACCCACCCCCAATCGCTGTCAAGCGCGAGGCTTGCGCGGCGAACTCGTTGAGGTAAGTCATGATCGTGTCTGACACTGTGGGCGGCATCAGGCTGTTGGTCATAAAGGCTTGAAGCGCGTCACTGAACTGGGTAAATAACGGAAACGCAGTGAAGAGCGAGAGCACCACCGCCAAGAGTGGCACAACCGAGAGCACGGTTGTAAAGGTCAGGCTGGCAGCGAGTTGCACGGCTTTGGCCTGCGTGGCGCGTTGCAAGGCCAGGCCAAGAATTTGAGTCGCAGCACCAAAATAGTGAATCACATCTTTTTGCACAAAATGCTCTTTTGCATGGGCTTGCATGCGAATCCTCCGTCTGCAGGCGATAATAGCAGCGTCGCCCCCTGTGGGCTGTTGCAGTGCTAATTTCTTTGCCCCACCTGAGCGCAACACACAAGATGTCTGAGATCAACCCTTCGCCACAGTCACCCGTTATTTTAAATGCTGCGCTGCAGCGTAGTGCTGCTGTGAGCTTATTTGGGCTCTTTTTTCTTTGTTTGCTGTGGGAGATCTGGCTAGCACCCCTTAAGCCGGGTGGCACCTTATTGTTTTTAAAGGCGCTGCCACTGGCCTTTGCGATGCGTGGCGTTTTGCGTGGCAGCCTTTACACGATTCAGTGGGCGTCAATGTTGGTGTTGTTGTATTTGATGGAGGGTGTAGTGCGGGTGATGTCTGACCCGCCCGGCCCCTCAATTATGCTGGCCTGGATTGAAATCGGCTTTGCAACAATGTTCTTTTTTAGTTCAATTTTTTATGTTCGCCCAGCAAAGCGAGTGGCCAAAGCGTTGCAAAAGGCCGAAAAGCTCAATGAGCAGGCTGAAAAGCTAAATAAAAAGACTGAAAAGTTAAAGTAAAAGACTGAAAACCTCAACTAGTGATTGACCCTTCGTATATGGGGTCAATGCAAGTTCAGCCGACGTAACAAGCCAAA
>JARXAG010000104.1 GCA_029866055.1 Burkholderiaceae bacterium
TGAATGATCGTGTACAAAAAATCGATGCGGATCTGCTGACGATCACGCACGGGCTCGGCAGGCCACACGCGTTGCATGGTGCCGAAGACAACGACCAGAAAGCCAATTTGCAACAAGCCAATTAATAACCACATCGTGCCATCGTAAGCGTCTTCAATCACGCCACTCAGGCCCGCGTGAAATAACAACGGCTGTACCAATGACTCAAAGAGCCACTGTTGTGTTTGGTCAAAGAGTTCAATAAGTTGAGTCATCGCCTTTGTATATCCTTTGTCTCGCCACCAGCCGAAGACTCAATTGTCGAGGCACCAGCGCTTGATAGGCTCGAGAGACCCTCAGGTTGCTCGGAAAGCCGCGCGCGCGAGTCAATCACGTTCGCAGCACCTGAACAGGTGCCAGACGCATCTCCACCGCGCTTAACTGGGCTTGCACACACATCAGCTTTCAATTTGAGCGCCTGAATTTTCTCGCGGTAGGCTGGGTGCGAATCCATGGTGGCAAAACACAAGCCCTTCTTTTTCAAGCCCACAACTAAAGGCTCAAGCACCGCCGGCGCCCAAGGATCTTGCCGCGACCAAATTCCTAAATGCGCTACCAAAATATCGCCACTACGAATATTACGCAAGGCACGCTCTAGTAACACAGTGTTGGGATATTGATCGCTTGGTAATTCGTCGCCCAAAAAACCTGCAGGCGCCCAACCAACGTGCTCGTAGCCACAGGCTTGCGCAGCACGCAGTAGGGCCGGTGAGGTTTTGCCACCGGCAGCCCGAAACAATGGCAAGATTTTTTGACCAGTCATCTCTTCAAAGCGCTTTGCTGGGCGACCCAACTCTTCGCAATACTGGGCGCCTGTCCAAGTAAAACTTTTTCCAGGCTGTGGCCCGGCGCTAGGCCGCATTAAAAATCGACCGTCTGCTGTATCGCTTAACCAGTACACATGATCAAACGTGTGCGAACCAAAGGCATGGCCTTGCTCGGCGAGTGCCCTCCACCAGGGCGCCCAAACCTCATCCAAGCTTGTGCCGCCCGTGCGTGTGGGTTCATTGGCCAAAAAGAAAGTCGCACGTACCTGTTGCCGCGCCAGCACCTCAGCGACTAAGGGTGCCACCTGCATATGTCCGGTGTCAAACGTCAAGTACACCGGGCGCTCACAAGTCGAAGGCGCAGCCGACGAGGCTGGCGAACCTAACAAGGCGGTCGCACAAGACGACAGCCCGATCCCCAGTAAAACCTTATAGACGGCTCGCATGATTTAACGTCCAGACGCCGTGCGGTGACTTACCTACCTGCACCTGATGAGTGATGGTTTTTTTCTCGATATCGAGCGCCACCAATTTGCCGGCCCAACGTGCCGTAACTAACAAGGTCTTCCCGTCGGCGAGCATTTCCATACAATCGGGGCCCGCGGGTGTTTTGTACGTATCGACCACGCTCAAGGTGGTCATGTCAATGCGACTAATCGTGTTGGCGCTGCGGTTACTGACAAACACATGTCGCTTGTCGCCCTGTGACCGAAAGGCGTGCGCGCCCTGGCCAGTCGGAATACGTTTGGTTAACACGGCTTTTTTTGCGCCCGCCACGTCATAGACCTCGACCTCAGCTGCACCCGTTAGGCCAATCAGCAACGTCTTATCATCGGGGGCAAGGTACAAATCTGCTGGCGTCTTTCCTGTTGAAATCGTCCAGAGTGGTTTTTGCGTTGCCAAATCAACCGCCATCAACTCATGACTATCTTGCAAGGTGAAATACGCGGTAGTGCTTTTGCTATCGATCGCGATATGACTAGGCGTTTTACCCGCAGGCAAACGCTTGACCAAGTGCATTTGAAACTCGCCGTTTTTGACCTCCCAGCGATAGATATCAACGTGGTTCAAGCGATTAGCTGCCGTGACAAACCATTTCATGTCAGGCGAAAACCGCAAATGGTAAGGGTCTAGGATATTTTTCAGCGTACGCTGCACTTCGCCGGTATGTGGATCCAAAAACGTAATTGAATCACCTTCGGCATTTGCCACCATGACCGATTTGTTATCGGGCGTCAGATACAAATGGTGTGGCTCTTTGCCCACCGGCACTCGCTTGATTTCTTTGTAGGTGATAGGGTCAATCACGCTGACGTTAGCGTTGAGTGAGTTGAGCACCAGGATGGGAGGGGCTGCGTTTGCAGTCACGGCCCAGAACAAACCAAGAGTCAAAGTCAGCGCAACGGCCAAACCGCGGATAGAAGAACTGAGATTATGCATACAACGCCGAAAAGTTTGTCAAAGAAAGCAACAGTGGTGTTTCAAAGCGTATTTTCGCACGGCAACCGCCAAAGCCAATAGGCTTTTGAATAAAACCCTTATCGCGCAAGGGATTCGCCATCTTTTTTCTAGGCCAAGCAACCAAGGCGGCGTGCTCAGTACGCAACGACTCAAAAGGATGTCTCGTTTCGGGGGCGACTCGTTGCGCGCGCCGCCCCCCTCACGCTAAATTTGCGCGCCGGTTGACTTCACAACGGCACCCCATTTAGCGATCTCTGCCTCAATAAATGCTTTAAATTGAGTGGGTGTACTCGACAAGCTGTCGGCTGCTTGCGCTGCAAAGGTCTCTTGAACGTCTTTCATCCGCGAAATTGTGACGCAGACCTGATTCAGTTTTTCTACGATGTCTTGAGGCGTGCCCTTGGGCGCGAACAAACCATTCCAAGACGTGATTTCAAAATCAGGCACCCCGGCCTCGGCCAT
The DNA here is from genome assembly GCA_029866055.1 of Burkholderiaceae bacterium. Classification (GTDB taxonomy): domain Bacteria; phylum Pseudomonadota; class Gammaproteobacteria; order Burkholderiales; family Burkholderiaceae_B; genus Zwartia. The sequence goes on from JARXAG010000104.1 coordinate 2,730, forward strand.
GGTGGGTACATCCGGCAACAGCGTCAAACGCTTAGCTGAGCAAACCGCTAGCGCTTTTAGCTGACCCGACTGAATGCTCGGAATCGCCGATAGCGCGGTTTTAAACCCCAACTGCGTGACGCCAGTAATCGTATCGGTCAAGGCTGGCGCGGCCCCTTTGTAGGCAACGTGCGTCATTTTTATATTGAAGCGCTGCAGCAGCATTTCACCTGCCAGATGTGGAGTCGTACCAACCCCCGAGGTCGCATAGTTTAGGGAGTCGGGTTTAGCGCGTGCCAAGGCGATCAACTCTTGCACAGTATTAACCGGCAACTTTGGCGTCACCACTAACACCGCAGGTGCCGAAGTCAACATTGAAATCGGCTCAAAATCGCGAACAATGTCGTAACCAGGATTTTTATACAGGGACATGTTGATAGCGTTGGCAACGGTTCCTAAAAATAACGTGTAGCCATCAGGTGCGCCACGCGCAGCCAGTTCACTGCCAATATTTGAGCCCCCACCTGGTTTATTCTCGATCACGACGCGCTGACCGAGCAGCTCATACATCTTGGCTGTAATAATTCGTGCGGTCACGTCAGTCGATCCGCCCGGCCCGAAAGCCACAATCATTTTGATTGTCTGAGTCGGGTACCCGGCTTTAGTTTGCGCAAAGGCCGGCAACGCAATACTTGCACCTAACACGAGGCCGGTCTCGATAAAGTGACGACGCTTCATTTGATCTCCATTAAGATATCATTTCTGATCCGCGCTTCGCTACGATAGCCAGCGCCGGAACAGGCAAGCATTTGCTAACAAACCACACAATGTTTAAGTGCAACATGCTGTATCACAACAGAACCGAGAAGATTGGTCAATAAGGAGACACCATGGACAAACTAGAAAAATGGCGTGGCTACGTGCCCGACGAAGAGCTCGAAACTTACCGCAAGGGGGGGTTCGCCCAACGCATCGGTATGGGCGAGCGTGTCGCTCTACTGAATATCGACACCACACATATGTTCGTCGACCCCGCTTATTCAATGTGTGGTCGCGAAATGGCTTCGGTCACCCGCGCGCTCGTCACACTCACCGACACCTTTCGTGCCCTGAGTCTTCCGATTTACTATAGCCGCCGTGACGATCGCAGTCACCCAACGTATCGTGGCGCTTGGAACTACAAACTTGCCGAACCCGATGCCTTTCAATACACAAGTGATCCACGTGCCGATCAGTGGCCAGAAGCCTACGCGCCACGCCCTATTGATCGAATCATCTTAAAAAATAAGCCCTCTTGTTTTTTTTGCACACCACTTGAGGCCTTTTTACGTTACGACAAAATCGATACCCTTGTCATTTGTGGGATTTCGACCTCTGGCTGTGTACGAGCTGGCGCGACCGATGCGTTTTCACATAACTTTAGAGTGATTGTGGTGGATGAAGCTTGCGGTGATCGTAGCCCGCAGGCGCACAAAGCTAATATGTTCGATCTAGATATGAAGTTTGCCGATGTCGAGTCAATCGCCGACGTGTTGGCCGAGCTCAAAGAAAAATTCGGTCAATGACGTTTAAAAAACTCATTTAAGCTCGTCGATTATTCGAATCATCAAGGAGCGCGTATGCCCCGCCTCACAGAAATTGCTACGGTAATCCGCAGTAAAAACGCAGGGCCATTGACCTTGTCGTTTGATTTGATGTTTCCGACCGATGAGGCGTTTGAGGCTGCCAAGCGCGCCCCGACCTTACAGCCTGCCGCGCTAGCACGGCTGTACAACGTCGCGCCTGCCGAGGTGATTGTGACGCCCTACCAAGCGGCGCGGGCAATCAAAATTGCCATGCCGCGCGCCATTGTCTCGGGCTCTCCAGGCGATCATGACGTCTATGGCGCACAACAACACGTACCTTTACTGGATCTTGAAATATGAGCGCCGTCAAAGCGTTACTTGCACGCAAACCAACCGTCTTAAAGGTGCTTTCAGCCTCGGGGCAACTAGGCTACGGCATCCCTGAACAGGCGCTTGCGGCAGGCTTAGCCCGCGAACCCGATTTCATTGGCTGTGACATGGGCTCAGTCGACCCAGGCCCCGTTTATTTAGGCTCGGGTGAAATGGCAACGAGCCCATCTATCACCAAGCGCGATCTGGCCGCCGTACTGCTTGGTGCGCGCAAGCTCAACGTACCCCTCATCATTGGTACAGCAGGCACCGCGGGCGCGGCGCCTCACCTTGAAGCAACATTGGACATGATTCGCGAGATTGCGCGCGAGCAAAACCTACATTTTCGCCTCGCGACAATTCGCTCGGATCTCACCGCAACGCGTGTAGGGCAAGCGCTTTCTGCGGGCGAGCTCAAAGCGTTAGGTGGCACCCTGCCTGTCACACAAGCCGACTTGGATGCCTGCGCACACCTAGTTGGTCAAATTGGCTGTGCGCCCTTCGAGCGCGCGCTCGCACTTGAGCCAGACGTCATCATTGCTGGCAGGGCCTGCGACACCGCCGTGTTTGCAAGCTTGCCAAAAATACTAGGCTTTGACATGGCCAACGTCATGCACATGGCGAAGATCATCGAATGCACCTCCATCTGTTGCGAACCCGGTGGGCGCGATGCGATGCTCGCCACACTTGACGCCAAGGGGTTTGCGCTTGAGAGTATGAACCCAGCACGACGGGCCACCCCACTATCTGTTGCCGCGCACAGCCTCTATGAACAAGCCGACCCAATTAGTTTTACCGAGCCTGATGGCACGCTGAGGGTCGACGCAGCGCGTTACACCGCGCTAGACGAGCGCCGCACGCATGTCACAGGTGCCTCTTGGCAACCCGCGACGCGCACGACGATCAAGGTTGAAGGTAGTGCCTTGGTTGGCCATCGTGCCGTGTTACTTGCCGGCACCGCCGACCCACGTTTTATCGAGCAATTGCGCTCGATCTTGGCCACCGTCGAGCAGACCACGCGCAGCTTAGTTCCCGGCGACTATGAAATTTATCCCAGACTTTACGGCCTAGACGGCGTTGCGCTTTGGACTCAAGCGCCAGGCATATCCGCTGCACGCGAAGTCTTCATCTTGATCGAAATCATTGCGTGCGCACCCGAACTCGCCATGGCTGCCGCAAAGACCTTTAAGCAATTTCTACTGCACCAAGGGTTTTCGGGTCGGCAATGCACGGGCGGCAATATTGCGTTTCCATTTACGCCACCTGAATTAGTCGGCGGGCCGGCGTATCGCTTTGCGGCTTATCACGTGATGCCCGCCGACGATCACGAACAATTATTTCCGGTGTCACTCGAACAAATCTAAACCCAATGACACTCGACTCAACACGCCCCCAGCACAGGACGCCTTAAATGAAAACCATCATGAGCCGCGAAGTTTTAGATACACTTGACGAACTTGTAGATCCGCGATGGACTGCAGTCATCGTGGTCGATGTTCAAAATGACTTTTGTCATGTTGATGGGCACTTTGCTAAATTCGGCAAAGATGTCGCACGCATGGCGCCCGCCGTCAAAAAAATGGTTGATTTTGTTGGCAAGGCGCAGGCGCTGGGCATGCGAACGATTTTCTTGCGGCAAGCCTCACTGCCTGACGCTCGCATGGATTCGCCCGCCTGGTTACGCTTTAAAACACGTGATGGCAAAGCTCCCGACTACACCAAGCCCGGAACCTGGGGCTACGAGTTTGTTGACGGTTTAACCGTACAACAAAACGATTGGGTAGTTGAAAAATTTCGCCCTGACGGTTTTGTTGGTACCAATCTCGATCACATCTTGCGCACACAGGGTATTCAAAGTGTCATTATTTTGGGTACGGTCACCGAGGGGTGCGTCGAATCCACCGTTCGTTCTGCCTCATATCACGACTATTACGTCGTCGTGCTTGAGGACGCGGTGGCGACGCCCAATGCGTTACTCCACGAGGGTTCTCTCAACTTCTTTCGGGCGCGCTATCCAATTCATCACTGCGATACCGTCCTCACTGCCATTCAAACCGCAAAACAAAAGGTCCACCCATGAGTCTCTCAATGCCCCTGTCGCTCGGCATTCATCCCGGAAAAAATCAACAGTTGCGCGCGCTCATTGCCGACCCTGCGCTGCTGGTCGCGCCTGGCGCCTTTGACTGCCTGACGATTCGACTCGCCGAACAGGCTGGGTGCAAAGCGGCTTACATGACCGGCTCGGGGGTATCGATTACGCGTCTGGGCGCACCCGATGTTGCTCTGCTGTCTTTTGCCGAAATTGTGGATCAAGCTAAGCGCATGGCCGACGTCTCAACTATCCCCATTATTGCCGATGCCGACACCGGGTACGGGGGGCCACTGAATGTG
>JARXAG010000158.1 GCA_029866055.1 Burkholderiaceae bacterium
CAAGCCATACCAAGCTTGATCTAGCTTAGGGTTGAGCGCTAAGGCGCGACGAAACGAAGACTCTGCATCATTTAGGTGCCCCAGCTCTTGCTGAAGATACCCAAGGTTGAACCAGGCCGAAACCGGAGCGCGCTCATCGCTCACCAAGCGCTGATATACGCTGACTGCGCCAGCCTGATCACCACTCTCAGCTTTTAGGTGAGCGAGACTTGACAGGGCGTACACGTCTTTGGGATCGCGCGCTAGCATATCTGTAAAGATATCAGTCGCTTTCTTTTTTGCACCGAAAACGATGCAGGTAATAGCCGCCCACTTATGCCACTGCCACGTGAGGTCAATATTCATTTGCATGTCTGTACCCCAACTGACACACAGTGCTCAATTTTGACGACTGTCACAGCGATGTAAAGCGCCGCCACAACACAAAATGCAACAAAGGGATGATGGCGCGGGGCAATTTGTTTAGGAGAAATCAGTGCGGCCATGAAAGTCCAAGGCTTGTTGATCACTTCAAAAAGTTGATAAAACAAGTTGGTGTCTCGCTTAGCGCCTGCAAGAAAAAACAACAAACCTTGGCCGGCAAGTGCCCAAAGGCCAATGTATAAGATGAGTTGCAGAAGGTTCAAAATAAATAACAACTGATGTCTCCGTCAAAAGCTTTTGCGCGCTCAACTGCGGCTGTTATCGCTATTAACTTTCGTTAATGTAAGGTCTCTATCTGACGCGTGACTGACACGCGTGCGGCAATCAAACACCAGTCCGTCTGCGAACCCAATTTGCTTTAAATTCCTAGTATTTTCCCTTAGGCGTTAACCCTATTTTGTGCGTGTCAACAGCCATTCGGATGAAGATTTACACGGGGTCCGTCCTCGCGATCTAGATGAAGGTGCGCGGCGGAATAGTCGTCGTGCTTTGGGTGAAGGTGCACAGCAGAAAAGTTGTCGCCCTAAGGGCGAAGGTGCCCAGTCACTCAGCCGTTGACGCTAGAGTTTGCAATGAAGCTCAATTCAAAACGGGCACCTGTTGCACCACTGTCGGTTTCAGAAACATCACTGATACAGACGTCGGCGTGATGACGTTGAGCGATCTCTTTGACGATGGCTAGTCCTAAACCGCTACCCTCCGCCTTTGCGCCAAGAACCCGATAGAAACGATCAAACACTCGAGAGCGGTCTTCGGGCAAAATGCCCGGGCCAGAGTCTTGCACAGAGAGCACAATGGTATCCAAGCGTTCAGTCACCGCCACGGTGATGTGCCCAGGCGCCGGGGTGTAGCGCAAGGCGTTATCAATCAGGTTATTGATCGCCTCGGCTAAAAGAATTGGCTCCGCGTTAATCATGAGGGGGTGATCAGGGCCTTCAAAGCCAATATCCAGGCCTTGCCTGAGTGCTTGATCTACCCATAACAACGTCTGTTCGCGCGCGAGCGCTTCGAGGTCAGTTGGGCTGAGCTTGAGTTCGTTGGGATTCTCTGCCGAGGCCATCAACAACAATTGATTCACCAAGCGAGTGGCACGTTGCGTACCTTGAACAATTTGCAGCAGACTCGCATGCGTTTGCGTCTGAACGTCACTGCGCAGCGCGAGCTCCGCCTGTGTGCGTAAACCAGCCAGCGGCGTCTTGAGTTGGTGTGCCGCGTCGGCAACAAAGCGCCGTTGAGTCAGAACGTTGGCCTCGAGCCTGACCAAGAGATGATTCATGGCTGTGATCAAGGGTTCAATTTCTGATGGGGCCGCATGTCGGTCGATTGGCGATAAATCGTCTGGTCGCCGAGCACGTAAGCGTTTTTGTAGGGCGTTGATGGGTGCGATGCCGCTTGATAGTCCAAACCAAATCAAGAACGCTGCAATAGGAAGTACAAAAAACTGCGGAAAAATCACGCCTTTAATGATGTCGTTGGCGAATTGCGTGCGTTGATCGACTGACTCAGCCGCGAGTAAAAGTACGGGAGCGCTATTGCGTTGACCAAAATCGTTCCATGAGTAGGCCACACGAATCTCAAAATCTCGCAGATTGTAATTTTGGTAATAGACGTGATTTTTTTTCTCGTGCGCAGCGAGTTGAGGAGAGGGCAGTTCGGCATCCCCCCCGAGAAGTTCTCCGCTGCTTGTTGTGACCTTCCAAAAAACACCATCGTTTTCTCGTGTGCGTAAGGCCAGACGCGCGGGCGCTGAAATCTTTAACACAGCATTGTTATCTTCAATTTCTACCTGCTGTCCCAAAATCAATAGGGCGTTGGCTAAATTTTTGTCGAAAGGACCATTCGCTAGGTTTTGAGCGACCACGTAGGTGATGGCAATGCTCATTGGCCATAACAAAAAAAGTGGCGCAAGGAGCCAATCGAGAATTTCGCCTAGCAATGAGCGGCGAATGGGAGCATCAAGCCCCTCTGGGCCTTCCGCAGGTTGACCGGTGTCGGCTTCGCTGATTGGCAGCGTGTGCGCAGGGATGACGCTTGAGCTTTGCATAACGGCCGCCGATGTCTGAAGGCGTTGATCCTTCAGCGTTGAGTGACTGATGCCGAAGGCTCACGCTCAAGGCAATAACCAAGCCCGCGAACGGTTGCAATCTTGACGCCGCTGTCCTCTAGCTTCTTACGGAGGCGATGTACATACACTTCGATGGCGTTTGAACTGACCTCTTCGCCCCATTCGCAAAGATGATCAACAATTTGGGTTTTGCTGACCATCCGACCACTGCGTGTCAACAGGATTTCGAGCAAACTGACTTCACGAGCCGACAACTCAAGCGGTTGATCATTGACCGAGGCGACTCGGCCGGTTTGATCGAACTCAAGTTTGCCATGACGCAAAAGCGTGCCGCCGCCGCCAGCACCACGCCGGGCAAGTGCCCGTACGCGCGCCTCAAGCTCTGACAGAGAAAAAGGTTTCGCCATGTAGTCATCGGCGCCGTGATCTAAGCCATTGACCCGTTGCTCGATACTGTCGGCTGCCGTCAGTATCAATACAGGTAGGCGCGATTGGCGCGCCCGCAACCGGCTAAGCACATCGAGACCCGATAGCCGCGGTAGGCCTAAATCAAGAATGAGAAGGTCGAACTCTTGTGCCATCAGTGCGGCGTCTGCTGCGATACCATCAGTGACTGTATCGACCGCGTAGCCATGCTGACGCAACGACCGCGTCAGGCCATCAGTCAAAATACTATCGTCTTCTGCGATGAGAATACGCATGGTTGAAAAGAGCCGAGTGACAACAACGAGAACCTATTCTGTCATAGCATCTAGGATCTGCCTACGAAGTTAGTTCTAATTTCGGGTAAACCCTAGTTTTACACACCGTTGTAAAAAAACCTTGCGATACTGTTTATATGTACAGTATAATTGATTTATTGATTTATTGATTTATTGATTTCTACTTAAAGGATAGTCATGGACGAAAAAGCCCTCAAAGCCGGCTCCCCCGAAAAAGCAAAAGCACTGGTTGCAGCGCTCGCGCAAATCGAAAAGCAGTTCGGCAAAGGATCCGTGATGCGTTACGGTGATAACGAGGTCGAACATGATATCCAAGTCGTTTCTACTGGCTCGCTTGGTTTAGATATCGCCCTAGGGGTCGGTGGCTTGCCACGCGGGCGCGTGATCGAAATCTACGGCCCTGAATCGTCAGGCAAAACGACACTGACCTTGCAAGTGATCGCTGAAATGCAAAAGGTAGGTGGTACTTGCGCTTTCATTGATGCTGAGCATGCTCTTGACGTGCAATATGCGTCAAAATTAGGCGTTAATCTCACTGATCTGCTGATTTCACAGCCTGATACGGGTGAGCAGGCTCTCGAAATTACTGACGCCCTGGTGCGTTCGGGTTCAGTTGATTTAATTGTGATCGACTCAGTCGCGGCGCTGACCCCAAAAGCCGAAATCGAAGGCGAAATGGGTGATTCACTGCCAGGGCTTCAGGCTCGTTTAATGAGTCAAGCCTTGCGCAAACTCACCGCCAGCATAAAGCGCACCAATTGCATGGTGATCTTTATTAACCAGATTCGTATGAAAATCGGCGTGATGTTCGGCAACCCCGAAACCACCACGGGTGGCAACGCGCTTAAGTTTTATGCCTCAGTGCGTCTAGATATTCGCCGTATTGGCGGTATCAAAAAAGGTGACGAGGTTGTTGGTAACGAAACTCGCGTTAAGGTGGTAAAAAACAAAATCGCCCCTCCTTTCAAACAGGCTGAATTCGACATCATGTATGGGGCAGGCATTTCGCGCGAAGGCGAAATCATTGATTTGGGTGTGGTTGCAGGTATTGTCGACAAAGCAGGTGCTTGGTTCAGCTATAACGGCGATCGCATCGGTCAGGGCAAAGATAATGTGCGTGAGTATCTGCGCGAGCACCCAGCCATGGCTGTTGAAATTGAAAATCGAGTCCGTGAAAAGCTCGGCGTCGTTGCGCGTACACCCTCGGTGGCAGATGCCGCAGCTAGCGCTGCCGCCTCACCCAAAGCAGCTACGAACAAAGCGTCAAAAGCGGTCGCCGCAGAGCCTGACTCTGAAGATGATCTTTAATTCATTGATGCAGTGATTCTCTGATTCTCTGATTCTCTGATTCTTGGGCTTGTTCACTAGATGAGTGACGAATTTGAGCCGGTGCCAACGGCACCTGATCGAGTCAAACCGCGGTCCGGCCTGTCCCTCAGGGCGCGGGCCGTTGGTTTGTTGTCGCGGCGTGAGCATAGTCGCGTCGAACTGAGTCGTAAGCTTTCCGCGCATGCTCAAAGCCCCGAAGAGCTCAGCGCTCTGTTAGATTCGTTGGCCAAAGAGGGCTGGCAGTCAGACCAACGCTTCGTGCAGGGGTTTGTACATCGTAAAGCCGGGCAGCAAGGTTTGGCCAAAATTGCCCAAGAACTGACACAACAAGGTATTGAGGCTGGGCAGGTAGCTCAGATGCGCCTTGAACTCAAAGATTCTGAGCTAGAGCGTGCCCAAAGTGTTTGGCAAAAAAAATTTAGCATGAGTGGCGCCCCGCAAAATACGACTGAATATGCTCGCCAAGGTCGGTTTTTAGCTGCTCGCGGCTTTTCGCATGAGGTCATTCACCGCGTGCTGAAAGACCCGCCTGAGTGCGAGGGCTGAGGGGCATTTTTGGGCGTAATTCTTCGCTCTTTTGTCTTTGTCGACTGGTGGCGCCCGCGTCCGCTGCTGAGCCTCTAGGTGATATCCCTTTGTTGCGCTATACTTTTACGCTTTGTTGCACCGTGTCATTTGACTAGCTGACCCCGTATGCCTTTGCCGTTGCCCGCTTACCCCCGCAAGCCAATGCACAACCGTTCAATTCAGGTTCACTCCTTTGAACGCGAAGACGGATTGTGGGATGTTGAGGCTGAACTGATCGACTCGAAAGCTTTTAGCTACATCAAGCGCGATGGCAGCGAACAAAAAATTGGGCAGGCATTTCATCACATGCACCTGCGTATCACAATCGATAGCAGCTTTACCATCCAAGATGCGATGGCAACCTATGATGCGGCGCCGTTTGGTGAGACCTGTTCATCAATTGCCACCGAATACCGTGACTTGATCGGTATGAATCTTTTAAAAAGCTTCAGGCAGCAGGTTAAAGAGCGTTTTAGTCGTACCGCCGGCTGTACACATATGACAGAATTGGCGGCGGTATTGCCGACGGCGGCCGTGCAAACGATGTCTGGCCAGCGCCGAAACGCGGCCGATCCAACTAAGCGACCCTACCAGTTAGGCGGCTGTACGGCCTGGCGCCTTGACGGTCCGATCACGAAAGAGCACTATCCACAGTGGTATGTTGCTCCTGAAGTGCTCGGCGCTAAGGTCTCTGAGAAATAGTCGGTTCAAATGGCGAAAGCCGTTTGAGCTCCATTAGTTTTTGCGAGTTTTATCTTTCTAACGTTCAGGATTCCTATGAAAATCCACGAGTATCAAGGCAAAGAATTGCTGCGTCAGTTTGGTGTAGTCGTGCCACGTGGCATTCCAGTGTTTAGCGTTGACGAGGCGGTGGCTGCCGCTCAGAAACTAGGGGGCCCGGTCTGGGTCGTGAAAGCACAGATTCATGCGGGCGGTCGCGGTAAAGGCGGCGGTGTCAAGCTAGCACGCTCAATCGAAGAGGTTCGTAAGATCTCTGGCGAAATCCTCGGTATGCAGTTGATTACGCATCAAACGAGCCCGCAGGGTCAAAAAGTGCGTCGCCTGCTGATCGAAGAGGGTGCCGACATTAAAAAAGAGTATTACGTTGGTATTGTGACTGACCGCGCGACTCAGCGCGTGTGCGTGATGGCGTCAAGCGAAGGCGGCATGGACGTCGAAGAAGTCGCTGAAAATCACCCTGAAAAAATCCTTAAGGTGTTTGTTGATCCCGGTACCGGACTAACCGATGCCGAAGCACAGACTCTTGCTCGGGGTATTGGTGTGCCAGAGGGCTCGGTGGCTAAAGCCGGGGCTGAGTTTCAAAAGCTTTACAAAGCCTATTGGGACACCGACGCTTCATTGGCTGAAATTAATCCGTTGATTTTGACGGGCAATGGCGACATTATTTCGCTTGACGCAAAATTTAATTTTGATCCGAATGCGTTGTTTCGCCACCCTGAGATCGTTGCGTATCGCGACCTTGACGAAGAAGATCCGGCCGAAATCGAAGCTAGCAAGCACGAACTGGCCTATATCCAGCTCGACGGCAATATTGGTTGCTTAGTCAACGGCGCAGGCTTGGCGATGGCGACAATGGATGCCATCAAGCTGTTTGGCGGCGAACCTGCCAACTTTCTTGATGTGGGCGGAAGCGCGACTGCAGAGCGTGTCACTGAAGCCTTTAAGATCATGCTCAGCAATAAGGGCACCAAGGCTATTTTGGTCAACATTTTTGGCGGCATCATGCGTTGCGATGTGATTGCTCAAGGTGTGATCACTGCGTGCAAAGCCGTGAATTTAAGCGTGCCCTTGGTGGTTCGCATGAAAGGTACCAACGAAGAGTTGGGCAAGAAAATGCTAGCCGATTCGGGTCTGCCTATTATCAGCGCCGACACAATGGCTGATGCCGCAACCCGCGTTGTCGCGGCGGCTAAA
>JARXAG010000025.1 GCA_029866055.1 Burkholderiaceae bacterium
GCCTGGCAACGGCTGCCCGGTGTGCGTCTGTTTAGTCGCCTGCAACAAAAAATCGAAAGAGAGATTCGTCAGGATATCCATGAGGTTGCAGAGACGCTTGGCATTCAAGCGCTTTTACCTCGTAAGCCAGCTCAGTTATCAGGTGGGCAGCGTCAGCGTGTCGCGCTCGGGCGCGCCATGGTACGTAAGCCTGAAGCATTTTTGATGGATGAGCCTTTGTCTAATCTTGACGCGAAATTACGCGTGCACATGCGCAGCGAACTGTCGCAGCTGCATCGTACTCTTGGCGCGACATTTTTGTATGTCACGCACGATCAAGCCGAAGCGCTGACGATGTCAGATCGCATCGCTGTGATGATGGAAGGCTCAATTCTTCAGTACGACACACCTGATGAAATTTATCGTAATCCGACTGACTTGCGCGTGGCTGAATTTGTAGGCAGCCCACGTATCAATATGCTCCAGGGCTGGGTGCGCGAAGGCACGCTTGAAATCGCAGAGACTGAGCACAAGACGCTTAGCCGAAGCTATCTGGATCTGAGTGTGGACGCACCGCATGGGCTCGGTGTTGTGGTTGCCTTCAGAAGCGAGCAGTGTTCACTAGTGTCAGCCGAGCAAGCTGTGCTGCGAGGGGTTGTGATGCATCTTGAAAACTTGGGCTCTGATACCCTCGTACACGTCAGTACTAAACAAGCAAAAGACCCCGTTATAGTGCGCGTGGCGGCTCAGGCACCACGCGTCAAGTTAGGTGCTTTGGTTGGTGTGTCATTGTCGATGTTGCCACTGGTCTTTTCTGAGCAGGGCCCACGCTTAACCGTGAAGGCGGCTTGGCAAGACGCTGTGCCTGCGACTTTAGCGCTAGCATTTGAAACGGCGTAAAGGCGAATGCGAATATGAAGACGCTCAAGCCTCATGCTGCTAAACAAAGAACCAAAATAAATTGGGCGCCCATGTATTTGTTGGGGCCCGCCTTGGTGTTGATGGCGATGTTTTTGCTGGGCCCACTGCTTGCCGTGTTGGGCTTGTCGTTTACCGATTATCAATTAGGTGCAAAATCATTCAGCTGGATCGGTGTAGAAAATTTTATCGAGCTCTATCATGATAAAAACTTTTGGCGTTCGTTGCGCAATACAGCGTTTTATAGCGTGGTCGTGGTGCCAACGTCTGTGGTGCTCGGACTGGGAGTCGCGCTGCTGATTGAAGCGCAAAAAAGTTTTAAGGACTTTTATCGCACGATCTTTTTTTTACCGGTGATGGCAACACTGATTGCCATGGCAATCTCGTGGCAATTCATTCTGCACCCTACGTTTGGCTTTTTGAATTTGTTGTTAAAAGAGTTCGGTTTGCCGACGCATAATTGGCTACGCACAGAAGGGCTCGCACTTTGGGTGCTTGCGGCGATAGGGATCTGGAATCAGTTCGGCTTCAATATGGTCTTGTTTTTGGCTGGACTGGTCTCGATTCCGCGACATCTTTATGACGCTGCTGCCATGGATGGCGCCTCGTCTGCCCTTGAGCGCTTTCGGCTGGTCACCTGGCCGTTGTTGGGGCCAGTCACGCTTTTCGTCGTGGTGATCACAACCATTCGATCATTTCAGGTCTTTGATACGGTTGCAATCTTGACCAAGGGCGGGCCGAGTAAGTCAACCGAGGTGTTGCTGTACACCATGTATGCCGAAGGCTTCGAATTCTTCAAGTCGGGCTACGCCTCGGCCGTGACGATTGTGTTCTTGGTGATTGTCTTGGCGTTGACCATAATCAAAACTCGTTACCTTGAAAAGAAGGTTCACTATGCTTAGTCGAGCCTTGCGTCATGTGGTGCTGCTGTTACTGGCCGCGGTCGTGTTGTTTCCGTTCGTTTGGATGGTGCTGACATCGCTGAAACCGCCCGAAGAAGTCTATGTCGATCATATCCGTTGGTTGCCCGATCGCATGTATTGGATTGAGAACTATACAAGGGCCTTTACCAAGGCACCGCTTGCCCAGTATCTGCTCAACGGGGTCATTGTCACACTCGCGATTTTTTTGTTGCAAGTGTTTGTGAACCTGCCTGCGGCCTACGCTTTGTCTAAGCTGCGCTGGACGGGCCGAGAGTTTGTCTTTGGTCTGGTGCTCGCCTGTTTGTTGATCCCACCACACGCCGTCGCGATCCCAGTGTTTTTGCTGCTACATCAGTTGGGCTTGTTGAATAGTTATGCTTCGCTAATTTTACCTTGGACGATTTCAGTCTTTGGTATTTTTCTGATGCGACAGTTTTTTATGACCGTGCCTGACGACTTGGTGGATGCGGCTCGCATGGATGGTATCTCTGAGCTTGGCATCGTGTGGCGAGTGATGTTACCGGTTGCCTATCCTGCTTTGACCGCGTTTGGGATTTTTTCGTTAGTCGCGCACTGGAATGATTATTTTTGGCCCTTGATTGCCGTGAATGAGCAGGCGCTTTTTACGCCACCGCTAGGTGTTGTGCATTTTCGTAACGATGATGCCGGGACTGACTTCGGTGCGTTGATGGCTGCTGCAACCGTGATTATTACTCCGTTACTTGTGGCATTTATCTTTTTGCAACGCCGGTTTGTGCAAGGCATCACCATGACCGGAATGAAATAAATTTTTGAGTAATGGAATTAATTTTTTAAGTGGCTCATTTGAGCAAAACGGTAGTTTGTTAGAACGTTTCTTTTGGAGTTTTTATGATTTTAAAAATGCTTTCGCTGACATTCAAAACTGCATTGGTGGCTGTGCCTTTGTTGTCTTTTGCAGCCACTGAGGTTGTTGTTCAATATCCTTACCCTGAGTTATTTGAAGAAACACACAAACAACTAAAAGAAGCCTTCTTGAAAGTGCGCCCTGATATCACTTTGGTTTACCGCGCGCCTTATGCAAGCTATGAAGAAGGCACGCAAAAAATTCTACGTGAGGCGGTCACCAATCAGTTGCCCGACGTCACCTTTCAAGGCTTAAATCGCTTGCGTGTCTTGGTCGATCGTAAAATCGCTGTCCCACTTGATGCGTTTATCGCGGCTGAAAAGAATTTTAACGAGCAAGGTTTTCATAAAGCCATGTTTGATATTGGCACGTCGCAAGGTAAAGTTTACGGCTTGCCGTTTGCGATTTCGTTGCCAATTTCTTATTACAACCTAGACCTTGTTAAAAAAGCTGGTGGTGACGCCGCGAATTTGCCAACAACATGGCCAGAAGTGCTTGCTTTAGCCAAAAAAATTAAAGCGTTAGAGGGCGGTCAGCATGGCGTGACCTATTCTTGGGACATCACAGGCAACTGGCTTTGGCAGGCGCCAGTGTTTAGTCAGGGTGGCACCATGCTTAGCGCTGACGAGTCAAAAGTTGCGTTTAATAGCGATGCCGGAAAATTTGCAATCAACATGATCGCGAGTTTAGTCAATGAAGGCGGTATGCCTAACTTGGCGCAGCCTGATGCACGAAGCGCCTTTGTGGCGGGCAAGACGGGTATTCACTTCACCTCAACCTCAGACCTAACCAAGATCACGCAAATGATCGGTAGCAAGTTTGAACTCAAGACCCAGGTTTACCCGAGCGTCTTGCCAAACGGCAATCTTCCGGCTGGCGGCAACCTTGTTGTGATCGTCGCGAAGACGCCTGAAAAACAAAGCGCGTCGTGGGCCTTCGTCAAGTTTGCAACGGGCCCTGAGGGTGCGGCAATTATGGCAAAAACGACTGGTTATATTCCACCTAACAAGATTGCGAATGACGTTTATCTGAAGGATTTTTATGTGCAAAATCCTAACCACTTTACCGCGGTCAAGCAATTGCCTTACCTCACTGGCTGGTATGCGTTTCCGGGTGAAAACGGTTTGAAGATTACGGATGTCATTAACGATCATTTGCAATCAATCGTATCGGGTACCCGTGCGAAAGAGCCGCAAAAGGTGTTGGATGATATGACCGCTTCAGTTCAAAAACTTTTACCACGTCAATAAACTAAACGCCTGAGTTACTCAGGTTGCAAACTTGCATACTCGCTCAAGGATTAGGATGAAACTCATACATTTAACAGACACTCATTTAGTCGAACCTGACCAAATCTTGTATGGGTTAAATCCCCTTGAGCGGTTGAACCTTGCGGTTGCAAGTATTAATAGTTTGCACGCCGATGCAGATCAAGTGGTGATTACTGGTGACTTGACGCATTGGGGGCAACTGGGTGCTTATCACGCTCTGCATGAAAGCCTCGCCGCGCTTAAGCCCGCGTACACACTGATTTTGGGTAATCACGACAATCGCGATTTATTTCGTAGTGTGTTTAGCAATGCGTTAGAAGATGAAAACGGTTTTGTACAGGGTGTACAAGAGACAGCCGTAGGGCAGTTTTTATTTTTAGATACCAATCAACCGGGCACACATTCAGGTTGGTATTGTGCGAATCGTCTGCATTGGTTAAGTGAACAACTCAAACGTTCAGGCGACACGCCAAAATATATTTTTATGCATCATCCTCCGTTTGAGGTGGCACTAGAGCCGATGGATCGGATTGGACTGGTGCAGCGCGATGAGTTTTTGCAGGTGCTTCGCCCGTATTTAGGTTCAGTACGCCATTTGTTTTTTGGACACGTGCATCGTCCGATTTCGGGTAGTTGGAACGGGGTGCCGTTTTCGACCTTGCGCGGCACGAACCACCAAGTTTGGCTTGACTTCACGGCTCAGGGGGATATTCCGGGTAGCCACGAGCCGCCAGCCTACGGCGTGGTGCTGATCAATGGCGAGACGGTATTGGTACACACCCACGATTTTCTGGATCAAAGCCTGAAGTTTTCGCTTGGTGCGCAGATGCCGCAAGCGGTCTGAGTGATGCTTTGTGGTTGACACTAGGAAACAATCCAACTACCATCGAACTAGTACATCAATCCTGTTGATGGGGTACATCAACACATATTATTTGATAAAAATAAATGCTTACAAAAAAAAGTGGTTTGGCCAGCGATAGATATTTTGTTCTGACGCTGTTTCTGGCGTGTCTTCCCGCTCACGCCTACATGCCCTTAAATACCGAGGATGCTGGCACCACAGCCAAGGGTGGCTACCAGGTTGAGCAATATTTTTACAGGGTGTTGCAGGTTGGGCAGAATTCGACTGACTCGGGCAGCGTGAGCTCGGGGCAAGACTATGAAGGTTCTGGTAACGCGAAAGCGTTTCCGTTCGCGTTTTCAGGCGGCTTGACTGACAACATTGACCTTCAGTTCACGTCTACTTATTATTTGCAGCCACTGGGCTCATTTTCGCGCGTTGGAAATTACACCTTGAACTTGAAGTGGCGCTTTATGGGCGATGGTGAGACGGGTTTGAACCTGACGCTTCGTCCTCAATTGATTGCGCCCGCAAGTACTTCGCAACAAGTGTATGGTATCGGTAATGCAGCCTGGAACTACGGGTTAACTTTTGTTGCCTCGCAATTTAGTGAGAACTACGAGTTGCATTTCAACGCTGGCTATTTGCGCGCGCCGTACAACAAGGCATATACCGTCGGCTTCAGCGAAGAGGCAAATCGCACCAACCTGTATTCGGTTTCGTTCGCACCAGTCTGGAATATCTCACCCGAATGGAAAATCGCGCTTGATGGCGGGATCACCACCAATCCGAGTGAGTCTGATCCATCAATGACTCGCTATGGGCTTGTTGCCTTGATGTATTCGCCCACCAAGGATCTGAGCTTTGGGTTATCTTACCAGCGCAACGCCAACACGTTTGAGGCGGCTTGGGGCGGTTCTGGCGAGTATGTCAGCCGCGTGCAGGTGGGCGTGACATACCGATTTGATTAGGGTGCTTTCGCCAACAGCGACCGTGCCTCCGAACTTGCCAGGCGTGCGCTACGGTCAGGTTTAAAGCGCCTGACCCTGACCGTGCTGACCAATATGCGAAAGTAGGCTCGGATCTTTTTTAAGGTTCGTCTGATGCCAGCGAATCAACACTAGCATCAAGATAGCCACTGAAAGACCAAACATCACGATGATGATGTTGATTGACATCCCTAGCCAAAGCATCAAGCTATACAACGACACCATCAATAAAATATTGAGTTGTTCGTTAAAGTTTTGCACCGCAATTGAGTGGCCGGCCGATAACAACAAATGACCGCGATGTTGCAACAAAGCATTCATCGGTACGACAAAAAATCCAGACAAAATACCGATCAACAGCAGTAATCCATACACTGCCCATTCGTTGTAAATGAGCGGCATGACCAGCACGACTAACCCCATGAGTGCCCCAACCGGCAGGACACGCAGCGATTGCTTGAGGGGCACGCGAGCCGCTGCAATCGAACCCAGCACGGTACCCAAGGCGGCGATGCCCATCAAGATTGAG
>JARXAG010000159.1 GCA_029866055.1 Burkholderiaceae bacterium
AACCTGGGTTGAAAAGGTTGCCAAGCATTTAATTAAACGGTCCTGGAGCGAGCCGCGTTGGGAGAAAAAACTCGGACAAGTCGTTGCCAACGAAAAAGGCACGCTCTACGGGTTAAACGTCTACTCGGGGCGGCGCGTGCACTACGGTCCGATCGCACCGACTGAAGCCCGAGCGATTTTTATTTTGCAAGGCTTGGTGCCTAGTGAGCTCGATAGCCCCTTGGCATTTATCGCGCACAATCGCAAACTGATCGCCCAAATCGAGCATCTTGAGCATCAAACCCGTCGCCCTGATATCTTAGTTGACGACAGTTTGATTCATGCTTTTTACGATCGCTTATTGCCGCCTGATATTCATCAGTTAAGCACGCTTGAGCACTGGGTCAAGGGGTTACCAAAAGAACAGGCGCAAGCGTTGTTTTTAACCCGTGAAGCGTTGATGCGACACGAAGCCGCCGGCGTCACGACCGACGTATTTCCAAAGTTTTTTGAGTGGCAAGGCACACGCCTAGCACTTGATTATCACTTTGAACCCGGCTCGCCCCGCGATGGCGTGACGCTGGCCGTACCGTTGTTTTTTTTGAATCAACTCGTGGCTGAGCGTTGTGAATGGTTGGTGCCCGGCATGCTCAAAGAAAAAGTGCACATGCTGCTCAAGTCATTGCCGCAAAAAATACGCCGACATTGTGTGCCTCTGCCCGATTACGCCGCTGGGTTCTACGAGCGTTGGTTTAACAAACTTGCCGCACCTGGGTGTTCGCTCACCGAGGCGCTTAGTCAAGATATGTGGCTGCAGTTGAAGTTGCGTCCAGTCGCCACTGATTTCAAACCTGAGACCTTGCCGGCGCACTTGTTCATGTCTTTTAAAGTCATCGATGAACATGGCCGCATGCTGGGGGCCGGGCGCAATCTCGCGCAATTGAAGGCCGAGTTTGGTAAACAGGCGCAAGCCAATTTTCAGCAACTTGCCACGCGCGACCAAGAGGTTGCCAGTGCCTTGTCGCAAGACGAGATCGTCGACTGGAGCTTTGGCACCTTGCCAGAACTCTTAGAAATTCGGCGAAAAAACAGTACTGTCGTAGGCTATCCAGCGCTGGTCGACCGTGGCTCGACGTGCGCACTTGACGTGTTTGATGACCCACATGCGGCAAAACAAGCGCATCAACGCGGCTTGCGACGTTTGTTTAAAATCGCGTTGCGCGATCAGGTTAAGTTTTTAGAGAAGAATCTGCACGATTTGACCAAGCTTGGGATGCTGTACTTATCCCTCGGCACGCAAGAGCAACTGCGCGACCAGTTGATTGATTGCGCCATTGAACGTGCCTGCTTAAATGAGCCCTGGCCGCTTGATGCCCAATCCTTCGAGGCACGCCGGCTTGAGGGTAAGGCTAAGGTTGGCTTACTGGCTCAAGATGTCGCACGCAGCGCCGGTGCAATCCTTGAGGCTTGGGCTGGTGCTGTACGTAAATTGCCACAAGCAAAAGGCATTGCATCAGCACACCAAGATATCCAGATGCAGTTATCTCAACTGGTATCGGCTGACTTTATTGCGCACACCCCTGCAGCCCAGCTAGCGCATATGCCGCGCTACCTGAAAGCGGTGGTTGCGCGCATCGATAAATTGCGCAGTGATCCAGCGCGTGATGCGCGCTTGATGTCTGAAATGGCTCCGTTGCTTGCCCAGTATTCGCGTGCCCGGAGCGCGCTTAAAGGCTCGCCAGATCAAGGGCTTGATGAGTTTCGTTGGCTACTCGAAGAACTACGAGTGGCATTATTTGCGCAAGAATTACGCACCCCGATGCCCGTTTCAGCCAAACGCCTGCAAAAGGCGTTTGATGCGATGCAGCGTTAAAAGCACGTATTTACACTTTTAGAGGACTTTTCGCTGACAATGCCATTGACTGCCCGTAAAGGGATGGTTGAAGCCTTGGTGTGAGTGGCGCTGTTGCCCTTCAAGACCGACCGTAAAAACGGTTCGCCGCGCAGCAGAATAGGTACAATCCCGATATGGATAAAGTTGTTCAAATGCCATCTTTTGTACATTTGCGTGTTCACTCCGAATTTTCGGTTGTGGATGGAATTTTGCGAATTTCGGATCTGATCGAACGCTCGGTCGCTCAAGGTCAGCCAGCAGTGGCGCTCACCGACCTGTCTAATGTGTTTGGTCTGATCAAGTTTTACAAGGCAGCGCGTGGCGCCGGTGTCAAACCGATTGCGGGTTGCGACGTCTGGCTCACCAACGACGAAGACCGCGAAAAACCCTACCGCGTCCTGCTATTGGTCTCCAATAAGTCTGGGTATTTGGCCCTGTGCGAGCTGTTGACCCAAGCGTGGCTCACCAACGCTCACCGTGGTCGCGCCGAGATGCGGCGTGAGTGGCTGGTCAAGCAGCCCGGGTTGATCGTGTTGTCGGGCGCTCGGGCAGGCGATGTGGGCCAGGCGCTGATGGCGGGCAACCGTGAGGCGGCGGTGGCTTACGCGCGCCACTGGCAGTCTGCCTTTCCTGACTCTTATTACCTTGAGTTACAACGCACCGAAGCCGAGGCCGACCAGTCTTACACGCAGGCCGCTCTGTCGATTGCGACCGAACTAGGGTTGCCTGTGGTGGCAACCCATCCAGTGCAGTTTTTGGATCGCTCTGATTTTCGGGCGCATGAGGCACGGGTTTGCATCTCAGAAGGCCAAATCCTGACAAACCCGCGCCGACCGCGTTGGTTTACTGAGGATCAGTACCTATTGTCTTCGGATGAGATGGCTAAGCGGTTCAGTGATGTGCCCTCGGCCTTGGCCAATTCAGTGGCCATTGCCCAGCGTTGCAACCTGACTCTCGAGCTTGGTCAGCCACAGTTGCCAGATTTTCCGACACCCGAGGGCGTCACGCTCGACGATTATCTCATTCAGTTGTCAGAGATTGGCTTAGAAAAACGCATGGCGCAGTTGTTTCCAGATCCAGTTGAACGTGCCAAGGTGCAGCAGCAATACTCTGAACGCTTAAGCCTCGAGTGCCAAACCATTATCAAAATGGGCTTTCCAGGCTACTTTTTGATCGTGCAAGATTTCATTAACTGGGGCAAAAGCAATGGTGTACCCGTTGGCCCCGGGCGAGGTTCTGGCGCCGGTTCGCTGGTAGCCTATTCGCTTGGTATTACCGACTTAGATCCAATTCGTTACGATCTGCTGTTTGAGCGCTTTCTGAATCCCGAACGCGTCTCAATGCCCGACTTTGACATTGACTTTTGCCAAGACAATCGCGAACGCGTGATTGAATATGTCAAAACTAAATACGGGCGAGCTGCCGTTAGCCAGATTGCCACCTTCGGTACCCTCGGTGCGAAGGCGGTCGTGCGTGATGCGGGCCGTGTGCTCGATATGCCCTACATGCTGTGTGATGGGCTCTCAAAGTTGATTCCGCACAACCCGGCAGATCCTTGGACGCTTGAGCGAGCCCTGAAAGACGAACCCGCATTCAAAGAGCGTTACGAAAAAGAAGAAGAAGTGCGGGCCTTGATTGATTTAGCCCGCCCGCTTGAAGGCCTAACGCGTAACGTGGGGATGCACGCCGGGGGGGTATTGATCGCGCCTGGCAAGCTCACAGATTTTTGCCCGCTTTACTGCCAGCCCGGTCACGAGGGCAGCGCGGTGTCGCAGTTTGATAAAGACGATGTCGAAGCTGCAGGCTTGGTGAAGTTTGACTTTTTGGGTTTGCGTAACCTGACCATTCTTGATTGGGCCGTGCGTTTTGTGCGCAAGTTCAATGCCGAGTTGCCTGACTTTGACATCATGTCGGTGCCGCTTGACGACCCCGCCACCTACCAAATTTTGTGCAACGCCAATACGACCGCGGTGTTTCAGCTCGAATCCCGTGGCATGAAAGAGTTGCTTAAAAAACTTCGTCCTAATACCTTTGAAGACATTATCGCGGTCTTAGCGCTGTTTCGTCCGGGCCCGCTCGAGTCAGGCATGGTTGACGATTTTGTGAATCGCAAGCACGGTCGCGCGACCGTCGATTACTTTCATCCCGATCTTGAGCCCACGCTCAAAAGCACCTATGGCGTGATTGTGTATCAAGAGCAAGTGATGCTGATTTCGCAGATCATTGGCGGCTATTCGCTGGGTGGCGCCGATCTGTTGCGCCGCGCGATGGGTAAGAAAAAGCCCGAAGAAATGGCCGCGCATCGCGAGTTGTTCGAGCAAGGGGCACTTAAAAAAGGTTACGACCCTAAGGTTGCGGTCAAACTGTTTGACCTGATGGAGCTCTTTGCCGGCTACGGTTTCAATAAATCACACTCAGCCGCTTATGCCCTGATCGCTTATCACACCGCTTGGCTCAAAGCACATCACCCGGCTGAGTTTTTGGCCGCGACCTTGTCGTCTGATATGGACGACACCGACAAAGTGCAAATTTTTTGGCGTGACTGCCTGGCCAATGGCATCACCGTTTTACCGCCCGACATTAATACGTCAGCTTATCGGTTTGAGCCTGTGGCTGACGCAGCGACCCAAGAAGGCTTGCCTCCCCGAACAATTCGCTATGGGATGGGGGCGGTCAAAGGTACCGGGCAGGGGGCTGTTGAAGAGATTTTGCGCGCTCGCCAAGCGGGGCCGTTTACCAGTTTGTTTGATTTTTGCCGTCGTATTGATCGGCGCGCCGTCAATAAGCGCAGTATTGAGGCTTTGATTCGCGTGGGCGCTTTTGATGCGGTCGAACCTAACCGCGGCGCCTTGGTGGCCTCGCTTGGTACTGCGCTTGAGGGCGCAGAGCAGCATGACCGTAGTGCAAATCAAGTTTCATTGTTTGGTGACGATAGTCATGAGGTGGTCGCCGTTGAGCTAGCCTCAATCGCACCCTGGAGCTTACACACGCGCTTGTCTGAAGAAAAAACCGCACTGGGATTTTTCTTCAGTGGCCATTTGTTTGATGTCTGGCGAGACGAGGTGCGTTTATTTGCAGCCAAACCTTTGGTGCGGCTTGAGCCGTTGCGCGATTCGCAATGGATCGCGGGGGTGATTTGCGACCTTCGTACGATGATGACCTCAAAAGGAAAACTACAGTTTGTGACGATTGATGATGGTTCGGCGCAAGTTGAAGTGACCGTATACGCTGAAATTTTTGAACAACATCGCAATCGCTTGCGAGAAGATCAACTCGTGATCATGCAGGTCAAAGTGACCAATAATGAGCACTCAAAAGGCACTCGAATTGTTGCCGAAAATATTTACGATTTACAGCTTGCACGTGAAGCGCGCGCCAAGGCTCTGCGTATTCGTCTAAACGGTAACGCCGATGCGCTCTTGCTGAAAAAAATGCTGAGTCCGTTTCGTGTCAACACGGCTGCAACGGTACGCGGCACACCCGTCGAGGTGTTGTATGAAAATGCCGGTCTCGCGTGTACGCTCAGGCTCGATGATTCTTGGCGAGTGCGTTTATCAGATAGTTTGGTCGAGCAACTCACCACTTGGACGTCGCCTGCAGACGTTGAAGTGGCCTACTGATGTCTGACGCGCGCAGCTTGCGAATCATTCACTCAGAGGCAGCCACAAGTTTTGGCGGACAAGAACACCGAGTCTTTAAAGAAATGGTGGCGATGCGTGAGCGTGGTCACTATCTTGAAGCCGTTTGTCAGTCTGATGCCGAATTAACTCAGCGCTTGCGTGAGGCAGGTTTCGTCGTGCATACGCTTGACATGGATGGCGCGTTTAATATTGTGCGCGGCATCTTTACACTTAAAAAGATTTTGTTGGCAGGCCGTTTTGATGTGCTCAACACGCATAGTCGCCAAGACACCTTAATTGCAGCTCCTGCCGCCCGACTCGCTAAAGTGCCACTGATCGTGCGTACACGCCATTTGGCTAGCCCAGTCGGTTCGTTATTGACCTACACCTGGTTGCCGCATCGAGTCACCACCGTCAGCCACCACGTGCGTCGTCAATTGATTGGGCGCGGTGTGCCCGCTGAACACGTGCAGGCCATCTATACGCCTGTGGTGTTAACGCCACGCCTTGAGCACTCGACTCTACGTGACGAACTCAACTTATCCTCTGACGCGATTTTGGTGGGTTGCGTCGCAGTGCTGCGGCCCAATAAAGGCCATCTCGAACTGATCAATGCCATGCTGCCGCTGTTACGCACGCGCCCCAAGCTGCATCTGGTGCTGGCGGGCGGAGGCTCGCCTGGTTTTGAGCAACTGCAAGCGCATAGCAAGCATAGCGGTGTGAGTGACCGTATCCATATGCTCGGCACTCGGCGCGACGTGCCCAATGTGATGGCTGGCCTAGATATTTTTTGTTTGGCAACTCGACAAGAAGCGATGGGCACTGCGTTTCTTGAAGCGGCCGCGAGTGGCCTACCCGTGATCGGCACTGATGTCGGCGGAGTGGGTGAGATGATGCGACCGGGCGAAACGGGGCTGCTGGTGCCCCTTGACGACGCACAGGCGCTGCAAAATGCCCTGATTCAATTGATTGACTCGCCTGCACTCAGAACAAAAATGGGGCAAGCTGGCTACCAACGTGTGCACACTGAAGGCATTTTTACCACTGAAACCTTGGCAAAACGAACCGAGTGCATCTATGATCAGTGGCTAAGAGATTTGCGACCCTCGTTGCATGCCGAAAGGGTGCTCTCTCAGCAAACAACGGACCGGCACTGAGCGACAATGAAAACTGCCTACTGCGTGCCCGTATTGATGTACCACCATGTGTCGCCAGTGGCGGGGTCGATCACGACTTCGCCCGAGAACTTTGAAAGTCAGATCGCAGGTTTGGTGCGACACGGCTACCGTGCCCTCACCGCCAGCGAATTTGCTGATTTTTTGGCAGGTAAGCCAACACCTCCAAAGTCTGTCTTAATCACCTTTGATGATGGGTATTTAGATAACTGGGTGTACGCACACCCAGTGTTACAAAAATATTCAATGCATGCCGTGTTATTTTTGATCACAGGTTTGATCGGTGAGGGCCCCGCACGTGCGCATGCGGGTCAACAGGGGGTGGCGTTGCCTACAGTCTCATCTCATTTGCAAGCGAAGGCCCTGCTGGCAGCCGGCAACCCCGACCCAGTCATGTTGCGCTGGTCTGAGGTTCTTGCCATGCAAGAAGCGGGCTCTTTCGAGTTTCATAGCCACACGCATACGCATAATCGCTGGGATTTGACCGGCGAGTCGCGCGAGTTCTGCCTGCAACATCTCAAGCAAGATCTGACTGATTCTCGTGCAAGCTTGCAACAACGGCTTGGTGCTGTGACTGAACACTTCTGTTGGCCGCAGGGCTATTTTGCTCAGGATTACGTTGCGTTGGCGCAAGCGTCTGGCTTTAAGTATCTGTACACCACGGTGGCGCATGGTCAAAATCTGGCCAGTACATCACCTGCGCATATTTTTCGTGTGGCAGTCCGTAATCGGGGCGATGCTTGGCTCAGAACACGTATGTGGTTCGCCACCCATCCGA
>JARXAG010000191.1 GCA_029866055.1 Burkholderiaceae bacterium
GTTGGGGGCTGGGAAACCTTCGTCTCGCGCATGGGCCTTAAAGATCATCCCGATCAGCCTGAATGGTTATCACATGTCAACGCGGGGGTGTTGAAAGTCAAGCTTGCAACAGCGATTATCGGGATTTCATCGATTCACTTACTCAAGACTTTTATTAATGCGCCCAGCATTGAAGAATCCACGCTGATGTGGCAAACGCTCATTCATCTGACCTTTGTCTTATCCGCTATGGCAATTGCGTACACCGAAAAACTATTGAGCCAAGCTCATCAATCACAAAGCCACTAAGGAACCCAGTCATGTCAGGACACGGACACGTTGACCCCTCAAATAAAAAAATCGCACTTGTCATTGCCGTACTGGCACTTTTTTTAGCCATCAGCGAAACTTTAAGTAAGGCGTATCAAACCGAGGTGATTACCAAACAGGTTGAAGCGTCTAACTTATGGGCATTTTTTCAAGCAAAGTCGATTCGCAAAACTACCACTGACGTTGCTGTGCAAGCTGCACAAATCAGCCCAAACGCTGAAGATCCCAAAGTTGCCGAGCAAATCAAAAAATGGGCAGCAACTTCCAAGCGTTACGACACTGAGCCTGACACCGGCGAAGGTCGTAAAGAACTTGCCGAGCGTGCCAAAAAAGCCCAAGCACTGGGCGAGCTTGCCAACCACAAATATCACAACCTAGAGATTTCGTCTGGCGTCTTGCAGGTTGCGATTGTATTGGCCTCGTCTGCGATCATCACAAACGTCATGATGCTGGCCTGGTTGGCTGGCGGCTTGGGGATTGTGGCAGTGGGCTTTGGGATTTTTGCGATGTTTGGAGCCGCAGCGCTGTTCTGATGCAGCGTCGAGACCTACTTAAGATTGCTGGCGCTTCGGCGGCCCTTTTGGGGTTGCCAAGCGTGGGGCTGGCTAAACAAGCTTGGTCGGTAGACCCTTTTAGCTTGGGCATCGCGAGTGGCTCGCCCACAAGCAACTCATTAGTGCTTTGGACTCGTCTGGGCACACCCGCTCTTGAGGCCGCTGGGCTCACCACCAAACCTGTGGCGGTGACCTGGCAGCTTGCCCACGACGAGCGGTTCACTCGCGTTGTGACCACGGGCGTCGTTCAAGCCACTGCAGCACTCGGGCACTCGGTACACGCAGAGGTCGCGGGGCTTGAGCCTGGGCGTGCCTACTTCTATCGTTTCATCGCCGGCACCGCGAGCAGCACAACGGGCCGCACACGTACCTTTCCGGCGCCCGACGCTGATGTGAAGCGCTTACGCTTAGCCTACGCCTCCTGTCAGCAATGGGGTAATGGCTATTACAGCGCATACCGGCATATGCTTGCCGAAAATCTCGATTTCGTATTGTTTCTAGGCGATTATGTCTACGAATATCCTGCCTCACGCCCAGTCGAGATCCGCCCAACCACGGGTGGTTGGATTACGACCCTAGCGGGCTACCGCAGTCGCTATGAACTACACAAGTCTGATCCCGACCTGCAAGCGATTCACGCCGCATACCCTTGGCTGATGACCTGGGACGATCACGAAGTTCAAAACGATTATGCCGGCACACACGAGGGCCTCTCCGGGACTCCGGTCGAGAACTTTATGGCGCGTCGACGGGCGGCATACCAAGCGTTTTATGAAAACATGCCTGTCACGCGCGCAAGTTTTGCGAAGTTACTTGACGGACAAGGCGATGAGGCGAAGGTATTTGGCAACGTGTCGTTTGGGCGTTTGGCCACACTCTACACGCTCGATGATCGGCAACATCGCGATCTGCAGGCATGCACGCCCAACAATCGCCCAGGCTCGGCGCGTATCGATCCAAGCAAGTGCGACAGCCTGAACCAGCCGCAACGCACCTTGCTTGGCAACGCTCAAGAGCGCTGGCTGAGCCAGCAATTTGCCTCTGCCCGCAGCCAATGGAACCTCATCGGCCAGCAGACCTTGTTTGGACGGCGCAACTTCAGCGCTACAGGCGGGCAGCTCATCAGAAATGATGGCTGGGATGGCTACCCCGCAGCACGCCGACGCCTGACAGATTCGATGATGCAGACCCGCCTGAGCAACCCTATCGTGTTAGGTGGCGACATTCATGAGAACTGGGTGGGGCATGTGTTGTCTGACTACAACAATCCAGACTGCGAAGCGATTGGCGTTGAATTTTGTGGCACAAGCATTACCTCGTTATCAAGCACCACGCCTGCGCAACTTGCGCAACAGCTCGAACTCAACCCTCACTTTATGTTTGCCAATGCCGCATCGCGTGGCTATGGCGTGGTTGAACTGACCCCTAAACAACTCACTACCACGCTCACTGCAGTACACGATGCCCGCGATCCCAAATCTGGCGCGTTTGTCTTAGCCAAGTTTGCCGTTGAAGCGGGGCGCGCGGCGGTTAGTTCAGCATAAGCTAATCGGCGTATTCCATAAGCGGCCAGTTTTTTGTAACCTAAGGTAAAACTTAAGGTGTCACAATATTATGCAGGTACTAACTGCTGGTCACATTTACCTCGTCGACGATGACGCCTCAATCAGAAGTGCGTTAGCCGGTACGCTAGAGCGTCAAGGCTTTTCAGTGACCCCCTATGCCAGCGCTGCTGAGTTTTTACAACATGCCACGCCCGTATCACCCGCGGTGATACTGCTCGACATGCGTATGCCTGGCCTAAGCGGCGTTGAGTGTCAGGCCAACTTAGCGAGTCACGGCTGGACCACACCCATTATTTTTATCAGCGGTGAAAGCCTACCCGCACAAATCGTGCAAGCCATGAAACAGGGTGCAAGCGATTTTTTGTTGAAACCTTTTTCAATGCAAACTTTATTAGTGGCTGTTGAGCGTGCAATTGAAAGTGATCGCGCGACTCATGCACTGTTGGTCAGAACGCTTGCCGTCGAGAAGCTCTATGCAGCGCTCACACCGCGAGAGCGTGAAGTGTTCGAGGCGATCATCGAAGGCAAAACCAATAAGCAAATCGCCGACAGCGATGGCTCTGCCGCGGCCACCATCAAACTACATCGCTCTCGCGTGCTGTCAAAAATGCAAGTCGAATCGGCCGCAGAGTTAATCGCCTTAACAAGCGACATCGATATCTCAGCGCTCAGACTGCGCAGCCTTGACGTCAAGCACCCACTCGCGCCAGAGCGCCACCATTAAGGCCATCAAGACTGGGCCGATAAACAGCCCAACGATTCCCATCGTTTTGACGCCCCCAACTAAACCAAAAAACGTGGGCAAGAACGGCAGCTTGACTGGGCCGCCTACCAAACGGGGCCGCAGCGTTTTATCGACGATAAACAACTCAATCGTCCCCCAGGCAAACAAACTTACGCCCGCAATGGGGGCACCCGAGCCCACCAAATACAATGAGACCAGGGTAAAGCACAACGGTGCACCGCCTGGGATCATCGCCATGAAGGCCGTGATCACACCGAGCAATACCGGCGAAGGCACATCGGCAACCCAGTAGGCCAGCCCTAACACGACCCCTTCACCGATCGCGATCAGGCCCATGCCCGTCACGGTAGAACTGATTGTGGCTGGAATCACTCGCGAAAACCGTTGCCAACGCGAAGGCAGGACTCGCTCGCCCAAGATATCAAGTTGGCCCACCATCCGATGGCCATCTTTGTACACAAAAAACAACGTGATTAGCATGAACAACAAGGTCAGCATGATGTGAAACGCATTGCCTGTTGCCGACAAGACGACGCGATAGATATTACCGATATGTTGACCGCTGATCGCCTCGACCAGACCGCCGAGCGCATGTGGTTGACCTAAAAATTCAACCCAATAACTACCCAACCTCTCACCAACATAGGGTAGCGCCACAATCCAGTCAGGCGCGGCTACGCCTTCGCGGTTTGCGGTCAAGAGCCAGGCCAACAGGTGGCTTGCCTCGTTGACCGAGTAGTACAAGGCAACAGACAACGGCGCGACAAGCACGAGCAAGATAAAAATCAGCGCTACGCTTGCCGCCAACATGGTGCGACCACCACACACTTCTACCCATCTTGAGTACAACGGCCAGCTGGCAAACCCAATGATCAAAGCTGCCAGCACAGGCACGACAAAGCCGCTAAAAAAATACACCCCAGCGGCTAATAACAAAACAAGTAATAGGCGTGCAACTACGTGCACTGGCAATACCGGTTGCATTTAATTCAACACTCGAATCGGGCTACCCGCAGCCCAAGCTTGAATATCTGCAACGACATTTGCGTAAAACACTGCAAAGTTTTCGGGTGTGACATAGCCGAGGTGTGGTGTGAGCAACGTGCGAGGTGTTTGACGCCACGCGTCGGTGGCTGCCAGAGGTTCGGCGTCATAGACATCAAGACCAGCACCCGCAATTTTGCCCTCGGTCAACAGTTTTTGCAGCGCTGGCTGATCGATCAAGCCGGCGCGTGAGGTGTTGATCAAGTAGGCGGTCGATTTCATCGTTTGCAAACTTTCAGCATCGACAATGCCGCGCGAGCGATCGCTTAACACCATGTGCACGCTGATCGCGTCCGACGTTGCAAAGAGCTCTTGTTTAGACACTAGCTTGACGCCAGCTTTGGCCGCACGCTCTTCGGTGAGATTTGGGCTCCAGGCGACAACCTCCATGCCGAATGCCAAACCGACACGCCCGACGCACTGGCCTAAATGACCGGCGCCTACCAAGCCCAAGCGCTTAGCTTCAAGCGTCGGGGGCATGGTGGTTTGCCACAAGCCTTTCTGCATATTGGCCGCTTCTTTCGGAATTTGCTTAAACAGCGCGAGCAGCAATGACCAAGCAAGCTCAGCCGTTGCACCGGTGCTTTTTGGGTCTCCGGGTGCGCCGCAGACATCAATGCCCTGAGCACGGCAAGCCACCATATCAACCGAACTATTGCGCATGCCTGTTGTGATCAATAGCCGAAGCTTAGGCAAGGCCTTGATCACCGTTGCCGGAAAAGCAGAGCGTTCGCGCATGGCGACAATCACATCGAACGACTCGAGAGTCTTAGCCAAATCAGCAGGCTGGATATATTCAGAAAAAAAACTGACGTCGGCGTTTAGGCTATCCCACTTGGCCATGTTGGGGGCAACCTTTAAATAATCGTCTAGTACGGCAATGCGCATCGAATGCTCCTAATTTTTTGTAACAAAATAGCTACGCAACGAACTGATATTGACATCGGGTGACAACGCTCGCTGCAGAATGGATGGCTACTTCGCCTGTTGAAGGCGTTTTTCAATATCTTCTTTCGGAATCGCACCACCGACTCGCGAGCCGTCAGCAAAAAATAACGCGGGCGTGCCTCGTACCATGAGCTTTTGACCAAGTGCAACCATCTGATCAATCGGTACGTCGCAATTTAACGTAGCAGGTACTTTGTTCTGAAGCATCCAAGCATCCCACACCGCAGCGCGATCTGACGCACACCACGCATTACGCACTTTTTGCGTTGAATCTGGTGACAAGATCGGATATGGGAAAGTAAAGATCGTGACGTTGTTAATGCTATCAATTGCTTTTCGCAACTGCTTACAGTAGCCGCAATTTGGATCTTCAAAGATTGCCATTTTGCGCGAACCATCGCCACGCACCTGTTTGAAAGATAACTCGAAAGGCAATTGATCAAAGGGCATTTGTGCCAAAGAGTCTTGACGTTCGCGGGTAATGTCGCGACGAGTCTTTGCATCGATTAAGGTGCCGTCTAAAACAAAATTGACTTTCTCGTCGGTGTAAACCAAATCCATCCCAAGCTGCACTTCGTACAAGCCATAAGGGGTCAAGCGCACGGCACTGATAGGCGGATTGCCAAAACGCTCTGCAAAAAGTTTTTGCACGGCCTGCGTTTTGGCCTCGAGGTTCGCATCGGCCACTGGGGCTTTTTGAGCCCAGGCCACCGACAGACTACCCAACAAACACAGCGTGACAAGCCATTGGAAGTTCATAAATTTTTTCAACCGTACTACTCCTGATCGATATGTACGTCTTGCTTAGGCACCACTCTTAGCGAGAGGCTCCGGCGATTAAGTATCGCTTAAACAGCGGCATTTTTTCAACCGCCGACATCCCTATATTGCGCAACCACGCCACCGGCGCACTTTGCACCTCAAATAACCGATGTAATCCATCTGTCACCACTCGCATCGCCAACACGGGCTCAGCACGAGCACGGCGATAACGCCTCAACACCATCGCATCACCGGCACTGCGAAAGGCTTCGCGCTCGGCCAGCACCTCGACTAAGGCCTCGACGTCACCCAATCCCAAGTTTAATCCCTGCCCAGCCAGTGGATGCAAGCGATGCGCTGCGTCACCGGCCAAGGCAATGCGCTCACCAATCATCGGCGACTGATTTAAAGATAACGGAAAGGCCTGAAGCGCACCGAGAAGCGTGAGCTCGCCCACCCGGCCTGCGGTGAGCGTTGCGAGGCGAGCACTCAGTTGTTTAGCCTGCTCTGACGACGGTAACGCCAACAACTCTTGCGCCAGCGACTCTTTGAGCGACCACACCACAGACACTTGAGAGCCTGCCTGGGTAGAAGGCATCGGCAATAAGGCGAGAACGCCTTGCTCGTTAAACCATTGAAAGGCAGTGCCTTGATGTGGCCGCGCGCAATTCAGATGTGCAACGATTGCCGTCACGCCGTAGGGTTTGATATCGACAGGCAAACCCGCAGCCGCGCGCAAAGGCGACTGGGCGCCATCAGCTGCGATGAACAGCTCGGCTTGCAAGACGGTGCCTCGGTCGGTCGTGACGCAGGAGTAATCGGCATCACCCGCTTTGCTGTAGGTCGCAAACTTTTCTTCGATCCAATTCAAGCCAAAAATCTGTACCGCCTGGGTCAGCACGCGTTCGATCTCACCCGACTCGACAATCCAAGCTAGCTCTGGGATCGCCGCCTGCCACGCGTTCAGATTGACAAGCCCTGCACCATCACCATGGATCTCCATGGCTTGCACAGCGGTTGAGCGCTGTGCGTCGAGCATATTCCACACCCCAATCGACGCTAAAAATCGTTGGCTTGCCGGTGAAATGGCGTACACCCGAGGATGAAAGACCTCAGGCGTGGCGGGCGCAAAGGTCTTGCGCGGGCCCAGCAAGGTGACCTGTTGGCCGCGTCGCGCCAAGGCCAGCGCCGTGGCCAACCCCACGATGCCTGTGCCGCAGACAACAATTGAGGTTTTCAAGGGTGGCTCAGCGCGCACTAGGTGCGCCAGCCTGCTTAGGCCAAAGCACCCACATTTGCCCGGCCTGTTTCATGCGGCCGGCTTGCGCCCCTGCGGCTTCACCAAACCCCCAATAAAAGTCGGCGCGCGCAGCCCCCTTAATGGCAGTGCCCGTGTCTTGCGCAAACACCAGGCGATTGAGCGTTTGGGTTGAAGCAGGCTGTGTCGTTGCCAAAAACACGGGTGTGCCCAAGGGCACAAAATTAGTGTCGACGGCAATCGAGCGCTGCGCCATCAACGGGATCCCGTAGGCGCCTTTAGGCCCGATTTCTGGATCGGTAATGGTCTCTTCTTTAAAAAATACCAAGGCTGGATTGGCATTGAGCATCTCGGGCACACGCTTAGGATTACGCTTGGCCCACTCGCGAATGCTTTGCATAGAGGTTTGTGACAACTGCATCTCACCTTTATCGGCGAGCCACTTTCCAATCGACACGTAAGGGTGCCCATTGTGGTCGGCATACGCGACGCGTATCGTTTGCCCAGCGCCGGGGCCGTCGTTCAGCTGGACACGACCCGAGCCTTGCACTTGTAAAAAGAAATTATCAACCGGGTCATTGACCCACACCACGACCGGTGGCTTGCGCCCCGACGCCTCAAGGCTTGCCCGGCTGTCGTAAGGCACGACTCGATTGCCTTCGAGCTTGCCACGCACTCGCTTACCGGCAAGTTCTGGATACACTCTGCCCAAATCGATGGTCAGCAAATCAGCCGGCACCGTGTAAAGAGGCCACTGATAGACCCCACCTTGCTGACGCGACCCCACCACCAACGGCTCGTAATAGCCCGTCACAATACTGCTAGCGGGTTTGCCGTCTGCACCATCAAGTCGCCACGGGCTTAGCCACGTTTGCAAAAACTTGCGAACTGCCTCGGGATTGTTGGCTGCGGGCGCCCGCGCTGGGTCAGTGGCTGCCGCACAGACCGCTTGCCAAGCGCGCGGCGTTGCACGCGTCGGCCCTGCTAAATTTAAGGCGGTTGGGCGCATCAACCCAGCACAATTACGCAAAAAGGTCATCCAGACACCACGCAAATCGTCATTGGTCCAGCCGGGTAGCTCACCCCAACCCGCCGCTACAAATTTACCGCCCAGAGCCCGCGCAGCACTGTCTGCCATCGGAGCCGCGGGCACCACGACCGGCGCTTGGGCACCGGCCGTCGGACTCGAGTCTGGCACAAGAGGCGGGCTTGAACAGGCGGCCAAGGTCGCCAACACACCCAACAGCAGAGCTCGAAAAAAAATACGTGGCATCGCGAGTTACCTTGTCTTTAGCGTTTTAAGAGGTGTTGACGTTGGCGTAATCCGACCTTCAATGCAAGGTGCGAGGCATGGCCAACACAAATTCAGGGATTTCAACTTCAAAGGGCACCCCGTTTTCACCCACGCAATGATAACTGCCGCGCATGGTGCCGACAGGCGTTTTAAGGGGGCAGCCGCTAGTGTATTCAAAGGTTTCGCCAGGCCCCAGCAACGGTTGCTGACCCACCACCCCCAAACCACGCACCTCTTGGGCGACTTGTTCGCTGTCGCTGATCACCCAATGCCGGCTGATGACCTGAGCGGGCCGCTCGCCGGTGTTGGTAATGCGCACCGTATACGCAAAAACAAACTGTTGCTTGGCCGGATCTGATTGCTCAGGCACAAAGCGAGGCTCGACTGCCACGGTTAACTCAAATGGTTTCACAATGAGATCCAAAGAAAACTGCAATAATGGAACAACTTTATTTTGGTTTCCGAACATCATGCCAGAAATGACTGCCCGACCAAAAGCACGTATCGCGCCCAGCATTTTATCTGCTGACTTCGCCCGTTTGGGCGAAGAGGTCAAAAATGTTGTCGCAGCTGGCGCCGACTGGATCCACTTTGATGTCATGGATAATCACTACGTACCCAATCTGACCATCGGTCCAATGGTGTGCGAGGCCATCCGCCCCCATGTCAGCGTTCCCATCGATGTGCATCTGATGGTTGAGCCGGTCGACAGCTTAATCCCCTCGTTTGCCAAGGCAGGGGCCAATGTCATCACCTTTCACCCCGAGGCCTCGCGGCATGTCGACCGTAGCCTCGCCCTGATTCGCGATCAGGGCTGTCAGGCGGGTTTGGTCTTTAATCCGGCCACACCCCTGCATTGGCTCACCCATGTCATGGATAAGGTCGATATTATTTTGTTGATGTCGGTCAACCCGGGTTATGGGGGTCAAAGCTTTATTCCTGGCACGCTGGATAAACTTCGTCAGGTGCGCGCACTGATCGATGCGCATGTGCAAGCTGGCGGCCAGCCGATCGCCCTTGAAGTCGATGGAGGCGTCAAGGTCGACAACATTGGTGCCATCCGAGCCGCCGGGGCAGACACCTTTGTTGCAGGTTCGGCGATCTTTGGGCAACCCGATTACGCCGTGGTGATTCAAAACATGCGCGAACAACTCAAACTGGCCGAAACTGGCTCGATTTAAGCGTTTTCACCCTGCTGGTACGGCCCACTCTTTACGGTGACTATCATCCTTTTCACTGAAAAAACTACCATCAGTGTCTCGTTAACCATCTCCTAGATGCAACATAATGTCTTCACCCTCTAGCGCTACCCGCAAACCTCTCGCCTTTGATGCTGTGCTGATTGATCTGGATGGCACCTTAATGGATACCATCCCCGATCTGGCCAACGCGGCCAACACCATGCGTCAAGAGCTGGGGCTATCCAGCCTGCCTCAAGCTCAGATTGCCACCTTTATCGGTAAAGGGGCCAAAAACCTGGTGATGCGCATGCTGACCGTCGATGCCGACCCCGCCTCGATCTCGCCCGAGCTCTTCGAGCAGGCGCGCGAGTCGTATTTTCGTCATTTGCATCAGGTCAATGGCGATCAGTCGGTGATGTTTGATGGCGTGATACCCGGGCTTGAGTTAATGAAA
>JARXAG010000195.1 GCA_029866055.1 Burkholderiaceae bacterium
TCAGGCAACGCTGGAAAACTGCGTGAGTTTGACGCGCTGTTTGCGCCGCTTGGCGTGAAGTTGATCCCGCAAGGTGCATTGAACATCCCCGACGCGCCCGAGCCGCATCCCACGTTTCTCGAAAACGCGCTTGCCAAGGCGCGCCATGCCAGTTTGTTATCAGGTTTGCCGGCCTTGGCCGATGACTCGGGTCTGTGCGTTGCAGCGCTCAACGCCGAGCCCGGTATTCATTCAGCCCGGTACGCCGAAGCTGAGCACGGTTCGCGCAGTGATGCAGCCAACAATCAAAAGCTAGTGCGCGTGTTGCAAGGGCAGAGCAACCGCCGAGCCTGGTACGTTGCAGTGTTGGTGCTGGTCACTCGCCACGATGACCCGCAGCCCATTGTTGCCGAAGCAAACTGGTTTGGTGAGATCGTTGATCAGCCGCAAGGCGCAAACGGTTTCGGGTATGACCCCTATTTTTATTTGCCCGAGCAGGGCTGTACCGCAGCAGAGCTCGACCCCGCGCTTAAAAATACAATCAGCCATCGCGGGCAAGCGTTACAGCAATTACTCAAGCAGCTTGAGGCGCGTCATCTCGTGACGGCGCCATCACGATGAGCCGCGTGATCGAGAGTGCAGCTCAGGCAATTCGCGCATGAACCGAGCGAAACGACAGCTACCAGAGGGACAACAACAATGAGTCGCGTGATTCCGATTGCGAGTGCGCAGCAGTCAAAGTTGGGCGCAATCGCTGATATCGCAGATCGCCCGCGCTTGAGTGCGTTACCACCTTTGTCTGTGTATGTGCATGTGCCGTGGTGCGTGCGCAAGTGCCCGTACTGTGATTTCAATTCACACGAGCAACCGGCCATACTTCCCGAGTCGCGCTATCTTGATGCGCTGCAAGCTGACCTTGAGCAAGCCTTGCCTGATATTTGGGGCCGGCAGGTGCATACCGTTTTTATTGGTGGGGGCACACCGAGTTTGCTGAGCGCACCGGGTATAGAGCGTCTATTGGCGATGTTGCGCTCGCACTTAAATTTGTGGCCCGATGCTGAAATTACACTCGAGGCTAACCCAGGCACCGCTGAAGCCGAGCGTTTTATGGCCTATGCAGCGAGTGGCGTGAACCGAATTTCGCTCGGAATCCAATCGTTTGATGATGCCAAATTATTAGCGTTGGGCCGCGTGCATGACGCGCGGCAGGCTCGCGCCGCCATTGAGATGGCGCAGCGCGCGGTGGGTCGCGTCAATTTAGATTTGATGTTTGCACTGCCTGGGCAAACGCTTGCGCAATGTGAGCAAGATGCGCGCGAGGCGCTCAGTTTTGGCACCGAACATTTGTCGATGTATCACCTGACCTTCGAGCCCAACACCGTCTTTGCCAAGTACCCACCTGCCGTGCCTGATGATGAGCTTGCCTGTGACATGCAAGAGACCATCGTGTCCTTGGCGCAGAGGGTTGGTTTTGAACGCTATGAGGTCTCGGCATTTGCCAAGCCAGGTGCGCGTGCGCGCCACAATATGAACTACTGGGAGTTTGGCGATTATTTAGGCCTTGGTCCAGGCGCGCACGGCAAGCTCTCGTTTCACGATCGAATTGAACGGCAGACCCGCCAACGTCATCCCGAAAACTGGATGCGAGCGGCCCTTGCGCGTGACGCCACTCACATCAGTCAAAGGCGACAGCTCAAAACTGCCGAATTACCGTTTGAGTTCATGCTAAATGCCCTGCGGCTTGAAAAAGGCGTGGCGTCCACGCTGTACACTGAGCGCTGTGGGTTACCGATCGCCTCAATGAACAAAGCTTTGCTGTTAGCCACGCAAAAAGGTTTGTTGGTCGACGATCCGTTGCGTTTGCAGGCAACCGAGCTAGGTTGGCGGTTTCTGAATGAATTGCAAGCGTTGTTTTTGTAAAATCACTATTTTGGTGCATTGTTTTCTATAAAATGCACTTTAATGGTGCTTAACCTGCACTTTTTTGGGCATTTTCAGTTCAAAATGTCTGGCATGAATGTTGCTTATTATCAATCACGATGATCTCGCAGCAAATTTTAATAGTCATCATTTTCACTTTTCCGGAGTCAGTATGAGCACCTCTCAAGATGTTCTAAAGAAGATTGCCGAAGACGAAGTCAAGTTTGTCGACTTTCGTTTTACGGACACCATGGGCAAAGAGCAACACGTTTCGGTTCCTGTCAGCCAGATGAACACCGAAAAGTTTACCGAAGGTCACGCGTTTGACGGTTCGTCAATTGCTGGCTGGAAAGGCATCGAAGCCTCAGACATGCTCCTGATTCCCGATCCAAATACCGCTCACATGGATCCGTTCCGTGAAGAGTCAACCATGATTCTGACCTGCGACGTGGTCGAGCCTTCAGATATGAAGGGCTATGATCGCGATCCACGTTCGCTTGCGAAGCGTGCTGAAGCCTACCTCAAGTCCAGTGGTTTAGGCGACACCGCCTTCTTCGGCCCTGAGCCAGAATTTTTTGTCTTCGACGGCGTGACCTGGGGCGACGACATGTCAGGCTGCCACGTCAAGATCAAGTCAGACGAAGCACACTGGTCAAGCAGCGTTGACTCAGAGGGCGGCAACATGGCCCATCGTCCACGCGTCAAAGGCGGTTACTTCCCAGTGCCTCCGGTTGACTCAATGCAAGACATGCGTTCAGAGATGTGCTTGTTGCTTGAAGAAGCCGGCATCCCAGTCGAAGTGCATCACCATGAAGTGGCCGGTGCCGGTCAAATGGAAATCGGTACCAAGTTCAGCACCTTAGTGACACGTGCTGACTGGAATCAAATCCTCAAGTACACCGTGCATAACGTCGCACACGCCTATGGCAAAACGGCAACATTCTTGCCAAAGCCTGTGGTCGGTGACAACGGTTCGGGTATGCACGTTCACCAGTCAATCTGGAAAGACGGTCAAAACCTGTTCGCGGGCAATGGCTACGCCGGTCTGTCTGAATTTGCGTTGTATTACATCGGCGGCATCATCAAGCACGCTCGCGCGCTTAACGCAATTACTAATCCTGGCACCAACTCTTACAAGCGTTTGGTCCCACATTACGAAGCGCCTGTGAAACTGGCTTATTCAGCACGCAACCGCTCAGCTTCGATTCGTATTCCTTACGTTGCCAATCCAAAAGGCCGTCGTATCGAAACACGATTCCCTGATCCACTTGCGAACCCATACTTGTGCTTCTCGGCCTTGATGATGGCTGGTCTGGATGGCGTGCAAAACAAGATTCACCCAGGCGATCCAGCAGACAAAAATCTGTACGATTTGCCACCCGAAGAAGATGCAAAGATCCCAACCGTTTGCAGCTCACTCGAGCAAGCGCTCGACGAGCTCAACAAAGATCGCGAATTCTTGACCCGCGGTGGTGTGTTTAGTAATGCAATGCTTGATGCCTACGTGGATCTGAAAATGCAAGAAGTCAATCGCTTGCGTATGACGACCCATCCCGTCGAATTCGACATGTATTACAGCCTGTAATTTGCTGTTTAACCCTGGAGTCGGGTCTCGTGTGACCCGAATACCATGTACTCCGCTGATGCCTTCGATCTACTCTCCACCACGGTTCTTTTACTGAACTCGGCTGGAGAAGTTGTAGAGGCAAATGCGGCAGCAGAAGTGATGTTTGGGCGGTCTCGGCGTAACCTATTGGGGCAGCCGGCCGCCTTTTTGTTTGATCGCGACAAGGCGCTTGCGCACTCGATACAACAGGCCTGTCGTGGCGAGGTCGCGGATTGTCGGCAATTTGCACGCGTGCGGCGTGGTGTAGAGACTGTTGAGGTTGCGGTGACTTCTGTGGCCTTGTCACAGCCATTGTGGTCTGCCTTAATAGAAATCAAAGACTTAGAACAACGTGTATTGGTCGACCGCAGTAGTCGCTTGGTAGACGAAATTGATACCCAACACGAACTGTTGCGCAACCTAGCGCACGAGGTGAAGAACCCGCTCGGTGGTTTGCGCGGCGCTGCCCAGCTGCTCGAGTCAGAACTACCTGACCCAGCCTTGCGTGAGTACACCAGCGTCATTATTTCTGAGGCTGACCGCCTGCAGGCCTTAGTTGACCGCTTGGCCGCGCCGCAACGGATGCCAGTTCAATGGCAGGCCGTCAATATTCATGAGATTTGCGAACGCGTGTGTGCCTTGGTGCGCGCTGAGTTTCGCGAGGTGGCATTGCTGCGTGACTACGATGCGTCAATGCCAGAGTTTCGGGCGGATCCTGCGCGAGTGATGCAGGCGCTGTTGAATATTGTTCGTAACGCGGCACAAGTGATGACGGGCTTTCACCCGACACAGTCACCCCACATTACGATCAAGACCCGGATTGCGCGCCAAGTGTTGTTGAGACATAAACAACACCGTCTGGCGGCTGTTGTCACGGTCATTGATAACGGGCCTGGAGTACCAGAGATCCTGAAAGAACGTATTTTTCATCCGCTTGTGACGGGGCGAGATGGGGGGACTGGGCTTGGCTTAAGTCTCGCGCAAGATTTTATTCAACAGCATGGCGGTGTGATTGAATTCGAGTCGCAACCCGGACACACCGAGTTTCGTTTGCAGTTACCTATGGAGCCTTTTTGATGAAACCAGTCTGGATCGTGGATGATGATCAAGCTATTCGCTGGGTGCTTGAAAAGGCGCTAAGCCGTGCCAATATCCCTACGCGTAGTTTTGTAAACGCCTCAGAGGTGTCAGCGGCTTTAAAGCTCGAGTCTCCTTCAGCGCTCGTCTCAGATATCAGGATGCCAGGCACGGATGGCTTGGCACTGCTCAAAGAAGTCAAAGAAAAATATCCCACACTGCCGGTCATTATTATGACGGCGTACAGCGATCTTGATAGCACCGTTTCTGCCTTTCAAGGTGGTGCCTTTGATTACCTCGCCAAACCCTTCGATATTAACGAGGCGGTGGCTCTGATTTCGCGCGCGATGCAAGAGCCCTCGGCAGAAGAGCTCTCGGCACAAGCTTCGGCTCCCAATGCGCTTGCCACGGATCGGGGGATGTTGACGCAGTCGGCCTCGGTTGCCATGCAAGAGGTGTTTCGTGCGATTGGACGCTTGGCGCAATCCAACGTCACGGTGTTAATCACCGGAGAGTCTGGAACAGGAAAAGAGTTGGTGGCACGCGCGTTGCACAGTCATGGTGCACGTTCAAAAGGGCCGTTTGTTGCCTTAAACACTGCTGCCATTCCGCGTGATTTGCTCGAGGCCGAGTTATTTGGCCACGAGCGCGGCGCCTTCACGGGCGCCAATGCGTTGCGTCGCGGTCGTTTTG
Organism: Burkholderiaceae bacterium; assembly: GCA_029866055.1. Taxonomy (GTDB): domain Bacteria; phylum Pseudomonadota; class Gammaproteobacteria; order Burkholderiales; family Burkholderiaceae_B; genus Zwartia. Next base: position 5,276 of record JARXAG010000195.1, read on the forward strand.
AAGAAGCAGGTGGTGGAACCTTATTTTTAGACGAAATCGGCGACATGCCCTTTGAATTACAAACGCGGCTGTTGCGCGTTTTATCAGAAGGAACCTTCTACCGGGTAGGTGGTGCGCAGCCCGTGCGGGTTGATGTCAGGATTGTGGCTGCTACCCACCAGCCGCTTGAAGAGCGCGTTCAAGAAGGAAAATTTCGCGAGGATTTGTTTCATCGTTTGAATGTCATTCGCCTAAGATTACCTGCGCTGCGTGAAAGGCGCGAAGATGTCGCCGATCTTGCCAAACATTTTTTGTCAGTGTCAGCCCGAGCAGTGGGTGTGCCGGTCAAACGATTGTCAGAATCGGCTGTGCATGCGCTTGCACAATTCGATTACCCAGGTAATGTGCGGCAGCTTGAAAATTTTTGTCATTGGTTGACCGTCATGGCACCTGGGCAAACTGTTGAGGTAGGAGATTTGCCGCCTGAAGTTCGCGCAGCCAAAACTGGCGCGACACGCATTGGTTCAGGCCTCGACTTAGGCGGCGTCAGCCACACTTGGCAAGAGCTACTGGCGCTTGATGCAAACGTTCGGCTGTCGCGCTCAGAACCAGAGGTTTGGACAGCCTTGACCCGTCAGTTTGAGCGTACGTTATTGCAGTCTTCGCTTGAGGTCTGTCGTGGCCGGCGGGTCGAAGCCGCAGCTCGCTTAGGGATGGGTCGCAATACCATTACGCGTAAATTGCGCGAGCTCGGGATGGACCCAGTAGGGGCTGACTCTGACGTGTGACGTGTGGGCGGTACAATTCAGTAGTCAACTGAAGGATAGCCCTCATGTCAAAGTCAGTCATTCACACGAACGCGGCCCCCGCAGCCGTCGGCCCGTATTCGCAGGCAATTGTGGCCCCAGCGGGTCGAACCGTTTATTTGTCGGGTCAGATTGGCCTGGTACCCGCAACGGGCAACATGGTCTCAGAAAATTTTGAGGCGCAGGTTCGCCAGTCGTTCGCCAATATGCAAGCAGTGATCGAGGCGGCCGGTGGTCGTCTAGACAGCATCGTTAAACTCACCCTGTTTTTGACTGACTTAGGTCAGTTTGCGATTGCCAATGGCATCATGGCCGAGTTGCTGCCTGAACCATTTCCGGCGCGCTCAACCGTTGGCGTTGCAAGCTTGCCAAAGGGCGCTCAGTTTGAGATTGAAGCCATTATCGTCGTCTAGCGCTTAATCACAGCGATTTTGTCGTGCGTACCGCTCAGCACACCCCCTCAAAAGTTTCGGCACGCCCTAAAGCGGTTGCCACGACTAAACAAAAGCTAGAGCGTTTGGGCTTGGTGAGTGCACATGATTTAATTTTGCACTTGCCGCTTCGTTACGAAGACGAAACCGAAATCATGCCGATTGCGGATCTGCGCCCAGGCCACTCTGCGCAGATCGAAGCCACGGTGATTCGGTCTGACGCCAGTTATCAACCACGCCGGCAGTTGACTGCAGTCGTACAAGACGACACTGGTGAGATCGGCTTGAGATGGCTCACCTTTTATCCCAATCAACAACAACAGATGCAGGTTGGTCGGCGCTGGCGCATTCGGGGCGAGGTACGCGGTGGCTTGCATGGGTATGAGATCATTCATCCCAAAGTCACGGTTGCAGATTCGCCGTTACCGGCAGCGTTGACGCCTGTGTACCCAACAACAGAGGGCTTGTCTCAACCAAGTTTGCGTAAAGCGATTGGGCAGGCGCTCGAACAAGTCGAACTCAGCGACACGCTTGAACCCGAGCTCGTCAAACGCTTGGGACTGCAAAGTTTTAGTGAGGCGATCCGTACGCTTCATGCACCGACGCCAGACATGGATGCGAACGCTTTAATTGAGCACACGCATCCGTCGTGGTTGCGTATTAAGTTCGATGAACTCCTTGCACAGCAATTGTCGCTGGCGGCGGCCCGTGATGCGCGGCGCAGTCTGCGCGCAAAAAGCTTGTTCGCGAATCCAA
>JARXAG010000014.1 GCA_029866055.1 Burkholderiaceae bacterium
GATCTTGGCCGGCGTGTTGCTGATTATGGTTGGCGTGAGTATTCATTTTTTTGGTTTTAGGATTGCGCTACAGTTTCAGCCTAAATTAGCTCGCACCATGGGCGATGTGATTACGGCAGATGAACAACAGGCCGTGCTCGCGCAGCACCAGCAACAACTGACACGCCTGACTCAACAGCATCAGGCAGCTTTAGACAAACGCGCGAAAGAACTCGCTGACGCTCAATCCAGCCGAATAAAAGAACTCGCCGAGACTGACGCGCAATATCAAAAACAGCTCGAACGCATCACCCAATCCCAACAAACGGCACTGGCGCAGCGTGATAGAAAACAAAAAGACTTAGTCGCGTCGTATGAACATCAACTCGCATTGATGCACGGCGACTTCAAAGAAACCGCCATGCAGTTCAGTCGCGAGAAAAAAGAAATTGATGCGCTGTACCGTAAAAAGCTAGACGCCTTGAATGCTCAAATGACAGCCATGACTAATAAGATTGGCGAGTTGAACACACTGAAAGAGCGCTTTGCGACTCTCGCTGCACCCGCACCGATTAAAAATAAAATATCAGACTCTTCGGGGCGAGGTGGCCCCTTGCGCCCTGTTGTCTTTAAGTCTAGCCCCAACGCCTACCTTGAAGACGAACTTGACTACACGATCGCTAAGATCTCGTCGCTCAACACAACAGCACTTGGCTTACAAGAGCTTTGGGCCACTCGTTATCAATTACTGACCCAACTTCCGCTTGGGGCTCCGCTACCCATGGCGCTTGGTTTGAACAGCAACTTTGGGCCTCGGGTTGATCCGATCACTCGCACTATCGCACAACATTCAGGTATTGATTTCGTCGCGAAGGTCGGCACTCCGATTCTGGCGGCGGGTAACGGTACCGTGCTGCAGGCGGGTTGGGATGGCGCCTACGGCCTCACCGTGCAAATCAAACATGCAGAAGGCTATGTATCAAAATATGCCCATGCAAGTAAGCTCAACGTCACCGTTGGGCAAACTGTCACGCGTGGACAAAAAATCGCTGAAGTTGGATTAACCGGACGTACCACTGGTGCACATCTTCATTTTGAAGTCTTGCGCCACGGCCAATTTGTTAATCCGATGCAGGTGCTGGTAGTGCCTGGCTCGAAGTAGCGCCAACCAAAGTAGGTTTGCCCTCAATAGTCAATTCGCCTTGTTGCGCGTTTGCTTGAGTGATCATCCGACCGTTAATTTTTGCACCCGGTTCAATGCTGATTTGACCATAGGTGATATCGCCGTGTAAGTCTGCACTATCGTGCAACTCAACTGTCTCGGTCACAAAAATGTTACCGATCACTCGCCCGCCCACAATCAAACGCTGCGCATGAATATCGCCTTGCACCACGCCTGTTAAACCGATCGCCAAGCTCACACTGCTGCCCTGCGACACACGGATATCACCGGTCACGCTGCCATCAATGCGTAAACTTTGCGTGGCAATGATCTGGCCATGAATTTCGGTCGACTGCCCAATGATGGTCTCAAACGATTCGTCGGTTGAACGAACAATTTTGGGAGAAGTTTTTTTACCAAACATGACGAGATGACTCCAACTTAAATGTGACCCACGCGATAAATTAAGCTGGGTTGATCAGTATAAACAACCAAGTTGACCAATCCAAGTCTCTCTATTTACGATCACGCGCACAACGCTAATTCTGCGTTTATCGTCCCTCACTTGCGCGAGTGAAGGTTAGTTTTAGCGAGTCGTCTTCGACGTAACTTGCTTTCTCAATCCAAGCTTAATCACAAGCCCGACCACTACGCATGCACCCACAATTTGTATCAAGGCAATTTTTTGATCCAAAATAAACCAGCTCAAGACCAAGGCAAAGATGGGTTCGATACTCATGATCGATGAGTTGCCCACAACCCCTAAGCGCGGTAGCACAATGAACATCACGGTGAAGCCAGTACCATAAAAAATCGTCAATAACGCCAAGCCCCACCAACCTGCTGTCGCGGTGGGCCATTGAAAGTCGCCCATCACCTGCGTACCAATGATCGCTAAGAGCCCCACCATCCACATCGTAGTCGCCGTGCGAACACGGCCATCTAGGTCAGAGGCTTCGTTTTGCGTCAAGGTCAACACTAAGCCAAACGTCGCAGCAGCGGTGAGCGCGAAGGCGACCCCGACCCCAATCATGACCCACTGCGCTTTGGCGCCTAAGCCCGAGGCAGCTCCAAAGACATCTAAGGCCAGTGCCAAGCCGATCAGCATAATCGGCATTGCCAAAAGCACCTGTCGCTCAGGCCGCTGGCCATAAATGACACGAGACCAAAAGGCCGTCCAGAGTGGGTAGGTGTTAAAGGCCAATAAGGCTAAAGACACTGGCAGCAAGGCCACCGACGAATAAATGGTTAAGCTTTGAATCGTCACTAGCAAACCGATCGCAGGCAATACTTTTTTATGTTTAAGCGTGAGCCGAATAGGTACCGCTTGAAAGTAAACAATTAAGCTCACCACAACCGCAGTCACTAAGCTGCGCACCACCACAGCGGTAGCAACATTTAGACCATGATCAAAGGCAATACGCGCTGCCACATGATTGGCGCCCATGATCAGCCCGACAAATAAAAGCGTCGCGAACGCTAACCCAGAAATTGCGCTCGTTTTGCTGTTCACGGCTAATTAACATCCTTTAAAGAGGTTCGACGCGTCTAAAACACACTTGCTCTATGCCGCTACGTTCAGCGCAGAGAAGAAGAACCTAGCAGCGGCTTAAAGCAAAAGTATGCCACTCTTTGGGCAATTGTCTTAAGATACTGAAAAAGCTGGGCTCTTTACGATCCGCCTCACACACCGCTCAGCACAACAATGTTTCAGAGACTTCTTATGACAATCAGAACCGTAGCGCTCATCGGCGCTGGCAACATGGGCTCGCGTATGGCGCGCTGCATCAAACGTGCTGGTTTCGACTTGACCATCTGCGATCAAGACCCAAGCGTACTCGAGGCGTTCAAAAAGGAGGGAATGACCGTCACACAGGATCCGCAAGACTGTGCGTTGGCAGACGCCATCATCGTGCTTGTTGCGAATGACGAGCAAATTATATCGGTCACCTGCGGCCCCACTGGATTTATTGCGGCGATCCCCCCCGAGCATCAACCGTTAGTCTGCATCATGAGTACCACCCTACCCTCAACACTCAAACAGATTGCGGCAGGCCTTAAACACACTCGCGCGCACTTGATCGATGCTCCGGTCAGCGGCGGTTTAGTCAAGGCAGAGCTTGGCACCCTCACCATCATGATGAGTGGTGATGATCAAGACTTAAACAGAGCCGAGCCCCTAATGCGCTCGATGGGAACTGAAATTTTTCGGTGTGGTGCGCTAGGCGCAGCAGAGGTGATCAAAGTCATCAATAACATGCTCGGCATTGCGAGCATCTATCTCGCAGCAGAGGCCTTTGAGTTAGCAGCCAAACACGGCGTGAGCATTGAACAAATTGCACCAATTCTTGAAGTCAGCAGCGGCAGAAACTTTATGTCGCTTGACGGCGCGATGACGCGTCAGCACTATCAAGCCTGGGCACGCTCGCCCGAGGCGTTTTTCTCGCTGGTCAATATCGTCAGCAAAGATTTGCATTTGGCCAAAGCGCTGGCCGACGAGGTCAAACTCGATTTGCCACTTCTCAATGAGGTGTCGCTTAACGTCGATGCCACTGATCAAACGGTAATGAAGCGCTGGATGCTAGCTGCAGGACAAAAGGTCACGTGAGATACACTGCGACTTCAGACGTCACTTTCGCGCGTCACGCCTATGACATTAGGGTACTTTTATGATGCTTACACGACAGTTCATCAAGGCTTTGTGCCTGACTCTGATTTTTCTGACGGGTTGCTCAGACAATAAGTCAGGTAAAGAAATCAAGGTCGCCGTTTCGCCCACATCCCCTCCGATGCTTTTTGAAGAAAACAAAAAGATACAAGGTGTGGATCTCGACATTTTTCAAGGCTACTGCAAAGCACGTGGCTGCACACTAAAAATTACACCTTACGATTGGCAAGGCATGCTGGGTGCTGTATCAAGCGGACAAGCCGACGTCGCGTTTTCGGGTATCTCTATCACCGACAAACGTAAAGAGGTGATGGATTTTTCGCAACCCTACTACGATAATGCGTGGCACTTGGTCAGCTTAAAGAGTCGCAACATCAAAATCAATGATCTCTCTGAACTCAAAAAATACTCAATTGGCTATCCGCGTGGGATGGCTTATAGCGATCTGATTAAGAACGAATTCGAACCAAAGGGCTATTACTCTTTGAGTCAAGTCAAACTCTATCCCTCGTACAGCGAGGCAATGACTGACTTGCAAAATGGCAATCTTGATTTGGCGTTCATTGAAGAACCGGTCTTTGCAAACTATGTCTATAAACTTAAATTACCGGTTGAAAGCGCCCGTGTGTTTACAGGTTTTGACAAGCTAGGCTTTGCGTTCGCAAAGGGTTCTGCCCGTCGCGATGACTTTGATAAATACTTAAAAGAGATCGGGCCAGAAAAAGTCAAAGCTATCGTTGATCAATGGTTGAAGTAGCGCGCTCAAAAAATTGGCATGAACTTTCTCGATATCCTTGAACAGTTAGCACAAGGGCTCGGGCACACGCTACTCGTCACGTTGACGTGTAGCGCAACGGCTCTGCTAGTCGGGCTTGTTATGGCAGGCCTCAGGCAGCTTGGCACAAAGCGTATCGGTTGGGTGCTCGATGTTTTAACGTATGTGTTTCGAGGCATCCCTGTTTTAGTGCTTCTGTTTATGGTGTATTTTGGGCTGCCAAGTATTGGCTTAAAAGTCAGCCCACTCGCCGCGATGGCGTTAAGCTTAGGGCTCATTGCGGCAGCCTATCTGTCTGAAGTCTTTCGAGGCGCCCTACAAGCGGTAAGCGCCTCTGAGATTCTGGCTGCGCGAGCAAGCGGCATGAGTCGCCTCCAAATTTTTAGGTACATTGAAGCCCCTCAAATGCTACGCTTCGCGGTACCCGGAATGATCAATGAGTTCACGTCGATACTCAAGTATTCTCCTTTCGCCTACACCGTAGGTATCCCCGAGATGACTAAGCAGGCGATGAACCTCACGGCGACCACGCTTCGCGGAATTGAGGTCTATTTAGCAGTCGGGGTTCTGTATTTTGGAATTTACTGGATCCTAGTCCGTGGCGCGCTACAGATTGAAAAGCACTTTCGTGTGCCTGGCATAGGAGATGCTTAACATGGCACTTATTGAAGTTCGCAATCTTGTCAAAAAATTCGACGATCACACCGTGTTAAACGGTGTCAACCTTGAGCTGTTGCAAGGTGAGCTTAAAGTCGTGATGGGCCCTTCTGGGTGTGGAAAATCAACCTTGCTTCGTTGTTTGAATCGCTTGGTAGAACCCACCTCTGGCACAATTAGTTTTCGTGGTGCTGACATCACAAGCCCAAGTACTGACGTGCTTGCACTCAGGCAAAGTATCGGATTTGTGTTTCAACAGTTCGCCCTTTACCGTCATTTGACGGTTAGTGATAACGTCACGCTCGCATTGCGAAAGTTAAAAAAGATGAGTCGCGCAGAGGCTAACGAGAAAGCCTCTTTCGAGCTATCGCGTCTGGATATGATCGCGCATCAGCACAAATATCCCGAGCAACTTTCTGGGGGTCAAAAGCAGCGCGTTGCGATTGCCCGCGCGTTAGCAATGGACCCTGCTGTCGTGGTCTTTGACGAACCGACTTCAGCGTTGGATCCAGTCATGGTGCGTGAGGTAGCAGAATTATTTAACCGACTCAATCGCGACAACATCACGATGATGTGTGTGACGCACGACCTGCTGTTCGCCAGACAGATTTCAGAAAAAGTCATTTTTCTTGATCAAGGCGTTGTCAGGGCTGAGGATACGATTGAGCACTTGGCCGCCAACCATCCAGACGCTAAGGTCAGAGAGTTTTTTGGTCGTGAGGGTCACGCCTCGTGACTGGAATGGGAGCTTTCGAACGCGACTTACTTGACCAACTGCCCTTGATCTTAGCGGGGCTAGAACAAACGCTCAAACTTGCCGTTTTTGCTAGCGTCTCGGGCTTATTGTTTGGCATTATTGTTTTCTATTTTTCAATCAGTCAACGCAAAATCGTTCGTACGATCGTCAAAGGCTACATTTCGTTTTTTATCGGCATGCCGTTGATTGTCTTGTTGTTTTTAATGTATTACGGTCTGCCTCAGTGGGGCATCAAGTGCTCGCCGTTTACCGTCGC
>JARXAG010000192.1 GCA_029866055.1 Burkholderiaceae bacterium
AGAGGCGGGTGCGAAATAATATTTCACCCATCCAGATGAACAACGGAAGTGCGGTCAGCGTCCAACTTGAACTTGCGCCCCACACTGAGGTTGCAAATACTGCCCCAGGGCTTGCTTGAGAAGACAGAGCAATGCCAAGCACACCGACAAGAGCAAGAGTGAGTGCTACCCATAGCCCAGTGGCAAGTAAGAGAAACAGAAATACGATGAGTACGATAGAAAGTAGCGCGCTATCCATGTCTTTACTCCGCTTGGTTTGACTGCTCGGAGGCAAGAAAGAACTTGTCTTCGTGTTGTGTGATGGTGGCACAGAGAGCATCCACACACGAAATCAGAAAGATCAGCATCCCTAGCAACATTCCCATCTGTGGAATCCAAAGAGGGATTGGCACCATGCCAGGTGTTTTTTCATCAAAGTCAAAAGACTCCCAAGTCATGTGTCCAACATGGAAGGTCAGATAGGTTAAGAGCCCGATAACCATCGCCAAACAGAGCACGTCATATTTTCTTTTTGTAGAGGGCGTAAAGCGATCAATTAGCAGCGTGACGCGAACATGTATTCGGTCTCTGAAGGTTGCAGCGAGGCCCAAAAATGACGAGGCAACCATACAGTAACCGGCAAACTCATCGGCAGATTTGACCGCGATGCCGAGTTGACGACCAAACACATTGGCGATGACAAATACGGCGATCAGCACAAAAAACACACCAGCTAAAACGCCCGCACCATCATAGATTCGATTCAGAACAGCACGCATGCAAGCCTCTTATTAAGGTGAGTATTTTTTGCGCATTTCGGAATACGTTGACAAATTCGATAGTTTCATGAAACGATGACCAATGTCAACGCAGATTGACGTAGAGTGCTCGACGGCATAGTTGGGCGTTTATTCTTATTCAAACAAATATCGGAGACAACATGAAACCAGCAGGTCTACTAGGCATTTTCATGTCGCTGGCGATGGCACTTTGTGCAAACGCACATGCGCAAATCAAATGGGACATGGCCACCCCTTATTCAGATTCGAACTTTCACACTCAGAACATTCGTTTGTTCGCAGAGGATGTGAAGAAGGCGTCTGGCGGCAAGATTGAAATTTTGGTGCGCTCGAATGGCTCAATGTTCAAGATGCCCGAAATCAAACGCGCCGTGCAATCGGATCAAATCCAGCTCGGTGAAATTCTTCTGTCGGCTTACGCAAACGAAGACCCGATGTTTGAAGTGGATACCATTCCGTTTCTCGTCCAAGGCTATGACCAAGCCAAGAAGCTGCATGAATTAAGTAAGCCGTATATTGAGGCACGCTTGCGCAAAACGCGTTTGGTGCCGCTGTTCTATGTGGCGTGGCCAGGGCAGGGCATCTTAAGTAAAGGCCCTTTTGCAAAAGTCGAGGATATGAAAGGATCGAAGTTTCGCGCTTCGAGCCCCACGACCGCTAGCTTTGCCACACTGAGTGGCGCAGTGCCCGCAATCATTCAGTCGGCAGAAATTGCGCAGGCGTTTTCGACGGGCACTGTTGATTCAACCATGACCTCAATTGCGACCGTTGTTGAATTACAGGCTTGGCAATTTACGAAATTTTTCTATGATGTGCGCGCCATGCATAGCCGCGATGTGGTGTTTATCAACGAAAAAACGTTTTCAGGTTTGTCAGACGAGCTAAAGAAGGTGGTGCTAGAGGCCGCAGCGAAAGCTGAGACACGCGGCTGGGAAATGAGCGCCGAAGTGAGCCGTGTGGCGAACGATAAGGCGACGTCAAATGGCCTGACGGTTCAGGCGGCCAATCCTGCCTTTAACGCGCAATTACGTGAGATCGGCCAAAAGATGACGGCTCAATGGGCTGCTAAAGCAGGTGCAGATGGCGATAAATTACTGAAGTCACTCGCAGGTGCAAAATAGCGTCACGTTGGTGTTGTCATTATTCTTTAGGAGCAATTCATGAGCATTGCTGAAACCGTTTTAAAACCCAACGTGCCGTCCGGTTGGTTAGATCCGACAAAGTTGCCTAGCAACTTGATGTCGCACTATATCGACCCCTCGAAAATGGAGTGGGCACCGTCGAAGTTTCCAGGCATCACGACCAAGGTTTTGTATGCGGATCCTGAGTCTGGTATGTCGACCATTTTGTTCAAGATGGAGCCAGGCGCGATTGTGCCGCTGCACGAGCACACTGCCATTGAGCAGACTTATATGCTTGAGGGCAGCTTAGTCGACCAAGAAGGCGCTGCGCTGCCAGGGCATTTCGTTTGGCGTCCGGGTGGTCACGTTCATCAAGCCTATTCGCCAAACGGGGCCGTGCTGTTGTCGATATTTATGAAACCCAATTTGTTTGCGAACGGCACAGAGTTCTTTGTGAAGTAGTGCTCAACTGCGCCCTAGATGGCACGTCATTACGACGTGCCATTTTATTTTTTCATAGAAAGGCGCCGTGACTGATGTCAGAATGTCAATTTTGATAGGTATCCGCACTGCGGCAAGAACCTCTGGCTGTGGGGCGCTTTGACGGGTAGATCACAATCTTTGTGTGCTAGGTTCAAGGATCACCGTCTGGTGGGGTGATCCTCACCTCGCACTATTTCTCTTTCGACAACAACGCTTGCTCAAAGCTACGAATCTGATTCAACCCTAACGCATTATTCGTCTGCTCAAGCGACGCCATCTTATCGACCCACGCGCGTGAGTCGCCGGTTTTTTTCAAGTCAGTCAAAAAATCATCAACAGTTTTGATGGTGAGCCTGACGGTGCTACTCGGAAACAACGCAATCGCGTAGCCCATTTGTTGTAACTCTTTGGCTGAGCGCAGCGGCGTTAAGCCGGTTTCAGACATGTTGGCCAATAACGGGCCCGGCAGTTCTCGACCGATCTGCTCAAGCTCTTCAAGCGATTGCGGACCGTCGACAAACAGAATATCTGCACCAGCCTCTTTAAACAACAGACAACGATCAAGTGCTTCTTTGATCCCCATCGGGCCTCGTGCATCGGTGCGCGCAACGATCAGTGTGTCTGGATTATTGCGAGCCGCAACAGCCGCGCGGATTTTTCTGACGGCAATCTCGCGTGACTCAACAATCTTATTATCCATGTGCCCGCAGCGCTTAGGCCAGGCTTGATCTTCAAGCTGGACCGCAGCCACCCCTAGCAGCTCCATACCTCTGACTGTCCGCACCACGTTTGCCACATCGCCGTAACCGGTGTCGCAGTCAACGATCAGGGGGATTGTCGTGACGCGTCTGATCGCATGCACTGAATCTTCTATGTCGGCATAGGCAATCAAACCGATATCAGGCTCACCATAACGGGCCGCTGCTGTGGCATAGCCGCTGACATACCCAGCCTCAAAGCCAGCCGCCTCGATTTGCCTGAGTTCGATGGGTGAGCCCCCGCCCGGAATCACCATAATCTCAGTGTTTAAGAGGCGTTTACGTAGGGATTGTGCGGGGCTCATTGTTTGTCAGTCATTTGTGGGTAATATGCAAATATACTTGACATTTTGCCCGCTCTGAACGGCGAGGGTATACGCGTCAATCTCATTCATACACAGGCAGCAGTGGCGCGTGCGCGGGCTGCCTCACCAGGAGATGTCATGGGCTTCACGATGACAGAAAAAATATTCGCAGTACATGCACAATCAGGGCAGGCCCGCGCCGGAGACATTGAGATTCTCACCCCTGATGTGGTGTTACTCAACGACACCAGCGGCACGATTACCGTCGAACAATTAAAAAAGATGGGTGTTGATCGTCTGTTTGATTCTGAAAAAGTCGTGTTGGTGGCCGATCACTTTTCACCTCCAAAAGATGTCACAAGCGCCGACGCCATTAATTTATTACGAGGCTTTGGCAATAAATTTGGGATTAAAAATTTCTACGAATCCGGCCGCCATGGGATTGAGCATGCACTGTTACCCGAGCTCGGTAAGGTCGGCCCTGGCGGGCTGATCTTTGGTGCAGATTCTCATACCTGTACTGCCGGCGCCTTAAATGCATGCGGGGTAGGGTTTGGTTCAACCGATTTGGCGGGCGTGATTGCCACTGGCGAGCTGTGGGTCAAAGTGCCACGCTCGATCAGGGTCGATTTCGTTGGTCAGCCCGGGCGCTTTGTCACAGGCAAAGACATCATTTTGAGCTTGATTGCAAAAATTGGTGTCGATGGTGCCTTAAATGCCGCGCTTGAATTTGGTGGTAGTGGTTTGGCGAACTTGAATATCGATGAGCGCATGGCGATTGCCAACATGGCCGTCGAGGCAGGCGCTGATACCTGTGTGTTTGAGTATGACGAGCAGGTGGCGCAGTACATCGCTCAGTCAGGGTGGGCCGCTCGGCAGCCCGTGATGCCCGACGCAGATGCAGATTATCTTGCGCGTCATACGATTGATCTGCAGCAGCTGACGCCCTTGGTTGCAGCGCCGCCGTCACCTGCCAATGGCTTACCGGTTGCACAGGTCGCTGAAACCATCGTGCATCAAGTCTATATTGGCAATTGCTCAAATGGCACGATTACCGATTTAAGGCAGGCTGCCCAAGTGTTGAAGGGCCAGACGATTGCCCCAAATGTCAGGCTCATCGTCGTGCCCGCCACCAGTGCGATTTATCGCCAAGCAGCACGCGAGGGCCTGCTCGAGATCTTGTCGGCCGCCGGTGCTGGCATCTCGTTGCCAACGTGCGGCGCATGCTTCGGTGGCCACATGGGTATCTTGGCCGCGGGCGAAGCTGCGATCTCTACGACCAACCGAAATTTTAGAGGCCGTATGGGTCACGCAGACGCCAAGGTATACCTGGCCAACGCCTGGGTGGCTGCCGCTGCAGCTGTTGCAGGCAAGATTGTTGATCCGCTTACCATCGCCCCTCAGGCAGGCAGAAAGGAGCTTGTATGAATGGTTCAACGATCCACCTTTACGGCGCAAATATCGACACTGATGTGATTTTGCCTGGCAAATATCTCAATCTGTACACACCCGAAGAACTCGGCCCTCACTGTCTAGAAGGTCTCGATCCAAGTTTTATCCAGCGCGTACGCCCCGGCGATGTCATCATCGCGGGCAGTAATTTCGGAACAGGCTCTTCAAGAGAACATGCCCCCATCGCCATTAAAGCTGCCGGGATCTCGTGCATTATTGCCACGAGTTTTGCCCGCATTTTCTATCGCAATGCAATCAATATCGGGCTACCCGTGTTTGAGTGCGCAGACATCGTTGCTGCAGTAAAAAGCGGGGATACGATTGAGGCCGACATCGCAAAGGGTTTGTTCACGGTCAACGGCGCGGTCTTTCAGGCCAAGCCATTTCCGCCGTATATCCAAGACATTATCAATGCCGGGGGGCTCGTGCCTTTCGTCAAGATGCAAACAAAAGATTTGAATCGTGAATAACTAGTACCTGCTTGTTCCTTTCGTCAGTAGGCAACGAATTAGCAGGCAGCTCAAGCAGACTTAAATATTTACCAATTACCTTTAAGCTTAAAAAAATCAGTCATTCAATAAGGAAACAACATGCTAGAAAAATTCATGAAAACTGCGCTTCGCACGGCACTCTCTTTTTTGGGGCTGACGCTGATTGCAGCCGCTTCGCCAGTGTTGGCCCAAAGCACTTACCCAACTAAACCCATTCGACTGATTGTTCCTTTCGCTCCAGGCGGCGTCACCGACACCAGCGGTCGTTTAATTGCAGAGCAACTGTCGCGTCGCATCGGTCAATCCATCATTGTTGAAAACAAAGCCGGTGCCTCAGGCAATATCGGTGCAGCCATGGTTGCCAACTCTGAACCCGATGGCTACACCTTAGTGCTTGGTTTTGACGGCACTATCGTGATTAATCCACATGTTTTCACGTCAATGCCTTTAGATACGCTTAAAGATCTGACGCCGATCGGCAAAATTGGCGAAACCATCTTGATTCTGTTGGCGTATCCAAAATTCGAAGCGCAAACACTGCAAGAGGTGATCGATCTGTCAAAGCAGCCAGGCAAAGTGATTAATTTTGGCTCGTCTGGTGTTGCAAGCCCACAGCATATTGCTGTCGAATTGCTCAATCAACGCACTGGCTCAAAACTTGTACACGTGCCTTATAAAGGCGGTGGTCAAGCCATGATCGATGTGCAGGCTGGCGTGATCCCACTTGTCTTTACTGCAGTTGCTGGCGGCCTGCCGCATGTCAAAAGTGGCCGACTCAAAGCGATCGCCGTATCAAGCGAAAAGCGTGCGTCGTCTTTACCCGATGTCCCAACGTTTATTGAAAGCGGTATCAAAGACTTTGTGGCCAGCGGTTGGGTAGGTATTTTTGCACCCACTAAAGTGCCACGCCCTGTGATCGACTATCTCAACAAAGAACTCAACGCAGTCTTATCTGCGCCTGAAGTGATTGCTAGACTGAATACTCTTGGGATTGAAGCCTCACCCGGGACGCCAGAAAAATTCAGTCAAGAAATCGCTGCAGATTTCAAACGCTATGGCGATGTGATTAAAGCGGCTGGTATCAAGGCTGAATAAGCAGTGCGATTTAATCGAGGAGGTCATCATGTGCAGGTGGGTTGCTTACGCTGGTCCTGAGATTTACCTTGAAGACTTGATCTTCAATCAAGAGCATTCGATTGTGAATCAGAGCTTGGCTGCAAACCAGTCGGCTTGGGTCGTCAATGGTGATGGCTTTGGCGTGGCCTGGTACACCAAGCGCACCACACCCGGGTTGTTTAAAGACGTCTTGCCCGCCTGGAACGACAGTAACCTGCGCTCTCTCGCGGCACACATCCAGACAAAATTATTTTTTGCCCATGTCCGCGCCACCACCGGCACCGCGGTCAATCGAAGCAATTGCCATCCGTTTATCTGGCAAAACTGGACCTTCATGCACAACGGTAAGATTGGCAATTGGCAGGACTGCCGAAAAGATGTCGAAGACCTCATTGACCATGTGCATTACCCGCACAGAGAAGGCACCACAGACAGTGAAGCCTTGTTTTTAGTGGCACTCAGCAAAGGCTTGATTCATGATCCCATCAAAGCCTTTCAAGACACTTTGCGCGATGTCAGCAAAATCATGCAGAAGCACCACTCAGATGAACCCATGCGAATGTCTTGTGCACTCACCAATGGCCAAGAGATTTGGGCCTTTAGGTATTCAAGCGACGACCAGTCGCCTAGCATGTACTTTGGGTCACCACACACGCGTGCCAGCGAAGTCAGCAGTCACACAATTACTACCATCGCCTCAGAGCCCTCAGATTCAGAAGCAGCACACTGGTTCAAGGTAGAAGAGCGCAGTGGTGTGCACTGGACAGAGCAGGGGTTACAGCATTTCAAGCTCACGATTTGAACCGTTTAAGGCACTGTGCTAACGACTAAGGAGAAAACATGAAAGACGTTACGCATCATCACGCCGATTTAGGCGATGTCATTTTGCATTACATCACTGCAGGCGAGGGCTTCCCACTCGTGTTGCTACACGGGATCCCTCAGACGTGTCATGAATGGCGTTATGTCATGCCAGCGCTTTCTAAAAAGTTTAGAGTGATTGCGCCAGATTTACGTGGGTTGGGTGACTCCTCCCATCCCGTGTCTGGTTACGATAAAAAAACAATGTCTGATGATATTTGGCGCCTTCTACAGTCGTTGAATATTGATTCATTCTTTTTAGTCGGTCACGACTGGGGCGGCCCAACTGCCTTCTCGCTAGCAGCGCAACACCCTGAGGCTGTTAAAAAACTGGCAATTCTTGATGTGGCGATCCCTGGCGATGGTGCAGATTTTTCACAAAACGGTCGTCGCTGGCATCACCCGTTGTTTCGCACGCCTGATCTTCCAGAGGCGCTGTTTTTAGGTGGACGCGAGCATTTAATCATTAACTGGTTATTTGATAACTACGGTTATCTTCCAAACTGCATCGGTGAAGAAGACCGCAAAGAATATCTAAGAACCTACGTTAAACCTGGTGCAATGCGGGCGATGTTTAGCATCTATCGAACGTTGCCCCAAGATGCAGAAGATAACGCAGCGATGATCAAAGCAAACGGCAAACTCAAGATGCCTGTGTTGGCACTTGGCGGCGATAAAAGCTTTGGACGAGGCATGGAGGTTCTTGAATCCCTACAAAGAATGGCCGAAAACGTGAGTGGTGGTTTGGTGCCAAATAGCGGTCACTGGGTGACCGAAGAGCAGCCTGAATTTGTTGCCAAGGCTTTATTAGATTTTTTCAACTAATACGTTCACGCAAATATGTCTTTAAATATTGCCCATGCGATACGCTTTCTTTCGATAGATGCCATTGTTCAGGCACAAGAAGGCCACCAGGGCGTTCCGTTGGGGATGGCCGAAATCGCGACGGCGCTCTATACCCGTCATTTACGCTTTGTCGCGAATCAGCCAACCTGGCCTGATCGTGATCGAGTGGTGTTATCGAATGGCCATGGATCGATGTTGCTGTATGCGCTTCTGTACTTAACAGGGTACGAGCACATCTCTTTAGAGCAGATTAAACGCTTTCGTGAGTTAGGATCGCATTGCGAAGGGCACCCCGAAATCAATCAAAGCCATGGCATTGAAGTCACAACAGGCCCACTCGGGCAAGGCATTGCCAATGCTTTTGGTATGGCAATTGCCGAGGCTTATTTACGTTCTCGCTTCGGTGAAACGTTAGTCAATCACCACACCTATGCCTTTGTCGGTGATGGGTGTCTGCAAGAAGGTGTTGGCCAAGAGATGATTTCGTTGGCTGGCCACCTGGCCCTCGGCAAGCTCATTCTGCTGTGGGACGACAACCAAATCACTGATGATGGCAGTACGTCACTATCTATCAGCGAAGATGTCGCCGAGCGTTTTCGTGTCGCCCACTGGCATGTCATTGAGGTCGACGGCCATGACCTCGAGGCAGTTTCAAGCGCCCTTGAACGAGCAAAAGCTGATCCACGGCCGTCTTTAATCGCTTGTCGAACCATGATCGCACGTGGTGTCGCGCGACTTCAAGGCCAACGTGGTGGCCACAGTGCACGCTTGTTTAAAGATGATGCAGATCTTGCACGCGCAGATCTTGAGTGGCCTCACGCTCCGTTCCACATCCCAGATGACGTTTTGAATATTTGGCGCGAAGCCGGCCAAAGAAGTGAGCTTGAGTATCAAGCCTGGCAGACGCGTTTAAACGCACTGAACCAAGCTGAGCGACGTGAATTCGATCGTGTATTGGCTGGCGAGCTGCCCGAAGGCTGGCAAGACGTGTTGCGCGCCTATGAGCGCGACTCACTTGTGGGTGAGTCAGCCCCCGGCGGCATTTTGATTTCGGCTGAAATCAATGATCGCTTGGCTGAGATACTGCCTGAGCGAATGGTCGGCTGCGCAGACCTAGAGGCGCCCACTAGCCATAAACGTCGGCTCAAAGCTTTTACGGCGCAAGATCATGGCGGTGCCTATATTCATTGCGGGGTGCGTGAGCACGTTATGGGTTCGATGGTCAATGGCATGGCCGCGCACGGCGGCATTATCCCGTTAGCTGTCACCTATTTGGCGTTTTCAGATT
>JARXAG010000042.1 GCA_029866055.1 Burkholderiaceae bacterium
TCCAGCGTTTGCGCACTGGCTAGAACAAGAGCGTTCACAACCGCTGACCACTGCCCGGCTACATGACTGGTTTGCTGAGCTGGCCGGAGCGCCAATTGGTAGCGCCATCCTTGAGCTCGATACGTGTCGGCGAGTGCTCCGTCTCTTACGCAAACGAACCTTTTTTTTGCTAATGGTTCGTGATCTGGCTGGGCTCGCCACGCTCGATGAAGTCGTCTGTAACATGGCGACCCTAGCAGATCGTTGTATCGAACAGGCCTATCGTACGATCATGCATGACATGGTTGCCCAGCACGGCCAACCCAAAGACGTACTGACGGGCCGCCCTCAAGAGATGTTGATCATTGGCATGGGAAAACTTGGGGGGGTTGAACTCAATGTGTCGTCTGACATTGACTTGGTGATGCTCTATAACGAGGAAGGCGAAACCGAGGGCCCTAGGCCGCTGAGCTATCACGAGTTTTATGGTCGGCTAACACGCCGCATGATGCCAGTACTTTCAGAGCTTGACGCCAACGGGCAAGTCTTTAGAACTGATTTACGTCTGCGCCCGGATGGCGATTCGGGCCCACTGGCCTGGAGTCTGGACGCTTTTGAACAATATCTGTTTACGCAAGGGCGTGAATGGGAGCGTTACGCTTGGCTCAAAGGGCGAGTCATACCGGCCCGTGCGTTTGATGACAGCGACTCAACCACGCAAGTGCAACAGTTTGAAAGTCTGCGCCAGCCTTTCGTGTATCGAAAATACTTTGACTTTAGTACCTTGGCGGCGCTGCGCACCTTACGCGAGCGCATCCGCTTAGATTTACAACGAAAATCCTTGGCGCGCCCTGGCTTAGAGACAAAACTAAACATTAAGCTGGGCGAAGGCGGCATCAGAGAGATCGAGTTTGTTGTGCAATTGGTGCAACTGATCAAAGGCGGACGAATGCCTGCCTTGCAACAGCGAGGCTTATTGGCCGCGCTCGAAGCGCAAGCCCGTGCGTCGCTGATCCCGAGTGCGACCGCCGAGCAGTTAGCACAAGCCTATGTGTTTATGCGACGCACCGAACATGCGTTGCAGTACGCTGAAGACGAACAGACACATCAACTCCCGGTTCGGCCCGAGCAGCTCGCCGCGCTTGCGAGCGCGATGCGTGTATCGCTGCCCGAATTTGAACAGACGCTGGCCAAACACCGCCTCTTTGTCGCCGACACCTTTCGCGACTCGTTTCGCATTGCCGGCTTGGGCGATGGCTTTGATGAGGCTGAACGCGAATTACGCGACAACTCTTCACCAACCGTATCGCTTGAAACGAGTGTATCGGCCTTTGGCGAGGACGCAGCGACCCTAGCTGCGCGAGTCGATAGCTTTTTGGAAGGCCACCGGATTCGTGCCTTATCGACGACAGGCCGTAATCGCATTGACACGCTACTGCCGCTCGCGTTGAGCGCGGCTCAACACACCTCGCAACCCTTGACGGCAGCGTTGAGGCTGCTGGAATTGATTGAAACTGTTGCGCAGCGCGGCGCTTACCTAGCGCTACTTGCCGAATATCCCGAAACCATGGCGCGTATTGCACGCTTGATGACGGCAAGCCCCTGGGCCGCGCAATATGTCATTCAACACCCGTTGGTGCTCGATAGCCTGATTGCCTGGCATACCTTAATGGAGCCCGTGGATATTGGTCGCGTTGCGACAGCGATGCACGAAGACCTTAACGCCTGCACCTTGCCTGACGGCTCGTTTGATATCGAGCAGCAAATGAATTTGATGCGCGATACTCAGCGGCAGATCAGTTTTCAATTGTTGGCGCAAGATCTTGAAGGGATCCTGACCGTTGAACGTTTAGCCGATCAATTATCGGCCTTGGCTGACATGCTTTTGCAAGAGACCTTGGCGAGGGTCTGGCCGCAGGTGTGCCCGCCTGATGCCAATGGCGATGGGCCAGAGCCTCAGTTGGCAATCATTGCGTATGGGCGCTTAGGCGGCAAAGAGCTTGGCTATTCTTCTGATTTGGATCTTGTGTATCTATATGACGACTCAAGAGAAGATGCAGCTGAACTATATGCAAAACTTGCCCGTCGGCTGACCTCGTGGCTATCGACCATGACGTCTTCAGGCCGACTATATGACATTGACCTTCGTCTGCGGCCAGATGGCGAGTCGGGATTACTTGCCACCTCAATCGAGTCCTTCAAGCAGTACCAGCACAATCACGCCTGGCCGTGGGAGCATCAGGCACTCACACGCGCGCGCTTTGCCGCCGGAAATCGGCGCGTCGGGGCAATCTTCGAGCAAATCCGCCACGAGATTTTAAAACGGTCTCGTGCACCAGCCCCTTTTGCCCAGCAAGTGCGCGCGATGCGTGACAAGATGACAGCCGGACACCCAAATACAACCGCGCTGTTTGACTTGAAGCACGACCACGGCGGCATGGTCGATTTAGAATTTGTCACCCAGTATCTGATTTTGGTACATGCAGGGCAACACCCAGAGTTACTCAATAATCTAGGCAATATTGCGTTGCTGCAACTAGCAGGAAATGGCGGCCTCATTCCCGTTGACTTAGCACAGCGCGCCAGCGACGCCTATCGCAACTTGCGACGGCGTCAGCACGAACTGCGCTTACAAGGGGCGGATAAGGCGCGTGTTGAGCAACACGAACTACTCGAAGAGCGTCGTGCCGTGCAAGAGTTGTGGCAAACGGTTCTGGGTGAAACACCTTTGACAGCTGGGACGCCGTAAGTCGCCGGCGGCCTCGCTCAAGCAGCGAGGCGGGTCAGTCGCGGCAAAGCGGATATCTTGTTGTCTGAGTCAACGCAAAAGATCTGTGGCGCTTCGACTGTCGCACTTCTTGTTAAACTTGAAGGCCAACGACTCGTCGCGGGTCGCCCTCAAGCACCTCTTTTGACACTTGGGGCTCTAGCCTCTCGACTCTTTTAAAAATTGGATTGGATCGTGCCCGACGCTCTTCGCCCTAGTTTTTCTTTACCCGAAGGCAAAACCAAGGTGCTGCTGCACTCTTGCTGTGCGCCGTGCTCGGGCGAAGTCATGGAAGCCATGCTCGCAGCTGGAATTCAATACGACATCTTTTTTTACAATCCCAATATTCATCCCGTTAAAGAATACGAAATTCGAAAGAATGAAAATATCAGGTTTGCCGAAAAGCACGGCATTCGCATGATTGATGCCGACTACGACGTCGACAACTGGTTTGAACGTATTAAAGGGCTTGAAAACGAGCCCGAGCGCGGCGAGCGCTGCACCCAATGTTTTGATATGCGCTTTGAGCGCACCGCCCTGTATGCCTATGAGAATGGCTACGACACCATCACGAGTTCGCTGGGTATCTCGCGCTGGAAAGATATGAATCAGATCAATGCAAGTGGCGAACGAGCGGCAGCCCGCTACGAACAGCTACTGTACTGGACGTATAACTGGCGCAAACATGGGGGCTCGGCTCGCATGATCGAAATCAGTAAGCGCGAAGAGTTCTATCAACAAGAATATTGCGGCTGCGTGTATTCGCTACGCGACACCAATCGGCACCGTCGTTCGCAAGGCCGTGAGCGCATTGCCCTAGGGGTCAAGTTTTATGGGCGTGATGAGCTAAAAGCGCTGAAAGACGAGTGATCTGCAAACCGCGTTGCTGCAAGCGTGTAGCGAAAGCGTCACTCGATAACACACGATACTCTTCGATACGATCAACACCAAAAGCCAAAGCCGACGACGCTTGAGTGGCGGGATGCACCATAAACAGCATGTGTGAAACGGCTTGCTCAAGCCAAGCACTGAGCATGGTTTCGTACGCAGGATGAGGGCGATCAAAGTCATAGGCCCCTGCAAAACCTCGATTGCTTTGTATGCCCAACTGTTGAGCCTGGCGAACGAGGCTGGCGGCGCCCAAGGCCCCGATCAGCTGCGCTTTCAAGCGCTGCATAACAGGTAACTGCGCAGACATTTTGGCCGCACGCGTATCGCGAATCCAAGGCAGGTTGTTCGCGTAACGTCGCCGCACTGCCTGCAGCAATACGTCTCGAACCACCGGAAACTGATGCACATGCAAGTGCCCATCGATAAAATCCGGCACTTGGCCAACGTGCTGTTCAAACAAATCAAGCTGAGTGTCAATTTGCTCGGCAACGGCCTGTTTAGAAATCAGACCCGAATAGGTACGCCACAATAACTGACCTAAGGGCAGACACAGCCCCGTTTGCCCCAGTGGCTCGGTCAGGTTCAAATGCAGCCCAAGATCAATTGGCAACCCCTTGAGCGCCCGTGCAGACTGCTCGAAGTGAGGCGCCTGCACCAGACAGCCAGTCGCACTGATCCGCCCTAGCCCAGCAAGCGCCACAATCGCCTGATCGACGCCGGCTTCAAGTCCAAAGTCGTCGGCACAAAAAACAATAGGGATCAGCGTTGGCACCGCGCCCTGCTGCGCCGCATTACTCACGAAAACGACGCCCGCTTGAGCGGCGCACGATATAGAGGGGGCGCCCTTTGACTTCTTCAAAAATTCTTGCAATGTACTCGCCGACAATGCCAATTGAAATCAGGGTGATGCCAGAGAAAAACAACAGGATGGTCACAATGGTGGGCCACCCACTCACCGGATTTGAAAATAGAAAATATTCACAAATAATATAAAGCCCGTACATAAACGAGCACATCGAGACGAGAAACCCAAACAGGCTGACGGCACGCAAGGGCCAAGTTGTAAAGGAGGTGAGCCCAGCAAGCGCCAGCGTCAGTAACTTGAAGGTGCTGTAATGCGTTTGCCCATGTTGGCGCTCGGCAGGCTTATACGTGATTGGCTCGGAGTCAAAGCCCACCCACGCATACAGGCCCTTCATAAAGCGATTACGCTCAGGGAGCTGGCACAGGGCATCGACGACGGCGCGATCCATCAGGCGAAAATCACCCGCATCAGGAGGCACTTTTACACCTCGCGAACTCGCTAGCAACGAATAAAATAATTTCGTGCCCCAACGCTTACCTGCGGTTTCGTCAGCGCGGGTTTCTCGTACCGCGTAGACCATATCCACGCCGGCCTGCCAGCGCGCTAGCATTGCGGGCAGTAGCTCTGGCGGATGCTGCAGATCAGCATCCAGAATCATCACCACATCGCCCGTGGCAGCTTCGATACCGGCCGTGATGGCGGGCTCTTTACCGAAGTTACGTGACAACTGCACAAAGCGAAAACCGGGGTTACACACCCACGCAGCCATCAGGCTTGCGGTGGCATCGCGACTGCCATCATCGACAACGATGACTTCCCAGTTGGCACCAGTTTGGGTCAGCACCGCCTGCAAGCGTGGCAACAACAGGCCCAGATTATCGTGTTCATTAAACGCCGGTACCACGCAACTCAGCGTAGCGCGGGTGATGTCGCGCCCCTGCGCGTGAGCGCTTGACTCGGGCGCAGGCGTGTTAGAAGAGGATGAAATCGATGAGGTCATGGGTCAATGATAACGTTTAACAGAGGGCTCGGAAATCCTCCCCGCTCAGGGAAAGGATGTCAACGCGCTTTTTGCAGTGCCAGACTGGCGCTCAGGATTGTCAAAATGATGACTGCCGCGCCCAATAAGGTGCGCGGCGACGGCTCTTGACTGAAAAACCACCAGGCAAAGGCAATCGCGTAGATGGGCTCAAGGGCCACCACAAGCCCGGCACTGCGGGCCGGCAAATGCCGCAGGCTGGACACAAACAAAAGATGCGCCAAGCCCGTACAGAGCACACCCAATACTGCCACCCAGAGCCAATTGGTCAGGCTAATGTGCCCGAGCGAGCCAAGTACCCAGGGCGACATCACCAAAAAAACCACGGCGTTTTGCAGGCCCGCCACAGCGAACGCGTTGACCTCAGTCAAATAGCGCCGGTTCAGTACTGCTAGCACACCAAAACTTGCCCCGGACAGCAAGCCCCACAGCAAGCCTTCAGTGCCTAAATTTGACAGCTCAAACGAGGGGGTAATCAGTAGCAGCCCAAGGCTGACCAGCCACAGACGCACCCATTCGGCGCGGGTCACCTTCTCGCGCAGCAGGCCCCACTCAATGAGTGTAATAAAGGCAGGGAAACTCGCAAAACCCAGCGTCGCGATCGCAATGCCACCGACTTTGACCGAAATAAAGAAGGTGACCCAGTGCAACGCCAGAATCGCGCCAGAGCCCAGTAACGCCATCCAGCGCCCGTGACCCAAGACGCTTAAGTGTGGTTGGGTGAGCAAGAGTCGCCCAAACAGACCCAAAGCCAGAACAGCAAATGCCGCCCTACCCCAGGTAATAAACGCCGGATCGGCTGTGATCAACTCGCCCAACACACCGGTGGCACCGAACAAGACCGCCACCAAGTGCACCGCAAATAAAGACTGGGTTCGGGTCAATCTGGCCAGCCTAGGGGGGCAGCCCATCCTGTGTAGGTTTTGCGAAGCGGCGTTGCATAATCCCCGCGCTTGCTTGTGCCTAAGCCCAAGGCAGCCAGGGCTTCGGCAAATTTGACGGCAACCGACACGCCATCAATCACGGGCACGCCCAGGCGCTGAGTGAGTGTGTGGCAAAGTGCAGACATGCCAGCACAGCCCAGCACAATGGCACCACTGCGATCGCGCGCCAAGGCTTCGCGGGCGACGTCTTCAATCTGGCGTGTCAGGGGTTCACCACCATCTTCTAGGTCTAACACTGCGATATCAGTGCCGTGCACCCCACGACATTGGTGCTCAAACCCATACCGTTGCACCAAACGCTCAGCAATGATGCAAGTGCGTGTCATGGTTGTAACAATTGAAAATCCGGTTGCAAGCATGCTGGCCGCATGAAATGCTGCCTCGGCGATGCCCAATACTGGTGCATGCGTCGCTTCGCGGGCCGCTTCTAAACCCGGGTCGCCAAAGCAGGCAATCACAATCCCATCTGGGCGTTGCGCTTGAGCGAGCCGCACTTGTTCGGCCACACCCGCAGCCGCAAAGGCTTCGTCGTAATGCCCCTCAATAGAAAGTGGGCCAAAACTGGGGTGCACGGCAATGATTTGGGTGCCAGCGGCGGCAACCGCCTGAGCGCTCTGGGCGATCCCGGCTGTCATGGCATCGGAGGTATTAGGGTTAATAAGGAGTAGTTTCATTTTGAAAGGTCGGTTAACTTTGCTAACTTATGCAAGCATTATGTTGCACCAAATTGGACAAAAATGCCCCAGAATTAAGTCTTTACGCACCAACATATTGCATGAAGTAAAAATCACCCTAAATGAGCGTTGGATTTGACCCAATACTTGCCCATAGAATTTCTTGGCGGTGATCAGTTTGGAAATTCATTTCAACATCTGGCAGCCGTAACATACATGGCACGCTAATTGCTTGAGATGATACAACGAGGTTGCAATGTTTTGATAGCAGTAAGCGATCTCGGTCGACATAAACAAGTAAAAATTTTATTCAATCACTTTGCCACGAATTTCAGTCATTCAACCCTTCGGAGAATCCATGAAAAAGTCTTTTTTGCGCGTGTCGCTAATAGCCAGCGTGTTGGCCACAGCGTTTGCTCAACCAGTGTTGGCACAGAACAAAACCCTGACAATCGCCATGACAGCCGCAGATATCCCCAGAACCTTGGGACAACCTGATCAAGGCTTTGAAGGCAACCGGTTTACCGGTATCCCGATGTATGACTCACTCACACAGTGGGATTTATCAAAAGCGGACGCAGCCAGCGTCGTGATTCCTGGCGTGGCACTGTCGTGGGCAGTCGATGCCACAGACAAAACCAAATGGATTTTCAAGTTACGGCCTGGCGTGAAGTTTCATGATGGTTCGGCGTTCAATGCTGATGCGGTCGTATGGAACGTACAAAAGGTCTTGGACAAATCCGCAGCCCATTTTGACGCTAGCCAAGTCGGCGCCACCGCCTCGCGTATGCCCACCTTGCGCAGCGCCAAAAAAATTGATGATATGACCGTCGAACTCACCACGAGCGAGCCCGATTCGTTTTTGCCGATTAACTTGACCAATTTGTTTATGGCTTCGCCAGCCAAGTGGGACCAAAAGCTTAAGGCTGTACCGGCAACAGTGACCGACCCCGCCGAGCGTGCCAAGCAAGCCTGGACCGCGTTCGCCGCCGATGCCTCGGGCTCTGGTCCCTTTAAGATGGCACGTTTTGTGCCGCGTGAGCGCTTGGAGCTTGTTGCCAACAAAGACTACTGGGATGCCAAGCGCGTACCGAAGATTGACCGCGTCGTGATGATTCCAATGCCCGAGGCCAATGCGCGCACTGCCGCACTGCTTTCAGGCCAAGTTGATTGGATTGAAGCTCCCTCCCCCGATGCGATGCCGCAAATTAAACAGCGCGGTTTCACGATCTATAGCAACCCACAGCCTCACGTGTGGCCGTGGCAGCTCTCTTTTGCTGACGGCTCACCATGGCTGGACAAGCGCGTGCGTCAGGCGGCTAACTTGTGCGTTGACCGCGCTGGCTTGAAGACTTTGCTCGGTGAGATGATGGGCATCCCCAAGGGCACCTTCCCGCCCGGGCACCCTTGGTTTGGTAACCCAACGTTTGACATCAAGTACGACCCTGCAGCCGCCAAAAAACTGATGGCAGAGGCTGGCTACTCGACTGGCAAGCCAATGAAGACGAAAGTGCAAATCTCGGCCTCTGGGTCAGGCCAGATGCAACCATTACCCATGAACGAGTTTGTACAACAGTCGCTCAAACAGTGCTTCTTTGACATCCAATTTGATGTGATTGAATGGAACACTATGTTTAACAGCTGGCGCTTGGGTGCTAAAGACCCAGCAGCCAACGGCGCGACCGCGACCAATGTTAGCTTCTCGGCAATGGATCCGTTTTTCGCCATGGTTCGTTTCTCAAGCACCAAGGCGTTTCCGCCCGTTTCAAAC
>JARXAG010000108.1 GCA_029866055.1 Burkholderiaceae bacterium
TGGGGATTCAATCGCGATTCAAGGCGCGTGCATGACGGTGGTATCTAAACATGCTGACGGTTTCTCGGTGGATGTGTCGCGCGAAAGTTTGCGTCTGACGATGGGGCTTGATGCCTTGGGCCCAGTGAACTTAGAAAAATCCTTGCGCATTGGCGATCAGATCGGCGGGCATTTGGTGTCAGGTCATGTCGATGGCTTGGGCGAAGTCGTGAAGTTTGAGGCAGTTGGCGAATCGTGGGAGCTCATCGTACAAGCCCCCGCTACGCTTGCAGCTTTTTTGGCCTACAAGGGGTCGATCACCGTCAATGGCGTGAGCCTGACCGTGAACCGTGTTGAAGATGTGTCAGGCGGCACACGCTTTAGTATCAACTTGATCCCGCACACAATTGCTGTGACCACCTTGCAACATCTAAAGGTTGGTCAGCGTGTCAATCTTGAAGTGGATACCATTGCGCGCTATGTGCAACGGATGTTGTCATTGCCGAAATAGTTCTAAAGCCATAGTCGAGCAAGCACCAACACTAAGCCGCCTGTACAAATGACCGGCAGTGGATTGATTGTTTTAAAGCGCCAAAATATTCCCGCTGATACGCCTGCGATTAACCACGGTGTGACACCGCCCGAGGTTGAGCGCAAGATGATCACCGCACTGGTGAGCAACAGCCCCGAGGCTAAGGGGGCGAGGGCGTTTTGCACAATTGTTGTCCAGGGCCTGTCATGACTTTTGTGCCAAGCACGTGTCACAAAATACGCCAAGATGGTTGACGGCCCAAACAACGCAAGCGAAGCCACCAGGGCACCTTGCCAGCCACTGACTTGCCAGCCAATCAAGGTTGCCAATAAGGCGCCTGGCCCAGGTGCCGCACGCGAGATTGCAAACAAATCGATAAATTGTGCGTGCGTCAGCCAGTGATAAATGTCGACGGCCTGCAGATGCATATCGCCCACGACACTTTGCCCGCCGCCCACTGAGATCAGCGATAGCGGTGCAAAGACAACAAACAGATCAAGATAAATGTTTGAGGTTTTCATCAGACACGCGGCCTTGTCGGATTAGAGCCGATACGCCTTTGATGAATATTGGCAAATACGAGCCCGACAAGTGCCAAACCTAAAATGACGGGTACAAGCGGCAGCTTCAATAAAAATAACCCAATAAAAACTGAAATACTGAGCCCCAGTGGCCACAACCCGATACGATAGGATCGCTTGAGCCCGCGGATTCCAACCGACGCTGTCAGCCCCATCGCGCTTGCGGCCAAGCCTTCAAGAAAATCGTGGATCCAGGCGATTGAACTCAAATCAAGCAACACAATACTGAGTAGTACCGCCAAGATCATTGGGGGCACTAGCAAGGCCAGCACTGAGACGAGGCCGCCCAAACCACCACGCAGTTTGTGACCAATATGCAAAGCCAGATTAGCCACATTGGGCCCGGGCAAGATCTGGCTGATCGTAAGCGCACTCATGAACTCGTCTTCGGTCAAGAAATGATACCGATCCACAAAATCACGATACATCCAGCCAGAAATACCCCCGCCAAAACTGGTTGCGCCGATTTTGGCGAACAGAATAAAAAGCAGCCCAAGTGTTGGGGCTGGCGTGGGCGAGGCCGGGGGCGTTGGGGTGAGCGTGCTGGCTGACATGGCCGCTAGTATAGGCATCGGCGGCCTAGGTTGCAGGGGCATGGTTCTGCCTAGTTGGTACAGCTGCCTCTGTTAGAATGCGTGGCTTGTTATGACAGCGGACAGGTGGCCGAGCGGTTGAAGGCGCACGCCTGGAAAGCGTGTATACGTTCATAGCGTATCGGGGGTTCGAATCCCCCTCTGTCCGCCAAAACTATTTCGAACTGATTCCAAGTCGTTCGAACAATTTCCAACCCGTTAGGGGTCATCTCGGGTGCGCTCCTAGAATACCTTCCGGATCAAACAGGCTTCTTCATAGGCCTCAATGTCTTTAAGCCGGTACAAGACCTTCCCCACGATCTTTAAGTACTGCGGGCCCTCGCCGACGGTGCGCCAGCGCTGAAGGCGTGCGACTGAACACACCCAACGATCGGCGAGCATTATTTCGGTCAGGAGCTGGCGGGTAGCTTCGGCCGGGACCTCTGGAGCCAACAGTTGGGGCTTGGGTTTGCTGGCTGCGGTTTTGGCGATGCCGCTGGACAAGGCGTCCAGCACGTCACCCATGTTTTCAGCCCGTGGGTTCGAAGATGAGGTCTTGTTAGTAGCCATGGATTTGCTCCTTGATGCCTATATGCAGTGGTTTCATATAGGTTCATACCGTTTGGCTACGCGTTTTTTCTCAGTGAACTAGCAATGAGGGAAATCGCTCCATCAAGTTGGATGTGACAAAAACTGAATTTGCACCGTACCGATTGCTTGCGGTTTTATGTGTTGCTGCCCACCAGTGCTTGCCCATAAAAATCTTAGGCAGATTGTGGTGAGGTATGTTCTGCCCCGCCAAAACTTAAGGGAGGCATTCTGGATAGCGCAATCTCACACACTGGGTTCAATTTGCAGCGAGAAATGGTGAATGGTGTCATGATTAATGCCTTGCAATACTTGACTGGCCAATCAGGCGCTGACGCAAGATGCGTGAGAGGGTATCGATCACTGCAACCGTGATCAAGACCAGCAAAATAATGTACGCAACCTCGCGCCAAGCGCTGATCATCATTCGATCCATCAAGAAAAATCCAATACCACCTGCGCCCACTACGCCTAAGATAGTGGCTGAGCGAACATTTGATTCCACAAAGTACAAACTATTTGCTAAGAACACCGGCATCACTTGAGGTAACACTCCAAAGAGAAGCGTTTGCAAACGACTGGCTCCCGTCGCGCGCACGCCTTTAGATTGCTCGGCATCTGTATTTTCAAGTGCCTCTGCATACAGTTTTGTCAAAATCCCTGTGTCGTTCACGGTGATTGCCAAAATGCCTGCAAAAGGCCCCAAGCCAACGACTCCTACAAAAAATATTGCCCATACTAAGCTATCTAAACCACGTACGACGTCGCTTGATCGTCTGACAAAAAACCTAACGGGTCCTATGGGCATAATATTACGAGCGCCCATCAACGCCAAGGGCACGGCTAATATTGAGGCTACAAGCGTCCCCAAAAATGCCATCGAAACAGTTTCCGCAA
Source organism: Burkholderiaceae bacterium (assembly GCA_029866055.1). Lineage (GTDB taxonomy): Bacteria > Pseudomonadota > Gammaproteobacteria > Burkholderiales > Burkholderiaceae_B > Zwartia. The sequence continues at coordinate 3,150 of JARXAG010000108.1, forward strand.
TTGCGAATAAATATTCAGCTGTTCGTCCTTTTGACTCTGGTGGAACCATCAAACCAAAAACGTCTACCAGTTTTAATGAACCTTTGTACAACCGCTCCGCTGTCACCTCAAGTTCAGACAGTCCAAATAAAAACAATATCATCACTATCAACATCACAACATAACCGCGCCATGCGGCAAGGCCTCTGCGCGGATAAAGTTCAGGTCGCAGTGCTCGCCAAGATATCAGTCTGGGTTTATTCATATGTGATGATTCATATCGCTTTGAGGTTGTCTCGACCGATCACACGTCCGCGTACCCACGAACAAAATGAATCAATGATGATCACAGAAATAATCAACATGATGACGATCGCTGAAATATCGGTGTGATTAAAACTTTTTACAGCGGTGTAGAGTTCTTGACCGATACCACCTGCCCCAACAAACCCTAAAATGGAAGCAGCGCGAACGTTGATTTCTAAGCGCAATAGTCCGTAAGATAAGTAATCTGGAAGGACCTGGGGCGTCACCCCGAACACCATGGTTTGACTCCAACTTGCTCCAGTTGAACGCACACCTTTGACTTGCTCGAGGTCGACGTTCTCAGCGACGTCCGCAAATAACTTTCCCAGCGCCCCCATTGAGTGCAATCCAATTGCGAGAACGCCTGCAAGCGGACCTAGTCCAAAGGAATAGACAAATAACACAGCAAATACCAATTCAGGGACTGTTCTTGCTAGCTCCATCAGTCGACGTGTGAAAAATGTGTAGGAAGGATGAGGTGAAAGATTTCTGGCACCCAAAAATGAGGCGATATATCCAAACACTATGCCTATCAATGTTGCGTAAATTGCAATCAATATTGTTTGCCAGAGAGCTGCGAGCCAAACCCAACCATTCCAGTACCAACGCGCAAGATCAGGCCAGAGCGTTGCCCAGGACAACTCTGGAACCATTCTTCCAAAATATGAAGTAAATCTGGGTAATCGATCCCACAGATGGACTAAGTTGACCTCTCCAATCACTGAAGAAATACCTATCAAGATCATAATCAGGAGCGCGCCGATCACCCATTGACGGCGTAATTGAGAGCGTCTGTGCATGAATGCTTTATTGAATCTTTGACGCGCGAGCGCCGCATTCGTTAAAGAATGATTCAAATGCAAAGCATCTAGATGGTGAGCATTGTCAGCAACCATGATGTTTTTTTGACTCAAAGAGCATCCTCGATTGCAGTGAGACTGCCATAAACCTCAACAAGCTCCTCCTCACCTAAGTCAGCACATGCTCCATCAAAAACAATTTTCCCAGCATTCAGACCAATGATTCGATCACAATACTCTTTGGCCAATGGAACAGAATGTAAATTGCAGAGCACCGTAATGTCTCTTTCTTGATTGATCGTACGCAAAGCATCCATGACGGATTTAGAATTGATTGGATCAAGCGAAGCAACAGGTTCGTCGGCTAGGATAATTTTGGGTTCTTGTACAAGCGCACGCGCAATAGCAACGCGCTGCTGCTGCCCACCTGATAATTGGTCTGCTCTTTTTAAAGCCTGATCATCCAGACCCAAGGTGTATAACGCATCAATCGCACGATCTCGATCTTCCTCCGAAAACCGACCGAAAAGCTTAGGCCATCTTGGAGGATGATTGAGTCTGCCCGTCAACACATTGGTCAACACATCTAAACGATCGACTAAATTGAATCGCTGAAATATCATCGCACAATTGCGACGCCAAGCGAGTAAGGCGTCGCCGTTCAAGCGTGCGATATCAAGACCTTCGTAGAATATCGATCCAGATGTTGGGTCCAGCAAACGATTGGTCAAATTTAATAAGGTCGATTTTCCCGCACCGGAGCGACCAATAATCGCAACCATCTGACCGCGAGGGACCTCGAAACTGACCCCAGAGACTGCAATCGATTCTCCGAATCGCCGCTCCAGATTTTTAATGACTAACAAACCTGGAGCAGAACGGACTTGATTCTGGCTCATTTCTTCTTTTCAGCTTGGCGAAGAGCAATGAAGTCTGCATACGCTTCATGATTCGTTGGGGCAATCCCACCAAAAATATTACTCCCGACAACCTCCCAAGCTGCCTTATCATTTTCAGGCATCTTGATCAAACACTCGCTCATCTTTGCCTTCATGGCTTCTGGATAGCTTTTACGTGTAGTAAAAGGCGCATTAGGAACACGAGGAGACTCGTAAATAAAGCGAATGTCATCGAGCTTGACTGTGCCAACACTCGCAGCTCGGATATGCGCACCAGCGGTTGGTGAGTAATACCAATTTGTCGCAGCGTCCACTGAACCGTTTGCAACAGCCACCAAGCTATTGTCATGCGAGCCAGTTTGGACTAACCGACTAAAAAGGATGGGTTCGTTTTTGGCTGAAACATAGCCCTTTTCTCTAAAGTAATGCATGGGCAACACATAGCCAGAAGCAGAAGTTGGCGTGGGCCATCCCATGGACTTACCTTTAAGATCTTCGATTTTTTGGTATGGAGAGTTTGCCTTTACCACAACGACCCACTTGTAGCCGAGTTCGCCGTCTTTTGACATATCCATCGCCACCGGTTGCACATCGCCTTTTAACAAGTCATGCGCAATGGCGTACTGAGCAGGTCCAAGCCATGCGAGATGAACATCGCCCTGAACAATAGCTTCGATCACTCCAGAGTAGTCATTTGTGACGCGCATTGTCACCTTATCAATTCCCAAGCATTTGGCAAGATATGGACCCATGGGTGCCCAGCGAAGATTACCTGACTGAATGTTTTCACCAGAAGCGATGCCAAAGGTTATAGATTTGTATTTTTGACGCCAGTCATCAGAAGCGACAGCGTGAGATGACAAGAGTGCGATAAGCGATAAAGATAGAGCTAAACGTTTAATCATGATGACTCCTAAAGGGTTGGCATCTATATTGGAGTCTTTTAAGGTGACATAATCGTGACTTGACTATCCACCAACATCATTTAGGTACAGACCTCATCCAATCCAACGCCTTGACCACCACATAGACAGCGAGGTTATTGACAGAGGAAACCTTAGCCTTGAACGGTGGCAGGTTAGCGATTAATTGATGCACGGCCTTTTAAGTTACTGACACTGCAGCGTCTACCCGGTCACCCCATCCACCATTGGTTGCGGGTTAAACACGTTTGACCATGCGTTTAACTAGCGCGAGTTTGACAGAGATTGTCTACGCCTCGTTTTTACAAGTGATGCGCCTGGCATAATGATTTTTTCAGAGCACCCTGACATCGCTAATATTCATGCGACTGTTGGCGCCGGTTGAATACTAACCCCCCCACGGTCAATTTGCGATCGGCGCCAACACGTAGGATGCTCACACTTAAAGTACAGCCTATGCCGCAATGAGACAGGCTTCTTCATAATCCTCAATGTCTTTGAGCCTGTACAAGACTTTCTCCACGATCTTCAAGTACTGCGGACCCTCGCCGACGGTGCGTCAGCGCTGAACGCGCGCGGCTGAACACACCCAACGATCGGCGAGCATTTTTTCGGCCAGAAGCCGGCGGGTAAGTGCGGCCGGGACCTCTGGAACTAGGAGTTTGGGCTCGAGCGTGGACTCGCTGGCTGCGGTTTTTGCAATGCCGGTGGCCAAAACATCAGGGATGTCACCCAGCCTTCAGCCGACTGATCACAGGCGGCTCGCTTCAAGGGCTTGACCGGCCTAAGTTGGTCAGCGCACGCCACAAAGCTTTCTTGCTAGACTGTGCCTAAACCTTTGCTAAATGTGCCTTATCGTGCTTGCCTTTTAGGCAGAATGCCCAAGCAGACACTTTTTTTTTAATTTTTTAACCTATGAAAAACAACTTTTCTGGGCGACTGATGGCCTTGTTTCTGTTTGTCTTGACCCCGTTAGCTTGGGCGCATGGCATTTCAGACGAAGACCGTCAGCGCATGCTTGACGGTAGTTACTTCCAATATGTGGGCCTGGGTGCCAGCCACATGCTCACAGGGTATGACCACTTGCTGTTTTTGTTCGGGGTGGTCTTCTTTTTGACCACTTTCAAGGACATCGCCAAATTTGTCACGGTGTTCACACTGGGGCACTGCATCACGCTGATTTTTGCGACTTACTTCAAGATCACTTGGAACTTCTATTTGGTGGACGCCATTATTGCCATCAGTGTGATTTACAAGGGTTTTGACAACAACGGGGGATTTCAAAAGCACTTCGATATGAAGTCACCTAACTTGTTGATGGCCGTTTTTGGTTTTGGTCTCTTGCATGGCTTTGGCCTGTCCACCCGCTTGCAACAGCTGCCATTAGGGGATGACCCAGTGGCCATGTTGTGGCGCATTCTGAGCTTCAACGTGGGTGTAGAAGTAGGGCAGATCGCTGCCTTGACCGTGATGGTGGCTATGCTGGCTTTTTGGCGAAATCGCCCCTCGTTCAAGCGTTTCAGCCGCATCGCCAACTTGGGCCTGATCTACGCTGGTATTTATCTCTTGTTCACGCAACTGCACGGTTACCAGCATGACCGCCATCCCGACAGCTTTCGTTTTCCTGTGCAAGAGCACCAACATGCCCACGAGGACATGGCCATTGAAAACACCACCGACGACAGTCGCAACACGCTGAAATAAGTCAACTATCTTTTTAAACTTGTAACTCAAGGAATCATCGTGAAAAAATCCAGCTTTGCCGCCCTGGCTCTGACCGCTACTTTGTGGACACCTGCTGCTTTCGCCGGGGAAGGCGGGAGTTGCCACTTCCATGGCAGCAAGCCTGCTGCTGAAGCTACCGTGAGTGGCTGTGCGGCTCAACGCAAAGACGCCTTGGTTAAAAGCGGCAAAATTGACGTCTCTTGGTCCGCTGTCAAACTAGACAAACTCGAGTTGGTCGATGGAAAAAAGGGCAAAGAGTGGAAAGTGACCTTCAAGGACGCTGCCGCCACAGACAAAACCAAGGAAACGCTGTACATGTTTTTTACTCCCCCTGGCAACTTCATCGCGTCTAATTTCACTGGTCAATAAGCGATGAGCACTGAGTCACCGCACATGGCCCCGTCACTCACAGTCACGCCCATGTGCCACAAGATTTGTACATCACTCGAGTGACTTTAGTCATTGGTTCGTATCCCTCCCGCAGACCAAAAGCAAAAAAACTGAGATCATGTGAGACTGAACACATCCAGCGATCTGCGAGTATTGTCTCTGTCAGGAGTTTTAGCTGGGATTCTGCCTATGTCTCCGTGCCGCGGGTCGGGCTTGTATTTTGATATAGAGAATGCTTTGAAAGTAAAGACTTTGATCTTGGCTCTACTTGTGTGCATGCCTTTTTTGACTTTGGCTCAACACAATCATGCAGGGCAGACGCCTTATGCAGGACTGCAAAACCGAGCCATAAAATCGTTATCCGACAGCGACATCAACGAGCTTCGGCGTGGAGGTGGATGGGGGCTAGCCCTTGCCGCCGAACTCAACGGCATGCCCGGCCCTTCTCACCTGTTGGAGCTCAAGGACAAGATTCCCTTGGCTCCTGACCAAGTAGACAAAACCCAGGTTTTGTTGGATGAGATGCGTAAAGCAGCCATACCAACCGGAGAGCGTTTGATTGCGGCAGAAAAAGCCTTGGAAGCCGCCTTTGCATCTGGAAAAGTGGATGAGCCATCCTTGCTGCGCTTGTTAGCCGACGCAGAGAGCGCAAGGTCAGAACTGCGCTTCATTCATCTTTCACAACACTACAAGACTGTGCTTTTTCTCAAACCTGAGCAGATCAAGCGCTACAACATCCTTCGCGGGTAT
>JARXAG010000026.1 GCA_029866055.1 Burkholderiaceae bacterium
ACACTTGAGCGCGTCGAGCGTACGCAACGTGCTGAGCAACTTGAAAGTCAACGTCAATTGCGCACTGAGATGTCTGACGCGTCGCGTGCCTTGCGACTCGAGTTGTCTCAGGCTGACGCTGAATTCAGAGCCGCGGTCGCACGCGATGCCGCCGCCGGGCGAACCGAGGGCGCAGAGTCCTTAGCGCGCTTTGCTGCAGGGTTTACAGCGCAATGGCAAAGTCTGATTCAAACCAATGATCAACGGATGGCCGAGTTGCGTGCCGCGGTCGAACAACGCCTGCTGGCTTTGCAAACCGACAATGCCAATAAGCTTGACGAAATGCGTCGCACCGTCGATGAAAAACTGCACGCGACGCTCGAACTGCGCTTGGGCGAGTCTTTTAAACAAGTCTCAGAACGGCTAGAAGCTGTGCAACGAGGTCTTGGCGAAATGCAGGCGCTGGCAACTGGCGTGGGCGATCTCAAACGCGTACTCACCAATGTCAAAACTCGTGGTACTTGGGGCGAGGTGCAATTAGCCCGTTTGATTGAAGACGGCATGACAGCCGAGCAATATGCCCGTAATGTTAAAACCGTACCCGGTAGTGACGCTCAGGTTGAGTTTGCGATTCGCTTGCCGGGCGCAACAGAACACGATCAGGTGGTGTGGCTGCCGATTGACGCTAAGTTTCCGAAAGAAGAATACGAGCGCTTGATGGATGCCCATGAGCATGCTGATCGCGAGGGGATTAAGGCGGCTGGGTTAGCCTTGGGCAAAGCGGTTGAGACGCAAGCTAAGCTGATCGTCTCTAAATACGTGTCACCCCCGCATACCACTGACTTTGCAATTATGTTTTTGCCTAGCGAAAGCTTGTATGCAGAGGTGTTGCGACAACCGGGCCTGCTTGATAAGTTGCATGACCTGCGCGTCAATGTGGCGGGCCCCGCTAACCTAGCGGCTTTGCTCAATAGTTTGCAAATGGGCTTTCGCACCCTGGCGATTCAGCAGCGTTCTTCTGAAGTGTGGCAGGTGTTGCGCGCGGTCAAAACCGAGTTCAACAAATTTGGTGACACCCTGGCAGCGGTTAAAAAATCGCTCGACTCAGCCAGCAATAAGATCGGTCAAACTGAGACCCGCACCCGCGCGATGCTGCGGAGTTTAAAAAATGTAGAGGTGCTGCCCGATGATCAGGCGCGTGCCTTGTTGCGCGAGGGCCTTAGTGAACAAGAGTCTCTGGCGTTAGACACGGCCACCTCAGAGACAGAAGAACCACCTTTAAAGGATGATGATGCTTTCACAACAAGATCTTAAGCAACAAGCTGCAGAGGCTGCATTGACTTACATCGAGCCGCTGCTCTCGCCCGAGGCAGTGATTGGTGTGGGCACGGGCTCGACCGCCGATTTGTTCATTGACGGTTTGGCGCGCTACCGTACGCAATTTCGTGCAGCGGTTGCAAGCTCTGAGCGTAGCGCCCAGCGCTTGGCTGCTTTAGGTATTGTGGTGCTTGATCTTAATGAGGTGCACACCATGCCGGTTTACGTAGACGGCGCCGATGAAATCAACGAGCGCCTGCACATGCTCAAGGGCGGTGGCGGGGCGCTCACGCGCGAAAAAATAGTAGCGTCGGTGGCGAAAAAATTTGTGTGTATTGCCGATGAATCTAAACTTGTTCAAGTGTTGGGTCGCTTTCCCTTGCCAATTGAGGTCTTGCCGCTGGCACGCGAAGCGGTAGCCCGTGTGGCGCGTGAACTCGGTGGTGAGCCTGTCTTGCGGGCGGGTTTTACGACCGATAATGGCAATCAGATTCTAGATGTGCACGGTTTAACCATTTCTGACGCGGTTGCACTTGAAGCGCGCTTGAACCAAGTGCCAGGCGTTGTCACCAACGGTTTGTTTGCGGCACGCCCCGCTGATGTGGCCTTATTGGCGACACAGCAGGGTATTCGGCAACTTTAGCTGGGTCACAGGTTTCGCTTAAGCAGGCTGTCGCTCACTGCGCGGTGCAAGGGTCTGGTCGCAAGAGTCTGATTGCAAGCCAGGCCAAGGCATGATGTTCACAAAATTGTCATAGTTTCGTCTTACACTAACGTCTTCACCTCATTTGGATTTGCCATGACCGAGCTCACCAACAAGCAATTTGACGCTGATCTTCAGCGTATTCGTACCGAGTTACTGCAAATGGGTGGTCTGGTCGAGGCCATGGTCCAAGACGGTATGCAGGCGCTCACCGAGGGTGATTTAAGCTTAGTTGACCGCGTGCGCGAGCACGAAAAAGAAGTGAACCGCTTTGAGGTTGAGATCGACGAGCGTGTGACTCAAATTATTGCTCGTTACCAACCCACAGCGATCGATTTGCGTACTTTGATGGCAGTGACAAAAATGCTGACTGATATGGAAAGGTCAGGCGACGAAGCAGAAAAAATTGCCATGATGGCTCGCCGTATTCATGAAGACGACCGCTCGTTTATGCCCGACATCGAGCTACGTCATATGGCAAGCCAGATATCAGCCATGATGCGTCAGGTCATGGACGCCTTTGCGCGTCAAGATGCGGTATTAGCGGCTTCTGTCGTGCGCAGCGATAAAGAAGTTGACCGAGAGTGGAAAGCGACTCTGCGTAATCTGATCACTTACATGATCGAAGACCCGCGTACGATTTCGCGTTCGATTGATCTGCTGTTTATCGCCCGCTCGATGGAACGTATTGGCGATCATTGCAAAAACATGGCCGAGCGTGTGATTTTTATGGTCCACGGCGCCGATGTGCGGCATAAGGGCTTGAAGATGGCTGAACGCATTGTTCGCGGCGAACCCGAACCAACGCCCGAAGAAAAACTCGCCGCTAAGGCTGCGAAGCAGGCCGAAGAGATTGCCCGTGGTGACAGCCAATAAACTCAAGAGTTAACGCTGACGTTGTAGTAGGTGGTGTCAGCGGCTTGCGACCAGGCTGGGCGTGGTGGTCACCACGCCTCAAGGCAACTCAGGTGTAGTGAGCGTGCAGTGGCCTTGTGATTGAAGGTCTGCATTGCCTCTTGAAAACCTTACTCGCTAGGCGGCACGTAGCCTTGAGCTTCGATGTCGCCACCCTCAAACAAAAACTTTGTCATCTGTTCTTTTAGATATTTACGCGCACGCGTATCGGCCAGATTCAAGCGATTTTCGTTCACGAGTCTGGTTTGAATGGCTTTCCACTCTTCCCAAGCTTCTTGCGAAATACTTTGCCAGATTTTGACACCCATCTCGCCGGGATACGGCGGGTACTCAAGACCGGGGGCCTCTTTATTGAGTTTGACACACTGCACGGTACGACTCATGGCAACATCCTGCGAGTTAAAAGTGCGAAAAAAATCAACGATCAATCGTTAATCAAGAACAGAGTCAATCGTTAACGCGGTTGGCGCGCGATTACCAAACATTACGCGTTAAATGTCGTTAACACCTGATTGTAAAAGGATTTGAAGCGAGTGCCGCCTAAAAACCTTCGCCTTTTACAGGCTCTTCGCTTTTACAGCCTTTTAATAAAAATCAGACTATTTCGCGAGCGGTTGTAATGCGCTTGTTTTTCTTTGGGTAAATCAGCAACCCCACCCTGTACAAAGCCGCGCTTGATAAACCAGTGCGAGGTACGCGTGGTGAGCACAAACAAGCGCCTGGCACCCATTGCGCGTGCGCGAGATTCCATATGTCGCAGCAAGATTTCACCTTCGCCAGTGCCTTGCCACTCAGGATGCACAATCAGACAGCCCATTTCGGCCATTTGCGACTTTGAAAAATCGTTCAGCGTGGCGCAACCATAGATCACGCCATCATGTTCGAGCACGGTGAAGTTTTCAACCTCGCGCTCAATCGTGGCACGTCCGCGCGGCAACAGAGTGCCATCAAGCTCAAGCGGTTCAATCAACTGCAGTAGGGCGCCCACATCATCGATCGTGGCTGGCCGCAAATCATCCAAAGTATCTTCGACCACCATGGTGCCCACGCCATCATGGGTAAAGACCTCAAGCAGTACTACGCCGTCCATCGAAAACGGGATTAAGTGCGCACGCGTCACACCGCGCTTGACCGCGCGCGAGGCATACTGAAGGTAATGGGCGGTATCAGAATCGATTGAACCCTCGGCCAGCATGGCATCGGCGTCTAAACGCGCAAGCTCGGTGTCAACCGAACCATCGGGTGAGACCACACCGGGGGTCTCGATCAGAAAGATGAGTTTCTCAGCGCGCAGTGCGGTGGCCACACTGGTGGCAAGCTCTTCCATCGACAGGTTAAACGCGTCTCCGGTGGGCGAAAACCCAAGCGGTGAGAGCAAAACAATCGATCCCCGTTCGATCGCAAACCGCAGTGCCTCGACGTCAATTTTGCGAACTTGACCGGTATGTTGGTAATCAATGCCGTCGATAATCCCGGTGGGGCGTGCCGTGACAAAGTTGCCTGAGAGCACACGAATCTGTGCATGTGACATTGGGGTGTTGGGCAATCCCTGACTAAAGGCCGCCTCAATATCCAAGCGAATTTCACCGGCAGCCTCTTTCGCACATTCAAGGGCGTTGGCGTCCATGGGCGCGCGGCCTCGGCCAAACTGTTGTTCGAACCCCTTTAGCCGCAACTGCTCGTTGACCTGCGGGCGCGAACCATGCACCAACACCAGCTTGATACCCAACGCCGACAACAACGACAGGTCTTGAATTAAGGTGTTGAGCACATTGGCTTGCACCAACTCGCCTCCAAAAGCCACGACAAAGGTTTTACCTCTGAACGCGTGCACATACGGTGCAACTTCGCGAAACCAGCGCACAAATTGAGCGGCAGCAAATTCAGGGGCTTCTTGGGCGGATACGGTCTCTTGTTCTGGCGTGTCGGACATGGTGGTTTGTATTGAAAACCTCGTGATGCTGTGAAAGAAGAAGATAAATTTTATAATGCGAATGTGTATGGATCAGAAAATATGTCTCAATCAGTGCCTGACGCGGGGATAACGCCGGTAATAACCCCTGAAAGCGTTGTCATTTCCCCACGACAGCCCCCTCAGATCGTCTATCCCGAAGATCTCCCTGTCAGTGCGCGCAGGCTTGAGATCGCGCGGGCGATCGCCGAGCACCAGGTGATCATCGTCAGCGGCGAAACCGGTTCGGGCAAAACCACCCAGCTACCAAAGATCTGTCTTGAGCTTGGTCGTGGCTTAAAAAAGATGATCGGGCATACTCAGCCACGCCGAATCGCTGCGAGTTCGGTCGCTAAACGCATTGCTGACGAGCTCAAAACCCCCTTGGGCGAATGGGTCGGCTATCAGGTTCGGTTCCAAGACCGTAGTAGTGCACAAACAGCCATCAAGCTGATGACTGACGGCATTTTGCTTGCCGAATCACAGCGCGATCCCCTGCTGCGCCGCTACGACACCATCATTATCGACGAGGCGCACGAGCGCAGCCTGAATATTGATTTTTTGTTGGGCTATCTCAAGCAGCTGCTGCCACGACGGCCTGATCTTAAACTTATCATCACGTCGGCCACGATCGATGCGACACGGTTTTCGCAACACTTCGCAGACGCCAAAGGGCGCGCAGCCCCCGTGATTGAAGTCTCGGGTCGCCTCTACCCCGTCGATATTCGGTATCGCCCGGTCAATGATCCCGAACGCCTTGAGGCTACCGCCGCGACCCAAGCTCCTGCGGGGCAGTCTGAGCGTGGTCTGGCGCGCGACGAAGAGCGCGATCTGATGAATGCCCTAGTCGAGGCGGTCGATGAGTGCGCGCACGTCGGTCCCGGTGATGTCTTGGTATTTTTGCCCGGCGAACGCGAAATCCGTGAAGCGGCTGAAGCGTTACGCAAGCACCATCCACCGGGTACCCAAGTGTTGCCTCTTTATGCGCGCTTGTCACAGGCCGAGCAAGAAGAAATCTTCACCCCTAAAACTAGCGCTCGGCGCATTATTCTGGCCACTAACGTCGCAGAAACATCTCTGACTGTTCCCGGCATTCGTTTCGTGATTGATACCGGTTTGGCACGCGTCAAGCGTTACTCATGGCGCAATAAGGTCGAGCAGCTACGGATCGAGCCAATCAGTCAGGCTTCGGCAAACCAGCGGTCCGGGCGTTGCGGCCGCTTGGGCCCAGGGGTGTGTATTCGTTTGTATGACGAGCCAAGTTTTAAAGAGCGTCCACCTTTTACTGACCCTGAGATCTTGCGCTCGTCGCTTGCCGGTGTGATCTTGCGTATGAAGGCCCTGAAACTCGTCGAGATCGAAGAGTTTCCTTTCGTTGATCCACCCTCGGGCCGTGCGATCGCTGATGGTTACCACCTGCTGCAAGAACTTGGCGCCATCGACCCCGACTCAAGCACCGACACCGGTCTGACGTCCACTGGCCAAGCGCTGGCAAAGTTGCCGGTCGATCCGCGCATTGGTCGCATGATTTTGGCCGCTCGCGAACAAAACTGCCTGACCGAGATGCTGATCATTGCGGCCGCGCTTTCGGTACAAGATCCGCGTGACCGGCCCATGCAAGCGCGCGAAGCCGCCGAGCTGGCACACGCTAAGTTTGCCGACGACAAGTCTGAATTTCTCTCTTACGTAAAGTTGTGGCGTTGGTATCACGAACAGGTCGACCACAAAGCTTCACAACGCAAGTTGGTGGCCCAATTGCGCCAGCAATTTTTATCACCGGTGCGGTTGCGTGAGTGGCACGATATTCATCGGCAGTTATTAGCGCTTGCGGGCGAGCAGGGCTGGCGCCTGAATCAAAGCGACGCCACCTATGATCAGTTGCATTTGGCGTTGATGTCAGGTCTTCTTGGTAACCTCGGCTTGCAGTCTGAAGAAGCCGGACACTTCATGGGCGCGCGAGACTTGCGCTTTTGGATTCACCCTGGGTCGCGGCTGGTCAAAAAAGCCGGCAAATGGATCATGGCGGCTGAGTTGGTCGATACCAGCAAGGTCTATGCGCGTTGCATTGCAAAAATCGATCCAACCTGGGTTGAAAAGGTTGCCAAGCATTTAATTAAACGGTCCTGGAGCGAGCCGCGTTGGGAGAAAAAACTCGGACAAGTCGTTGCCAACGAAAAAGGCACGCTCTACGGGTTAAACGTCTACTCGGGGCGGCGCGTGCA
>JARXAG010000172.1 GCA_029866055.1 Burkholderiaceae bacterium
GAGCAGGCCCCCACCCCCTTGGGCTGCCGATCGCATCCACATTTGCTGTGAACCCCTCTGCCGCCAACAGCGCAGCCTCGACACCATTGGCCGCAGCATCGCCACAATGCAGTGCTTTGGTCATGGTGCCGACATTAGCCAACACAGAACCGCAGCGCGAAGCCGCCATACTGACTGCAGCAACGGCTTGCTCTTGCGGCAAGCCCAGCAATTCGGCACAGGCCAGTGCAGCCGCCAGTGGCCCCACAGCACCAGGCGGATGCATCGTCAATTTACTCGGTTCGATCTGGCCCGAAGCAAGGCGCAAACGACCTTGCGCCTCAATCCCTTTCGCTAAGGCACGTAACAAGGCTTTGCCCTGCGCGCCACAACCGCTGGCCTCGCGCCACTGCGCAAGTGCCAACAGCGCAGGTAGCAACGGCGATAGCGCATGGTTAGGCGGGTTCCACATGGGTTCAAAGTCCAACACATGCATTGAGGCACCGTTAATTCGCGCCGCTTGCACCACACCGGTTGAAAATCCCTTGCCAATCACGCGTGCCGGCCCCACCGGCACATCTCGTTGCGCCAGTTTGGCTAAGATACTCGGCCCCGGCTCATGCGCCCCCGCGATCGCGACGGCTAAGCCATCTAAAAGTAACAAACGGCATTTACGCTCAAGCACAGGGTCAGTAGCAGGCCAAGCTAAAAGCAAGTTAACAAAACGACGGGTCAAGTCATCGGTGGGCGTTGCTGCATTCACTTTAGATGAGTCTCGGTTGGTTTTATCTGATCATTAGTTGATAGATTACGCCAGTACATAGCAGAACAAACTCCACTATTTGGAATCTTAGAGGGTGAAGATATCAATACAGGGTTATCCCTAATCGACTCACCTTGTCATTCGCCACAAACTGCCTGACGGCATATAGTTGCAGTCACTGTGCAAAAAAACAATTGGAAACTGCATGACGGCTCTTATCGGACAGGCGCAGCGCCTGTACCAAACCGCCGCGAGCGCGAGCCAAAGCGCCGCACAATCACATAGAAAATCAGGATTATTGTTATGAATCAGCCACACGCCACTCAAACTGTGCTTGAGCAAATCGCCGAACGTATCGTGTCTTTTGACCTCAAGGCCATCACACCGCAAGCCATCATGCTGTCGCGCACGGCAATTATCGACACAATTGGCGTAACACTTGCTGGCGCCATTGAGCCCTGCACCACAAACCTGCTGCGCACCCCTGGGGTTGCCTCAGCGCCAGGTGTCTGCACGATTTTTGGCACGGCACAAAAGACTTCGGCGCTTGATGCCACGTTTATCAATGGCACGGCCTCGCACGCCTTAGATTACGATGACTTTAGCCAACCAATGGGCGGGCATCAGTCTGCGCCGTTGGTCGCACCCCTGATGGCAATCGCCGAAGAGCGCGGTAACTCGGGCCTAGAACTGCTTCAATCGTATGTTGTCGGGATTGAAACTGAAATTCGTCTGGCACGTGCCGTCAACTTCTATCACTACGACAAAGGCTGGCATCCGACAGCGACACTAGGTGTCTTTGGTGCCGCCGCCGCTGCTGGACATTTGCTCAAGCTTGATGCCAAAAAACAAGCGATCGCACTAGCCATTGCAGCCTCGTTCGCCTCAGGGATCAAAGCTAATTTCGGCACCATGGTCAAGCCACTTCACGTGGGTCAGTGCGCGCGTAACGGTTTGCTCGCCGCCCTCATGGCCGACTCAGGCTACGATGCCAACCCCGAAGCGCTTGAGCACCATCAAGGCTTTTTCAATGCATACAACGGCAAAGGCAATTACGATGCGAGCCTGATTTTTGAAAACTGGGCGAATCCCCTAGAGGTCTTAAGCCCGAGCATGGGGCTCAAACAGTTTGCCTGTTGCGGTAGTACGCACCCAGCGGTCACCATGGCGCTTCAACTGCGACAACAAGAAACCTTCAGCCCACAAGACATTGAAAAGGTCGACATCCTGCCGCACCGCCGTCGCCTACCGCATACTAACAATCCAGATCCACAGACACCGCTTGCCGCCAAGTTCTCAGTGCAATATGCAGTCGCTCGTGCACTCGTCGATGGCGCCGTGCGTCTTGACGACTTTGAAGGCGAGGCACACTTTGATAGCAAGGTACGCGCAATCATGGCCAAAACCACCGCAGCGCCTCACCCCGATATGCCCGACGACTCACCCGATCAATTTGGTGCCGAGGTGATTGTTGCGTTGAAAGACGGGCGCACGGTGTCACGCCGCATTAATAGCTTGGTTGGACGTGGCGGCGACTACCCCTTAACAAGTGAAGAGTTATGGGAAAAATTCAACGACTGCGCCAAACGTGTACTGCCAGCAAACGATATCCCTGCCCTGTTTGCTAAGCTCGAAAAGCTCGAACACATTAAAAATATCCGCGAACTCACGCCCTCATTGGCCAAGTTCTCGAAGGCAGCCTAAGCACCAAAACAACTTAAGAAGATTGCTCTCTCCGTCCGGTATATAGTTGTGGCCTAAGCCACCCCGCCTTCAAGGAAATCATATGAACAGACGTACTTTTGTCCGATCGGCTGCGCTGGGTGGTCTCGCGACCATTGGATTTCCGCTGTTTGCACAGCAGGATAAATTTCCAAATAAAACAATTAAATTTGTCGTGCCTTTTTCGGCCGGTGGCGGAGGTGACGCGATCGCCAGAATCGCCGGGCAAAAACTATCCGAACGACTCAACAGTCCAGTCGTCGTTGAAAACCGCACGGGCGCGGGCGGTAATGTGGGTTCGGCGTATGTCATGAAGTCGGTGCCTGATGGCTACACGCTGTTAAATATGTCGACTAGTTACTGCATCCAAGCAGCGATGGCCCCTCTGCCCTTTGATCCCATTCTCGACATGCAACCCATCATCACGCTTGCGCAAACGCCGATGGTGCTGCTGGTGCATAACGACTCTCCCTTTCGCAACGCAGCCGATCTGATTGCCGCCGCCAAAAAGAATCCCGACCGGTACACCCATGGCTCGGCCGGAGTTGGCTCAATCGCCCATCTCTCGATGGAAGAGTTCGCTTACCTTGCACAGGTCAAATTAGTGCACGTACCTTATAAGGGCTCGTCACTCGCCATGAATGATTTGCTTGGGGGTAATGTCGATCTGCTGCTAAGCACTTCAACCTTCACCGCCCCCTACGCCAAGTCAAAGCGCTGCAGAGCGCTAGGCGTCGCTGGGCAATCTCGTTTATCGATTCTGCCCGACGTGCCGACCTTTGAAGAACAGGGGGTGAAAGACTTCAATGTCGTTGACAGTAAATCTATGGGTGGCCCTCGAGGGATTCCGCGCGAAATCGTTGCTTTACTGAACACTGAACTCAATAACGTTTTAAAAGATCGCGCCGTGTACACTCGGCTCGAAGACGAAGGCACGATCGCCGTCGGCGGCTCGCCCGAGTACATGCTGCAGCTGGTTCAGCAAGATATTGCGCGCTGGAAAAAAGTGATCGAGCTGCAAAAAATCACCCCTCAATAGTTAAAAGCCTCATGACGCACAAAAATCCCGAATACTTCCCACTGGGCCACAGCGGCCTCTACGTGCCGCGCCTTTGGCTAGGCACCATGATGTTCGGCGATCAAACCGACGAAACCGTTGCCAGAGAAATCATTGCAACCACCCGCGCTGCAGGCTACAACGCGATCGACTCGGCCGACAGCTATGCCGGCGGTGACTCTGAACGTATGGTCGGGCGTTTGATCGCGCAAGACCGCGCCCGATGGGTCGTCGCGACTAAAGTCGCTAACCCCATGAGTAAAGAGCCGAATGACCGAGGCACCTCAAGACGTTGGCTCATGACCGAGATCGACAACAGTCTGAAACGGCTGGCTACCGACTGGATCGATGTTTACTACATGCATCGCGATGACGAGGTCACCCCAATGGAAGAGACTCTCTCGACCTTTGCCCGACTCATTGAGCTTGGCAAAATTCGCTATTACGGTGTGTCTAATTTTCGTTCGTGGCGGATTGCGCGCATGGTTGAAATGGCTCGCAAAATGGGGATCCCACCACCAATTGTGTGTCAGCCTCCCTACAGCGCGGTCACGCGGATGATTGAAACCGAGGTGCTACCCTGCTGCGATCATTACGGCGTGGGTGTCGTCGGCTATAGCCCACTAGCGCGCGGCGTGTTAACGGGCAAGTATCAGCCCAACGTCGCACCCGATGCCTCGAGTCGCGCTGGGCGCGGCGACCGCCGTCTGCATCAAACCGAGTTTAGAAACGAATCATTTGAGGTGGCGAGCGCCTTAAAAGAGCATGCTCTGCGTCGCGGGTTGAGCCCGACTCAATTTGCCATCGCTTGGGCGTTGAACAACAAACTCATCAACGGTGTCATTGGCGGGCCCCGAACGCTCGAACAGTGGCAAGACTATATTGCGGCGATGTCTGTCTCGTTAAACGCCGAAGACGAGGCGGTAGTCGATGCACTAGTCGCACCTGGCTACGCATCCACCCACGGGTTCACCGATCCACAATATCCTATTGTCGGCCGCCGAGCTCGTCAATCCTAAACTTTACTAAGTGATAGATCACTCTCTTTGCCCGTTGAAGCAAAGAGAACCTAAACGGTTTCATTGCTCAGATATTGTAAGAAGCACAGATTCGAAGAATTGTAAGAAGCACAGAATCGACGAGGTTTCGCTGCCGCAAACTCGAAGGTCGAGAGAGCAAAGAGCGGGCATCAGCTGATCGGCGATAATAGACACCTTGCCCTCAATAGTGAAATCTGCCGCAACATGAACAAACGCGATATGGTCATCAAGAGTGTCGTCTATCTACGCGGACCAAATATCTGGACGTATTACTCAGCCCTCGAGGCAGTCGTCGACATCGGAGACCTAGAAGATTGCCCCTCTAATCTTGTACCGGGTCTCTACGAGAGGCTAGTCGCCTGGCTGCCCAGTCTGATCGAACATCGCTGTAGTCCAGGCGTGCGCGGTGGCTTTTTGCAACGCCTGCAAACCGGCACCTGGCCCTGCCACATTCTTGAACACGTGACACTTGCCCTGCAAGATCTCGCTGGCGTGCCGGGTCATGGTTTTGGGCGAGCCCGCGAAACCGAGACACGCGGTGTCTACAAAGTAGTCGTCAGTGGTTGGCAAGAAGAGGTTACCCGTGCTGCGCTCTACGCCGGTCGAGATCTGGTCATGGCCGCGATTGAAGATCAACCCTATGACCTTGAGGCTGCGCTTGAACACATCAAAGAACTCTCGCAAGATTTATGTCTAGGCCCAAGCACTGCCTCGATGGTGTTAGCGGCTGAAGATCGTGATATTCCAGCTGTGCGTTTAAACAATGGCAACCTGATTCAGTTTGGTTATGGCAACCAACAACGTCGTATCTGGACTGCAGAAACTGACCAGACCAGCGCCATCGCCGAAACGATCTCGCGTGATAAAGACTTAACAAAGTCACTTTTAGAATCCTGCGGCGTGCCGATCCCACAAGGTCGTGCTGTACAAAACGCACAAGATGCTTGGGAAGCCGCACAAGATCTGGGCTTGCCAGTCGTAGTCAAACCCGTTGACGGCAACCACGGACGCGGTGTGTTTATCAATCTCGAAACGCAGCAAGAGATTGAGGCAGCCTACGCCGTCGCGGTTGACGAGGGCTCTGGGGTGTTGGTTGAGCGTTTCATTCGTGGTAACGAACATCGCCTCTTGATTGTGAATGGCAAACTTGCCGCCGCGGCAAAAGGTCAAGCAGCGCTTGTGACTGGCGACGGCATCCACACGATCAATGACTTAATTGAGCTTCAAATCAACTCAGATCCTCGCCGTGGGCGCGGCGAAGATCAACCCCTCAATCCCGTACGCATTGATTCGGCGGCACGCCTCGAGCTGAAACGCCAGGGCTTTGAAGCCGACAGCATTGCGCCACTCGGTTGCGAAGTCTTGATTCAGCGCAACGGCAACGTCGCCTTTGACTGCACCGATGACGTTCATCCCGAAGTCGCAGCGCTCGCGGCCGTCGCCGCCAAAGCCGTTGGGCTAGATGTCGCCGGTATTGATCTGGTCACCGAGGATATCTCTCGCCCCCTGTCAGAGACGAATGGTGCGATCGTCGAAGTCAACGCTGGGCCCGGGCTCTTGATGCATCTCAAGCCAGCCGAGGGCCTACCGCGCGAGGTGGGCAAGGCAATCGTTGATTACATGTTTCCGCCAGAAAACGATAAAACCTTTCCGTTGATCGGCGTCTCGGGCTCGAGTGGCACGACCCTAGTCACGCACCTGATGTTTCACTTGCTGCGACTCAATGGCGTGTGCACCGGCCTGTCGAACAGCGAGGGGCTGAAAGTCAATGATCGTGTACTCACCTCAGCAGCATCCTCAGCTTGGTCCAATACTCAACGCTTGCTATTGAATTGCCAGATTCAAGCCGCAGTCGTCGAAACGAATGGCATGCAGATCCTGACTGAAGGCCTCGATTACATCAAATGCTTGATAGGCATCGTCACCGATATCACTTTTCATGACGCCTTCAAAGGCCCAAGCGTGGCATACCACGCCTTCGCAACCGCAACCGATCTGATCAAAATCTATCGCTCACAAATTGACGTGGTTTGCGCCAGTGGCACAGGCGTACTCAACGCCGATGATGTCAACGTCGCGGCCATCACTGAATTCTGCAAGAGCTCGTTAATCTTCTTTAGTCAGGATCCCGACTCGGCAGTGATTCAAGCACATCTCGCAGAGGACAAGTGGGCGGTGTTGCTCGAGTC
>JARXAG010000094.1 GCA_029866055.1 Burkholderiaceae bacterium
AAGGCAACTGCATCGCGACCGTTAGCGCCATGACAGGCTGCGCAGTTGGCCTGATAAAGCTTGGCACCATCTGCGATTTGCGCGCTTGCATCGGAGGGTAAGGCGGGTGGAGCAGATTGCGCATGGCAAGAGACAGAAAAAAAAGCTGCCAGTGCAAGCAGTGCAAATTGAAAAGTTTTCATATCGATCAAATAAAAAAAGTGTCTTAGGCCAAAGCGCCTAAGACACTTTGTGGTTTGCTTAATTAAACAACTTGGATACGGAACTTGGGAATAGCCCCGTTAGCCATACCTAGTTGATTAAACGGCACGACTTCTGGCTGGGTGTTACCGTTCATATCAACACCCCGGGTCTCAATAATATGATTGCCCACTGTTGCAGTCCATGGGAAGTCAAAGCGTACCCATGAATAACGCCCAAGATTAGGTTGCATAATGGAGGCTTTTTGCCATGCTCCACCATCAATACGGTATTCAACATATTTAATGCCGTATTGGGGCGCCCAAGCATAGCCCTTGATCATTTGCTGACCAGCAGCGAGCTTTGGCAATTCACCACGTTTGAGAGGGTAGTTTGCCGGAATCGAAGGCGATTTTTCTAGAACCAGTGGCACTGTGATGAGCGATTTGATTGGCATCCAAGTTACCATCGGGCCTTTTACATCCTCAGCGGTAACCCCACCAATAAACTCATCGTTACCTTCAATCTTTGGCGCCTGGTAATCTGGCCCAATATACGTTTCCCCTTTGGTGTTCAGTCGAACCCAATGATTGAAGTTGTCGATCTTAATATCTGTGAGCCATTTGATTGAAGCGGTGCCCCCCCATCCTGGGACGACAAGGCGAACCGGCGCGCCATGATCCGCCATCAGCGAATTGCCGTTCATCTTGTAGCAGATACCG
Organism: Burkholderiaceae bacterium; assembly: GCA_029866055.1. Taxonomy (GTDB): domain Bacteria; phylum Pseudomonadota; class Gammaproteobacteria; order Burkholderiales; family Burkholderiaceae_B; genus Zwartia. The sequence goes on from JARXAG010000094.1 coordinate 903, forward strand.
ATATCGTCTGGCCGTGACAAAATGTCAGCGACTGGCATTGGCCGACCCATATCGTTGCCATCAACGCCGGACCAGAAAAGGGCAGATTTAGCATCTTTTTTCAGCCCAACCAATCCAAAAATGTGACTCAGCGGCACGTACTGCCATTCGGCTTGTCCAACTGCACCAAGGACCCAGTTTCCTCCTGCCACTTTCATTTGGTCTTGCTGTTCCCAGAAGAGACTGCGACCATTGCCATGGCACTCCATGGTTGCAATAATGGTTTTTGATGGCATTTTTAGGAGATCGTTATAAGTAATTTCAATAGACCGATCAACTGCAGAGCCGTGGACCTTCATCTTCCAGTTTTTGGGATCTAAGATGGGCTTTTGTTCCACCAATGGGGTGGGGTAGTGATTTCTGATGTAGAACTCCTCAATAGGAGTCATATAGGTGGTGAAATCCCAATAATTACCGCTGCGCACAGTCGCGCCAATATTCAGCAAGCGGGAATCATCTTTGAGTAGCGCTTTACGTGCCGCTGGAGCGGCGCCCGCAGGAGCGGGGGCTGCGCTAGGAGCAGATTGAGCAGTCGCTAGGAGCGGGGCCACGGCTGAAGCTGCACCAAAGGCTGCAGCAGAAACAAAAAATCTACGACGATCAGATTGAGGGCCAATCTTTAGAGCTTCATCAATTAACTTCAATTCCTCTTGTTGTTGTTTCTTGACTGACATAAAAACTCCTTGCTCAGGATTAGGTATGGGAAGAAGACTGTGTTCTGGAATACTACGATCAAGTTAAAAATTTTCTTGTCATCAATCTTTCGATGGCGCTGTCTGAACTGTGGCACAACGCTTGACCAAAGCCACGGTATCGCACAAGTGTTCCAAAGACGGTCTAAAAAGTCAAAGGTTATCAAAGAGAAAGATTAGTAACCTTTCGTAAACAAATGTTTTGCGAGCCTAAGTAACATAAATATGTTACCGCCACTTTTGATGGTTTGTGCTGCTGGTGGATGTAGGTTCAAGGCAGAGTCCGAGACTGCAAAGCTTATTGTGTGCGCTCTCGTCAAAGTAACGATGGGGTTCGAAGGTTTGGCGATCTCAGTTGAGAAATCAGCGAAAAGCGTTCGTTAGAGGCTGTCCTCATCAGGCAATCCGACAACGATAAACTTAGCTACAATTTTTTCCGCTCTCAAATCAACAATGAAAGTAGATATCCGAGCTCACTGCGTCAGTGTTGCCTAGGTGTTTAGAATCCCTCCCGCCGACCAAAGGCAAAAAGCCTTAGATTTCAGCACCTCAGGTGGTTTGTGATGTGGTTAGAGCTGCCCCCGCCAAGACTTAAGTTTCGAACCTGCTACGCAGCGATTCGATACGCCACGAGCCCCGCACAGTGCGGGGCTTTGCGCTTCTAGCTCGTGACTTCAGCGTAACCGCCATGCTTGAGTTTTTTTACGTAGCTGATAAGTCAGCAAACTATGCACGACTTTCACAGCGACTGACGTGGCAACAATCACGACAGCCATGGCTGCAGCGGCTGCTGTGGAACCCGCCTCATCCATTTGTACGATAGAGACCGCCGCCAATTTTGTATTCGAACCGTACAAAAAGATCACCGCTGAAACAGTCGTCATCGCATTCACGAAAAAGTAAATACTGATATCGAGGATCGCTGGCAAACATACCGGGACCGTGACACGTTTGAACATGCGACCTAGAGATATCTTGAGTGACGCTGACACTGATTCAAACTCACTATCTAATTGCTTGAGCGCTGTGGTCGCAGTAATGTGGCTGACAGTATAGAAATGCGCGACCGAGTTCAATACCAATATCGCCATCGTGCCGTAAATGAAACCAAGCGGGTTGCCAGGCGCATTAAAAAAGAATATGTACGACAAACCTAATACCAAACCTGGCACTGCCATAGAAAGCATGGCCATCAAGTGCGTTACGTGGCGAATCAACACAAACCCACGTGTTTTTTCCAATACGAAAGCACCAGTAAATACGACCAACGTACCCACCACCGCTGTCCAAGCGGCCATACGTAAAGAGTTGAAATACGCATTCCAACCATCGCTATCAAAGTTTTCAAAGTGATAATTTGCCCAAGTCAAATTGAGGTTGTAAGGCCATCGTGTGACGAAGGAGGCCCAAACTGCCATACCCAAGATCAACAAAAAAGCGCCTGCAACGAGCGCACAAAAAATCAAAAGCCCGACATCACGTGGTGTGTGTGGCGAAGGAACTAACGGTACCGACCGACCACTCAATAAAGCGACCTGACGGTGCTGCACCCAGCGATCTGCGACGAAAGCGATGACGGCCGGCAAAAGCAGCACGAAACCTACAACAGCACCCATTGAAAAGTTTTGTTGACCAATCACCTGCTTAAAGATGTCGGTGGCCAACACATTAAACTGCCCACCTATGACTTTGGGAATTCCGAAATCGGTAATAGCCAACGTAAACACCACAAAGCCTGCACTAATCAGACCATATTTACTGCCCGGCAAGGTCACCGTCATGAAGGTGCGAAAAGGCGAGGCACCGAGCACACGCGCTGCTTCGTAATGCCTTGCATCGGCCATGCTCAGCGCGACCACCAAAATCATTAAGGCGTGTGGAAAACAATAAAAGACCTGAGCAATCACGATACCCAGCGGTCCATAAATCGGCGTTCCAAAAAGCCAATCTTTTAAGAACCCTTGATTACCGAACAAATACACCAACGAGATCGCTGGTAATAAAGACGGCGCAAAAATTGGAATTAAGGCCAAGGACTTAAACACCACCTTTCCTGGCATCGCGCTACGCGTTAATGCGAAGGCATAGACGTAGGCCAAGGTGAGCGTGATGCCCGCGACCACCGTAGAGACCCAAACACTATTCCACAAGGAATCAGTTAAAGAGGGGGTCGCAAAGTAGCTGGCATAGTTGTTGAGTCCCACCCAGGTCCCATTTGCGTCTGCAAAACTCTTGCTCAGCAAAGTGCCTAAGGGTAAGACCAGCGTGACTAACAGCCATAGACCGAGCAATAACATGACCACACGCATCCAAGCGCTGTCGGCGTCAAGTTGTCGCCAATAGGTCAACATCACGCCGCTCTAGCGTTCGGGCCGAAGACCTGCATGCGCTCGGCTGACAGGCCAACAAAAACTTGACGGGAGCGTGTCAAACCCATGCGCGCCGCCTGTGCACTTGGCACATCGGCCAACAAACTTTGACCATTAATGGGAAGATGCACCCGAACCCGACAAAAGGCGCCTAAAAATTCAAGGTCTTGTACTTGTGCTGCGTAACAATTACTTGCCTGTAAATTAGAACGGTCTTGATCGTGCAACAAAATGTCCTCTGGTCTGAGCGCCAAGGTAAACATTTCTCCCAAAGACTGAGGTGATGTGTGTTCGCAGCATAATTCGATCCCGTGCCAATCGAAACGTCCGGGCGAGAGCCACTGCACTTGCAAGGGATTTGTTTTACCGACGAAATCCGCAACAAAGGCACTGCGGGGTTGTTGATAAATTTCTTGAGGTGTACCAACTTGTTCGATGCAGCCCTGATTAATCACCACGATGCGATCGGCCAAGCTCAATGCTTCTTCTTGATCGTGCGTGACCATGATGGTCGTCACCCCAAGGCGCTGGTGTAATTGTCGCAACTCGGTGCGTAGATGAGCGCGTACTCTAGCATCCAAGGCACTCAGTGGTTCATCGAGCAATAACAAACCGGGAGATGTTGCGAGAGCGCGCGCAAGCGCGACACGCTGCTGCATGCCTCCCGATAATTGCGCAGGATATTGGCTCGCTGAGGCTGATAAGCCGACCAAACTTAATAAGTCATCCACGCGCACTTGGCGCTTTTCACGCGACCATGCTTTACCTTGCAAGCCATAGCCAACGTTGTCGCGCACATTTAAATTGGGAAATAAAGCGTAAGACTGAAAGACGATGCCAAAATCACGCTTCGAAGGTGGCAAGACCGAGATGTCGCGTCCCATTTGAAAAATTGAACCGTTGTCTTGCTTCTCTAAGCCGGCAATGATGCGCAGCAACGTTGTCTTCCCGCAGCCTGAAGGTCCTAAAAAACAAACAAACTCTCCGGGGCTAATTTGAAGTGAGACATCACGAAGCGCCCAGAAATGACCAAAGCGTTTGTTGATTTTGTTCAAATCAAGGTATGGGACGGTCATCGCGCTCACACAAACACATTAAATAAAGAAAAGTGGCGCCTGTGCAGCGCCACTGAGATTTACACGGGATGGCGCAAGGCGCTACCCGATAGCGATAGATTTACTTCGCAACTGGCCTAGGTGCTGACTTCGCGTCATAACGCTTGGTCCACTCGGCCAAAATACGGGCACGCTCTTCGCCCATTTTGACTAAATCAATCTTGACCATGGAGCTTTCAGCATTGGCAGGATAGTTTGGGGGTGCAGGGTTCAAACCTGGGTAACCCACAATGGCGTAGAACTTACCGTACATCTCATAGGCTTCCTTCGTCACGGCAAAATCCGCCAATTTTTGTGCAGCCGCAAGATTTTTCGTGCCTTTGACAATGGCAGTCGCTTCCATATCCCAAGGTGAACCTTCCTTGGCCAAAATCACGTCAAGCGGTGCGCCGCCTGTTTTCTCTCTCGCGCCGCGCATGTCAGCACCAATACCGACCACACGCTCACCTTTAGCGGCTTGCACACAGGGTGCGGAGCCAGAGTGCGTATAGACCGCAACGTTTTGGTGGAGCTTGTCCATAAACTCCCAGCCACCTTTTTCACCCATCAGCTGCAACCAGGCGTAAACAGCCTGATAACCCGTGCCTGAGGAAGCTGGGTTAGGCATCACGATTGAGTCTTTGTAAATTGGCTTGGTCAAGTCGGCCCATGACTCAGGCTTTGGCATGGACTTTTTACCGCCCTCAATGGTGTTGAAACACATGACTGCCAGCCACGCATCTAGGCCAGTCCAGCTGGTGGGGTTCTTCGCGCTGCGAAAAATGGGTTTAAGCTGATCAACACCCTTTGGGCTATAAGGCAACAACAAACCCATGGTATCAAACAGCGCGACACTCGATGCACCCAAACCCCAAATCACGTCTGCGCGGGGGTTATCTTTTTCAGCCAAAATGCGGGCAGTGATGATGCCGGTCGAATCGCGTACCCATGCGATTTCGATATCAGGATGCGCTGCCTCAAAGGCTTTTTTGTAGGGGCCGAGTTGATCATTTTCCAGAGCGGAATAAACCGATAAAACAGTCTTTTGTGCAACAGCAGGCATCGCCAACAGTGCAACGAAAGCACCTGACAAAGCGGTTTTTAACAAATAGCTCAGCTTCATATGAATACTCCGCAAAATGTAACAATGTGGGGGTCAAGACAATTGACGAGGTTTATGAAAAATCT
>JARXAG010000144.1 GCA_029866055.1 Burkholderiaceae bacterium
GCCAGCGCGCGAATGGTCACAAAGAATGTGCGCAGGGCTTGCGCGTCGTCGATGTCTGGCGTTTGTTCACCCAATTGATTACACACTTGGGTCAGTATCGAGCCACCCATACGCTGCTTACCACCACCAAGATCAATCAAAATCAAACTTGTCGGGCCCACATTAGTGCGCAGTTGCGGCGTTAAAGTCGTACGAACATCTTGAACCGGCGAAAAAGCGGTCACGATTAATGAAACTGGCGCAATCACTTTACGCGCTTCGCCATCTTGCGACCACCCCGTTTGCATCGATAACGAATCTTTACCCACCGGAATCGACAAACCAACGTCTTGGCAAAGTTTGCTCACTGCAGCCACGGTGTCGTAGAGCGCCGCATCTTGCCCGGGTGCGCCGCACGCCGCCATCCAATTCGCAGACAACTTAATGTCTTCAAGGCACGCCACATCGGCAGCGGCAAGATTGGTTAAGGCTTCGGCCACCGCCATCCGCCCTGAAGCAGGCGCATCAATCACGGCAAGCGGCGTGCGCTCGCCCAACGCCATGGCCTCGCCACGTGTGCCATCGTGATCGGCCAAGGTGACGGCACAATCGGCTACGGGCACCTGCCAGGGGCCAACCATCTGATCACGGCTAGATAAACCACCCACGGTGCGATCGCCGATCGTAATCAAGAAGGTTTTATTGGCGACGGTTGGATGCTGCAAGACCCGAGTGATGGCGTCATCGAGTGTGATGACCGTCAAATCTAAAGGCGCGGTCTGCCCAGGCAAGCGCTTAACATCGCGCGTCATGCGCGGTGGTTTGCCTAAGATCACATCAATCGGCACGTCGACGGGGCGCGGGCCCGTTACCGTTTCAGATTCTGATTCTAAGATCGAAGTTGAACCCGAGTTGCTCGTGGACAAAGCTTCGGCACCTTGAGCGCTACGAATCACGCCTTTTTCGAACGAGCCAGGCTGATCCAACCCAGGCAAACCCTCGCCGTTTAACACTATTAACTGACGCGCTTCGGTCGCCACGCCAATCACTGCAAACGGACAACGCTCACGCTCGGCAATCGCCTGAAAACGCTCAAGATCTTGCGGCATCACTGCCAACACATAGCGCTCTTGCGATTCGTTGCTCCAGATCTCGGCGGGCGACATGCCTGATTCTTCAAGATGCACACGCTTAAGCTCAAAGGTTGCACCGCGACCTGCGTCGTTCACCAGCTCTGGAAACGCATTGGATAACCCACCGGCGCCCACATCATGAATGGCCACAATCGGATTATTTGCACCTTGTTGCCAGCAGCGATCGATCACCTCTTGGCAACGACGCTCAAGCTCGGGGTTGCCACGCTGCACTGAATCAAAATCAAGCGCTGCAGTATTTGAACCCACCGACATACTTGAGGCCGCACTGCCCCCCATGCCGATCCGCAAACCGGGACCACCCAATTGAATCAACAAGGCACCCGGCTGGATCACGTCTTTTTTGGTCAAACCCGCATCGATGCTGCCCAAGCCGCCCGCGATCATGATGGGCTTGTGATAGCCCCAACGGGTGTCTGCCGTGGATTGTTCAAACGATCTGAAATAGCCTAGCAAATTAGGGCGACCAAACTCATTGTTAAACGCTGCCGCGCCTAAGGGGCCCTCGATCATGATCGCCAAGGGGCTGGCGATACGGTCAGGGCTGCCGTGATAATCGGCTTCGTAGACCCGTGGGGCATCATCAAAGCGCAGATGTGAAACACTGAAACCAGCCAACCCCGCCTTAGGCTTCGAGCCTCGGCCGGTCGAGCCCTCGTCGCGAATCTCACCGCCCGCACCGGTTGCCGCGCCTTCAAACGGGGCAATGGCGGTGGGGTGATTGTGGGTTTCGACTTTCATGACGGTGTGTACGAGTTGTGGCTTGGCGGCATACGCGCCACCCTGTGCCCCACCTGGTAACGCCGCCTGAAAACGCAGCGCCTCGCCGCCCTGCATGATGGCCGAGTTATCTGAGTACGCCACCACGGTACCCAAGGGTTGCGCCGCATGGGTTTCGCGAATCATGCCAAACAAAGTTTTATCAGTGGGCTTGCCATCGATCACCCACTGCGCATTAAAGATCTTGTGACGACAGTGCTCGCTGTTAGCTTGCGCAAACATCATCAACTCAACATCGGTTGGATCGCGCCCAAGCTCGGTGAACGATTGCGTGAGGTAGTCGATTTCGTCTTCAGATAACGCCAAACCCAAACTCGTATTTGCCTGGAGTAACGCCTGCTTACCTTTCGCGATGACATCAACGGTGCGCATCGGCTTACCCGGTAGCGAAGCAAACAAAGCGTTGGGATCAAAGCCTGCGTCAACGACGGTCTCGGTCATACGATCGTGCAGGCAATCAGCAGCCTGCGCCAGCATCGCTGCGTCAAGTTTTTGTGTTTTTAACCAAGTGCGCTCGGGGGTCAAAACATAGCGAATGCCACGCTCGATACGCAGCACACTTGCAAAACCGCAATTATGTGCAATATCAGTGGCCTTGCTGGCCCAAGCAGAAATGGTGCCCAAGCGCGGGATCACCCGCAAAATCAAATCAGATACCTGCGGCTCTGAAACGTTGGCAGTTGGCCCATAATCAAGAAGCTGCTGCAGACGCTGTGTCGTGGCCAAATCAGGCGTTTGCTCGCACCAGACAAAATGCTCAAAACGCGCCGTAATATCAGCGACAGGTAAGCCCTGCGCTTTGAATTTGGCCAGCAGACGTTCTTGACGAAACTGGGACAATACAGAAGAGCCAAGCACATGCAGAATATGGGACACAGTCAGGACCAATTAACGGTTATTTGGGGCAAAAAATTGGTAAAGCTAGGGGAAAACGCCTATTTTAGCTCTCATCGGAACATAAAACAGCCGAGACCCTCGGGTTCGTTGCTATGATGCGCAACGATACAAATCACACTAGAGGATACCCACATGTCAATCACTCGACGTAACCTACTCGCTGGCGTTGGCGCCGGTGCTATTGTCATGGCGGCTCCTTTGCGTAGCGCCTGGGCACAATCTAAGGCAGAGTTTTCATACAAATACGCCAATAATCTGCCCTTGACTCACCCGATGAACATTCGCGCCAAAGAAATGGCCGATGCCATTCAGACTGAAACCGCTGGGCGCGTTGAAATTCGTATTTTCCCAAGCAGCCAGCTGGGCTCTGACACAGACATGTTGAGCCAAGTCCGTAATGGTGGTGTCGAATTCTTCACCTTATCGGGTTTGATTTTGGCCACCTTGGTGCCCGCTTCATCGATTACCGGCATCGGTTTCGCGTTCAGCGACTACGACGCCGTCTGGAAAGCACTAGATGGCGACTTGGGCGCGCACGTACGTAAAGAGATTGCCAAATCCAACTTGGTGGCGATGGACAAAATCTGGGATAACGGCTTTCGCCAAATCACCTCATCCATTAAACCTATCCAAAGCGCTGATGATTTGAAGGGCTTCAAGATTCGCGTGCCGGTGTCGCCACTTTGGACCTCAATGTTCAAAGCCTTTGACTCGGCGCCTGCTTCGATCAACTTTAACGAGGTGTACAGCGCCTTGCAAACTAAAGTGGTCGACGGCCAAGAAAACCCCTTGGCAATTATTGACACGGCAAAACTCAACGAAGTGCAAAAGTTCTGCTCGATCACGAACCATATGTGGGATGGCTTCTGGTTCTTGGCGAACAAACGCGCCTGGGAAAGACTGCCAGAGAATATGCGCGCAATCGTGGCAAAAAATATCAATGCGGCAGGTATGAAAGAGCGCGCCGATGTTGCAACCATGAACGCTGGCTTACAAAAAGGCCTGACTGAGAAGGGCATGGTCTTTAATCAGACCAAGCCTGATTCATTCCGCGATCGTCTGCGCCAAGGTGGTTTCTACACCGAATGGAAAGGCAAGTTGGGCGAAGAGGCGTGGTCAATGCTTGAGCGTTACAGCGGCAAGCTGTCTTAAGCACAATTTTCGCGCCCTGGCGAAGACGACCCCTTCGCCACACGCCTATTCCGGATGCTTCGCTGATTAAAAGCGGCATCCGGAATTTTATTTAGAGGCAAGCTTTTTATTTTGGCGCTAGCTTTTCATTTAAGTCTTCAAAGATACGACCATGACCACTGAACTTACTCTTTCCGCCAGCCCCCTCGTGTCACGCATGCTGAAACCCATCGAAGTGATCAGCGCGGCGCTGATGACTGTGATCATCGTCATGCTGCTGGTAGGTGTCGTATCGCGCTATGTTTTTTCGCTGCCGATCGTCTGGATTGATGAAGTCGTTTCAATTTCATTTTTGTGGCTAGCAATGCTGGGCTCGGCAATCGCCATGTATCGCAATGAGCACTTACGCTTAACGCTATTTTTACAAATGATGCCTGAGCGCCTGCGCGGTTTTGTTCATGCGGTCGCACTGATGACGATTGTTGCTTTTCTGCTGGCTCTTGTCACGCCCGCGATCGAATACGCGCAAGACGAGTGGTTTGTGACGTCTCCCGCACTCGGGATCCCCAATAGCTTTAGGGTGTCGGCGTTGGCGTTTGGCATTTTGACCATGCTTGGCATACTGGTCGCCTATGCAGCCCAAACGGTGAGCAAGCTCAACCTGTTAGGTGCCGCAGTCTTGGTGAGCGCCTTTGCGGGCCTCTGCTGGTTAGGTTCTGGGTGGCTGACGTCACTGGGCCTCTACAACATTCTGTTTTTCTTGGTCATCTTGGTTGCCTTGTGCTTAGTCGCAGGCGTGCCCATTGCGTTTTGCTTTGGCGCAGGGGCACTGTGCTACCTGGCCTTCTCAACCACCGTGCCCTTGATGGTTGTGATTGGGCGCATGGATGAAGGCATGTCGAGCCTGATTCTCGTGTCAGTGCCGATCTTTGTGTTGCTAGGCTGCGTGCTCGATGCCACGGGTATGGGCAAAGCCATTGTCGATTTCTTGGCGTCGTTGTTAGGTCACATTAAAGCCGGCATGTCTTACGTGCTGCTTGGCTCGTTATTTATTGTGTCGGGCATCTCGGGCTCAAAAGTGTCGGATATGGCAACCATTGCGCCGGCGTTGTTTCCTGAAATGAAACGACGAGGCCACAAACCGCGCGAAATGATTGCCCTGCTCGCAACCGGTGCTGCGATGGCAGATACCGTACCACCAAGTATCGTGCTGATCGTGTTGGGGTCGGTCGCGGGTGTCTCAATCGCTGGCCTGTTTCAAAGCGGCGTCGTGATTGCGGGCGTGTTGTTGCTAGCACTAGTTGGCTTAGCCCGCTGGAAAGCTCGTCACGAGCAACTTGATAACGTCAAACGCTCAACCATCAAAATGATCTGGCAGGCCTTGTTGATTGCTGGCCCCGCCTTAGTGTTGCCTTTCTTGATTCGCAGCGCGGTAGGTGGCGGTGTCGCAACAGCCACTGAAGTCTCGACCATTGCGGTGCTCTACGCCATGATGATTGGTCAGTTGTTGTACGGCGGGCTTGGTTGGCGCAAGGTCTATACGATGCTTGTCGAAACTGCCGCGTTAAGCGGTGCGATCCTGTTGATCTTGGGCACCGCCTCGGCGATGGCCTGGGCTATTACACAAAGCGGCGTGGTGCAAAGCTTATCAACATTTTTAACCACCCTGCCCGGTGGCATCGCCGGTTTTATGGTGGTGACGATCTTGGTGTTCTTGATTTTGGGTTGCTTACTTGAAGGCTTACCCGCGATTTTGATCTTGGCACCCATCATGTTTCCGATTGCCAAAAAACTAGGGATTCATGAGATTCACTATTCAATGGTGGTCGTCACCGCCATGAATATTGGCCTGATGATGCCCCCGATCGGTATAGGCTTTTACGTTGCCTGCCG
>JARXAG010000154.1 GCA_029866055.1 Burkholderiaceae bacterium
TAACGCAAGCCCACCGTGGCGGTTACCGACGCGCGGTGGAACCACCCCAACAGATTTATGTGTGATGCCCATGTTCGAGGCAAGAGTTGGGTAGGCAGTTTCTTGCATCGAAACCTCAACCAAGCGCCCCACTCCAGTTTGCGAACGCTCGTAAAGCGCCGTCATAATCCCTGCATACAAATGTACGCCGCTTAAGAAGTCGACAATCGAAGCGCCTGCGCGCAACGGTGGGCCATCGGGTGTACCTGTCACACTCATGATGCCCGAGGCCGCTTGAATCGTCACATCCATCGCCAAGTTATCGCGATCGGGGCCAGACAAACCATAACCAGTACCCGAACCATAAATCAAACGAGGATTGAGTTCATGCAACACCGACCAGCCCACCCCTAGGCGATCCATCACACCTGGTGCAAAATTCTCAACCACGATGTCAGCGCGCTTGACCAACTCTTTAAAGAGCTCGCGACCCTTTGCTGTTTTTAAATTCAGGGTGATGCCGCGCTTATTGGTATTAAGCATAGCCATGGGCAACGAGGCACCACCACTTACCTTGGCACGAATGCGTGAGGGCTCGCCGTTGAGCGGCTCGATCTTGATGACGTTAGCACCTGCTTTTGCCATCAAAAATGTCGCATAAGGGCCTTGGTAGATTTGAGTCAAATCAATGACGGTAATGCCGGCCAAAGGCGTATTGGCGCGCACAGCCTGTGGCGTTGTGTTTGCCATGATTTAACGCGCCTCTTTAATGATTTTTTTGGCAATTGACATACGATGCACTTCAGACGGGCCTTCATACACACGCATCACTCGCACGCGTTGTGCCATCAACTGTAACGGCAACTCTTTGGTGACACCCATTGCACCAAGGGTTTGCATCGCATGATCCAACACCTCGGCGGCCATCTCGGTGGCATACACCTTGATCATAGAGGCCTCTGTGCGCACATCGATCCCTTGATCTTGCTTGCGTGCAGCATCTTGCACCATCAGGCGACAGGCGTGCATCTTCATGGCCGCATCAGCAATCCACCATTGCACGGCTTGACGATCAGCCAGCAGCGCGCCAAAGGTTGTGCGTTGCTTGGCATGACTCACCATCATCTCAACGGCGCGACGGCACATGCCGATACACCACGTACCGATCTGTAAACGACGAACCACGAGTCGCAACTGCATGGGGGCAAAGCCAGCGCCGATTTCGCCTAAGACATTTTCTTCAGGGATACGGCAATCTTCAAACACCAACTCATAGGTACGATGACCACCGAGCATGGGGATTTCGCGCAAAATTTCAAAACCGGGCGTACCTTTTTCAACGATAAAGGCAGTGATGCCTTCGTGGCGTTTACCGGCCCCCACACGCGCCATGACAATCACAAAATCGGCAGAGGGTACTTTACTGACCCAGATCTTGCGACCGTTGATGACCCACTCGTTACCAACTTTTTCAGCGCGAGTGATCATGCCTGACGGATCACCACCCGCATTGGGCTCAGAAATCGCAATTGCAGATTTTGCCGTGCCTGCGGCATAGGGTTCGAGGTATTTCTTTTTTTGCTCGGGGGTGCCCACAGCCAGCAGCATGTGCATGTTGGGCGAGTCTGGTGGAAACACAAAAGGCGTTACCGTGCGACCTAACTCTTCGTTCAGCGCCATCCAGGTGGTGGCTGACAGATTGGCGCCGCCAAGTTCTTCGGGGGCATCCAAGGCCCACAGGCCAAGTTCTTTACATTTTTTTAATAACGGCGCTTCTTCTTCAGGCAGCAATTTCAGCGGCTCAGCCTTGATTTCGCGAGCTAGCACAGCTGCCTCAAGAGGCATCAATTCTTGGTCAACAAATTTTGCCACCAGATCAACGATCATGCGTGCGTCGTCGGCTTGTTCTGTCGTACTTTGTTCTTGGCTCACCCTACTCTCCTTATGCGATAAGCACTATCTTAGCTGATTGAGTCGCCTCAGTTGGTCTTGGCCCTGCTCTACCCAAATGTCGTCGCGCTAAGTGTGTGTCGATCACTTTTTGCGGTTGCGGGTCATGAGAAAACAATCTCGCCAATCGACAAAAGACACCGAAGAACGATACGGCAAAGACGTCACGCGAAGGTTATTACGACGGGCAATGCTGCGGCGCAATATTTTCGAAGCCGATTTGGCTACCCAATCGATTCCTTTGACAGGCTTGAAACCTGTTGGACACTCACTCGCGTACTTGATCGATTTAACGCTCGACGGACTTTTTTTGTTAGGTCTAGAATAGAAAAATACAGACAGGAGTCAATGATGAACGCTGAAAACAAAATGACGATGCACATGCTGCGCGTGTTACATCCAGCAGTTGAGTCGCACACACCGGTTAAAAACCCGCATGACCTCATCCCAGAAGGCGGCAAAGCTCAAGGGCTGCGCCACCTCGCCCCTCGCCTAGCAAGTCTGAAGGGCAAACGTCTTGCATTGTTGGATAACAACAAGGTCAACGCCCGCGAACTCTTAACCGCGTTTGGTAAGCAATTGCAGCTACAACACGGTGTGGCCGAAATCAAAATGTGGCGCAAGCCCACTTCTGCTGCGCCCGCTCCGTTTATCTCTGAGATCACGGCATGGAAACCCGACCTGATGCTCACGGCCTCAGGCGACTGAGGGTCGTGCTCGTCGTGGAGTGTCCACGACTCGCACACGATAGAGTCTCTGGGGATCCCCACAGTGACGTTCGTGACGCAACCCTTTCGAGGGATTGCAGCAACACGTTCAAAATCTTTAGGACTACCCAGTTTGCCGATCCTGTTAATCGATCACCCCTTGGCAAATCGAACTCCCGACGAGATCGACGCGATCGCGTTGCAGCGCTTGGTCGATGCCGTACAGTTTTTAATGGATGCGCCAACACAATCAGCCTAGCGCGACGCGAGTATTTGGATCGAGAGGTGCGTCGTGAAGCGGTGTCGCACTCGCAACAAGCGTCGGCAGTGCCGTTACGAATCGTTCAACCCTTGGAGGGCTCGTCATGAGCACCCACGCCACACTGCTAGAGCTTGCCCTGCCCGACGATTCTTTGCAAGAATATTTCGAACAGCAAGGTTGGACAGACGGCCTACCCATCGTGGCCCCAACTCCAGAACGTGTTGCGGCCATGGTGGCTGGCAGCGGTTTAGCTGGCGACAGCGATATCGCTGCGATTGCGCCGGGCTACGCGTTATGCAGTGTTGAAAAGTTGGCAATCAATGCCGTCATGGCAGGCTGCAAGCCCAGCTATATGCCAGTGCTTGTGGCTGCGTTAAAGGCGATGGCAGTGCCTCACTTTAATTTATCTGGCATCCAGTCGACCACACATCCAGTGGCACCAATGTTTGTCGTAAACGGCCCGATCCGTCACGAGATTGGCCTGAACTGCGGTTCAAACGTGTTTGGGCAAGGCTTTCGTGCCAATGCCACGATCGGGCGTGCGCTGCGCCTGGTGCTCATGAACATTGGTCAAGGTATCCCGGGCAAGACGGATATGGCAACACACGGCACGCCTTGTAAGTTTAGTTTTTGTGCCGGTGAAAACGAAGAGCAAAATCCTTGGGATCCGTTTCATGTTGAACATGGCTTAGCAAAAACCGACAGCAGTGTATTGGTACACGCGGCCGAATCCCCTCATAATGTGCAAGACCATGCCAGCGCAAATGCGGCAGAGCTTTTGTTAATGATCTCTGATGTGATGATGACGATTGGCGGCAACAACATGAGTTCGGGCGGTGAGATGCTGCTAGTGCTTGGCCCTGAACACGCGGCAATCTTGGCAAAACATGGAATGAGTAAAGACGATGTTCGGCACGACCTACACAAACGTATGCGCTTGCAATTAAGCCGTGTCAGTGAAGGTTGCCAAGAATGGTACCGCACCAAACGAAAAACCTTTAATGTGTCTCCTGGTACCACCCATATTCCTTATTTGGATGAGGCTTCACAAATTCAAATTGTGGTGGCGGGTGGGCAAGGCTTGCATTCAATGGTGGTGCCTAGCTTTGGCATCTCGCACTTTGTTCTTGAGAAAATCGTCTAGCACAGCCCCGCACCTGTTCAACATCGCCCTCGTCATCCAAACAGAGTCCTTTCGCGCCTCATGATTGTTGCTACCGCAGGCCATATTGATCACGGCAAGAGCACCTTGGTCAAGGCATTGTCGGGCGTCGACACCGATCGCTTGCCAGAAGAAAAATCTAGAGGCATCTCGATTGATCTAGGTTTTGCTTACTTGGCCCTGCCTGAAACCCCTTTGATTGGTGTTGTGGATGTGCCAGGTCATGAACGCTTTGTGCGCAATATGCTGGCCGGTGTCTGTGGCATTGACTACGTCATATTGGTGGTTGCTGCCGATGACGGCGTCATGCCACAAACCATCGAGCACCTCAGCATCGTGCAGTTGCTAGGCATCGACGCGGGCGTTGCCGTGTTGACGAAAACTGATCGTGTCTCAGCTGAACGTGTGAACGAAGTTCGTCAACAGGTGCGCGAATTGTTACAGAGCGCAGGGTTGACGAAGTTTGAAATTGTCGAATGCTCAGTGGTCGCCCAGCAAGGTGTCAATGAGTTGCGCGAGCGGCTCGGTCAAGCCGCACGTGCCACCCGGCGCACCGAAGTCGAGGGGCGATCTTTTCGCTTTGCGATTGATCGTTCGTTCTCGATAGTTGGTAGCGGTACGGTTGTCACCGGTACTGTTTTTAATCATCAGGTGCAAGTCGGCGAGCGCTTAATACTCACGCCAAGCGGTGCAAGTGTGCGCGTTCGAGGCATCCATCAAAATAACGCGGCGATCACTCAAGCGCATGCAGGCGAACGCTGTGCCCTTAATCTGGTTGGTGTTGGTGTGCAAGACTGCGGCCGCGGTGACTGGGTCGTTGCCTCGGCCTTGCATGCCCCAACCTCACGTATGGACGTTAGCTTGACCGTCTTGGGCAGTGAGCCGCAGGCGCTTCGTCACTGGACTGAGGTGCATCTGCATCTGGGCACCACCGAGGTCATCGCTCGTGTCGCCATTGAGCGAGGCGGCTCGATACAACCGGGCACGACTGGCCATGCTCGGTTGATATTAAACAAACCGATTGCTTGTTTAAATGGTGATCGTTTCATTGTGCGAGATCAAGCGGCTCAGCGTACCCTTGGCGGTGGCGTCGTGCTCGACCCATTTGCGCCGGCAAGAGTGCGTGACAAAGTTCTACGCCAAACTGAACTTGCCGCCTTTGCGAAGCTTGATCCTGCGCTCGCGCTAAGAGCCCTGCTCGAGGGTCACTCAGAGACAGGTGTCGACTTAGACCACTTTGCGCGCAGCTTCAATCTGACAGACAGTGCCGTGACACAGTTGTTAGCGAACCTGGGCGCAACCCTGATTGCTAAGGCGCCTAATTTCGCTTTACTCAAGGTCTCGGTTCAAGAGCTCGGCGCTCGCGTGGCCACTACCTTGCAACAGCATCACCGCGCTCAGCCTCAAGCGGCTGGGCTGAGCCTGAAAGACTTACGCAAACAGTCTGCTCCAAACATGAAGGTAGGCGTGTTTGTTGCCTTCGTGCGCGAAATCGCCACAGAGCAAAAAATCATACTGACCGGCACGTTTGCTGCGTTAGCTGTGCATCGGTCAAGCGCCAACGCAGCAGATCAAATGCTGTGGCAAAAGATTCAACCTGCGCTTGCAGCGATGGGGCCCAAAGGCCTAACGGCCGCAGAGCTTGCACAAGCCGCTGGTTTAAAAACCTTGGTCGTCAATGACATGTTGCACCGAAAGGTTAAACAAGGCGAGCTGTATCGGGTCAGCTCCGAGCGCTTCTTTTCACGTGCCAACTTTATCCATTTTGCAACGCTGGCTCGCCAATTGGTGCTGGCGAGCCCCACGCAAACCTTTATTGCGGCCCAATTTCGCGACCAAGCGGGCGTGAATCGTGTGTTGGCAATTGAAATCTTAGAGGTGCTTGATCGGCTTGGTGTGACGCAGCGGGTAGGCGACACCCGCAAATTACTCAAGCCACTTGAGACCGTGTTTGACCTTGCGTCTGAAGCCCCCAAGAGCGTATCCGCTATTGGTTGACGATTTTTGCGTCTTTGATAACCTTGCCCCATTTCAGTGTTTCGGCTTCGATAAAGGCTTTAAACGCCTCAGGCGTACTGCCAACAGCGTCGGCGCCACTGGTTGCGAGCTTTTGCTGCACGTCAGGCATGGCAAGCACTTGATTGATGGCCACGCTGAGTTGCTGCACGATCGCCGCTGGGGTACCAGTGGGTACCATCGCACCACTCCAAGAGGTTGCCACATAACCGTCAAAGCCAGCCTCGATCATGGTGGGTACGTCGGGTAACAACGCGCTTCGCTTGGGGCTTGTGACTGCAAGCGCCCTGAGTTTGCCTTGTTGCACATGCTCAATCATGCCCGGCATGGTCGGGAAGGCAACCTTCACTGTGCCACTCAACAAATCTATCGTTTGTGGACTTGTTCCTTTATAGGGAACGTGTACCAGTTCGATGCCGGCCCGAGCTTTAAACCATTCAGCGGCCAAATGCGGTGAACCGCCCGTACCCGAAGAGCTGTAGCTCAGCTCGCCCGGATGCGCTTTGACGTAGTTGATGAGCTCTTGCACGCTACGAACGGGTAACGACGGATGCACCAGCAGAAAACTAGTGACTGAAGTCGCCTGTGACACAGCAACGAAATCTTTAAACAGGTTGTAGCTCAGGGTTGGAAATAGCGAGGCGCTGACCGCGGTACCAATCGACACCCAAAAGATCGTGTAGCCATCGGGCGCCGCACGGGCTGCAAGCTCAGCACCTATGTTGCCGCTCGCCCCAGGTTTATTCTCAACCACAACGGTCTGGCCTAGTACCTCAGCTAACTTTTGCCCCACAATGCGGGCCGGCACATCAGTTGACCCCCCAGGTGGATACCCCACAATAATCTTGACTGATTTAGTTGGGTAAGCCTGCGCCCGCACTGAAAATGAAGGGATGGCGAAAGACACCCCTAAGGCTAAGAGCAAAAAGAATGACGCGTTCATTGTTTTCATCGTTAAGTCACCTTTGATACTGCATCGTTAACTGTCGAACAGAGGCCACTAAAAAGTTTTAGGATGGTCGAAAATTAGCCTAAAAATTGCTTGATAACTACCGACTTGTCGATACCCAATTGGCGTGCGCAACATCTTTTTTGAAGATAGCATCAGTTAGTCGTAGTTTGCATTTAAAAGTAACACGCTCTCTCGGGCATTGATCTAAAATAAACGCATTGTCGAAGCCGATCAAGCGAAGTCAACAAAGCTTTGCAAAGTACAGCCAATATCCTTGGTGCCGTATTCGCTCGCAATCAACCTTTTAGAGAAAGCCCACTATGAACCGTTTTGATGATGCCGGCAAACTGCTCTTGCGACTAACGGTCGGCATTTTGTTGTTGATGCACGGCTTGTTCAAACTAGCCAATGGCATTGAATCAATTACCGCCCTAGTTCTTGCACAAGGTTGGCCTGCTTGGCTTGCCTTTGGTGTGTTTATTGGTGAAATCATCGCTCCTTCGCTAATTATCATTGGCGTGCTCACCCGCGCTGGCGCGTTGGTGATCGTGTTCAATATGGGATTAGCGATTTATTTAGCGCACGCGTCTCAAATTTTGAGTCTCACCAAAACCGGTGGCTGGGCACTTGAGCTGCAAGGCTTGTTTTTAATGGGTGCCTTAGTTGTTGCGTTGTTGGGTGCTGGCCGGTTTAGCTTAGGCGGTAGTCACGGTCGCCTGAATTAATTCAGGTCTGGCCTAAAGCGCAAACGGTACGCTACGCCACTAGTTGGGCTCCATTCCAAATCTGGCTTTAGCCTTAAGCTGTGCCAATTCGAGTTCTAGCTGAGCCTTAGCCTGACTGATGCAAGCGGCTCGCTCAGTCACAAGCATCTCTTTGCACTCGTTTAGTGCCTCTTGATGCGCTGCGAGCGTTTCTTTTCGTGCCGTATCGAACCTTTGTTCGAGTGTCACGTCTTCTTGTGTCCAGCGCTCAGGTTCGGGTTCGGGCCAACGGATCTCGGGTGGAGGCGGCAAAGGTAACTTGGATTGGGCTTGCACACTAGCCATAGTCAGACAGGCCAAGCACAGAAAAAGGCCTAGTCCCGTTAGGGTATTTCGTCCACGCAAAAAAACTGCTTTCATCCCTAATCCCTCAGATAACTTGGTACTCTTACTCATGATGGTATCCAATAGTAATGTACGCCTTTTTTTTACTCGGTTTTTCAAGGATCTTCAATGATGCTCAGAAAAAGAATTCATCTCATTGCGCTAGGCCTATTACTTAGCCTTTTTCAGTTCACGTCTGCTCGGGCAGAACTCAAAGTGGGTGTCACCGCCCCAAGCTTTACCGCGCCTGCTGCGCTGGCGGGGCAAACTTACAACTTTGTGCTCGCCGAAGCACTTAAAAAAGGACCAGTGGTGGTGTATTTTTACCCCAAGGCCTTTACCTCTGGCTGCACCATTGAGGCACAGTTGTTTGCGCAAGCAACAGAAAAGTTTGCAGAGCTCAAAGCCACGGTGATTGGGGTGTCAGGTGATGATATTGAGACCTTGAAAAAATTCTCGCAAGGCCCCTGCGGTGGAAAATTTGCTGTCGCGGCAGACCTTGATCGCAAAATTATCAAAGCGTACGATGCCGGCATGATGCTCATGCCTAGTATGGCGAGCCGAATCTCTTACGTGGTGACGCCGGATTCGAAGATACTCTTCGTTCACAGCGGAATGAGCCCGGATCAACACGTCAGCAGCACGCTCGCCGCACTGCAAGCCTGGCACGCTAAAAGGTAAGTTCTGATGACGGCTGTTTGTTGGTTTCGCACAGACTTACGCGTGGATGATCAACCTGCGTTGGCCGCCGCCGCGGCGCTCGGCCCAACGATTGGCTTATTTATTGCGTCTCCTGAACAGTGGCGTTCGCATCATGACGCTGCCATCAAGATTGATTTCTGGTTGCGCGCTGTTCAGCACCTACGCACTGAACTTGAGGCGTTGAATATTCCGCTCAAGATACTGGTCGTCGACCGATGGAAAGATATCCCGGCTGCCCTACTCAACTTTTGTCAACAGTACAACGTTGAACAGGTGCATTGCAATCGCGAACATGGCGCCAACGAGCGTACCCGCGACAGAGCGTCTTATCGGTTATTGGCACAGCATAATATTGGTTTGCAAGGACATCATGGCGGCACGCTTTTAATACCTGGCACTGTTAAAACAGGTGCCGACGCGTATTATCGGGTCTTCACACCCTTTGCAAAAGCATGCCGAGAAAAACTGCGGACGGCACCTTATAGGCTTGCGCCAAAGATTAAAAAACAATCTAACGCGGGATTACCGGCTTCTGACGATTTGCCAAAGGTGCTGACTGCTCTGTTACGTGTGATTCCAGCAGACTTGCAAAACGCGTGGCCAGCGACACCTGCAGCAGCACTCGAGCGGCTTGATCAGTTTGCGCAAACGCGCATGGCTCAATACCAGCCTGATCGTGATTTTCCGGCGATACCGGGCACTAGCGTTTTATCGCCTTACCTTGCCGCGGGTCTCGTCTCTGCGGGCCAATGCTTGCATGCCGCTTTGATTCAAAATCAAGGCGAGTTTGATACGGGTCAACGGGGTATCGTTGTATGGATCACTGAGTTGCTTTGGCGCGAGTTTTATCAGCACCTGCTGTTTGGTTATCCGGCGCTTTCAATGCATCAGCCGATGCGAGCTGAAACCAACGCGGTGGTGTGGCGACAGGCGCCCGAAGACTTCGAAGCCTGGGCGCAAGCCCGCACTGGGGTACCAATTGTTGATGCGGCAATGCGGCAACTGTTAGCCACGGGTTGGATGCACAATCGCCTCCGTATGGTTGTCGCGATGTTTTTGACAAAAAATTTATTGATTGATTGGCGTTTGGGCGAAGCTTTTTTTATGCAACACTTAATCGACGGTGAGTTAGCTGCGAATAACGGTGGGTGGCAATGGAGCGCCTCAACGGGGGCAGACTCAGCCCCCTATTTCCGAGTGTTTAATCCGATTAGCCAGTCTGAAAAGTTCGACCCAAAAGGCGACTTTATCAAGCACTGGGTGCCCGAGCTCTCAACCCTTGGCGGCAAAGAGATCCACAATCCAAGTCCGATTGCGCGCAAGGCGTTGAATTACCCCGAACAAATCGTTAACCTTCAAAGTAGTCGAGTTCGTGCGATTGAGGCGTTCAAAAGTCTTCGATAGCAGCACCCACCCGCTTAGTCACATTGTTCCAGTTAGTAATGGCCTTGCGACTGATCAGGGTGCAAACAGTTATCCTATGTCCTGTTCACTTGCTACTTTTATAGCCAAAATATGAGTCTTACATCTTTCAACGTTAAAACCATTCAGGGCGAATCGCAACCCTTAAGCGACTACGAGGGCAAAGTCCTGCTCGTCGTGAATGTTGCCTCGAAGTGTGGCTTCACGGGTCAGTACGCAGGCTTGCAAAGCTTGCATCAAGAGTACGCGAGTCGCGGCTTGGTGGTGATGGGTTTTCCGTGCGATCAGTTCGGGCACCAAGAGCCGGGCAGCGAGAGCAGTATTCTGACGTTTTGCGAAACGCAGTATAAGGTGACATTTCCAATGTTCGCTAAGATCGATGTTAATGGCGCCAATGCGGTGCCGTTTTATCAGTGGCTGAAATCGAGTAAACCTGGTTTGCTTGGCACAGAAGCGATTAAATGGAATTTCACCAAGTTTTTAGTGGGGCGCAAAGGGCAGGTACTCAAGCGTTACGCTCCAACCGATACACCCGAATCGCTTCGTCAAGCGATCGAAGACGCGTTAGCGCTTTAGGCGCCATCGACTGAACTCAGTCGGCGATACACTGACGGTCAATACGTAAAAAGGGTCTTCTTATGGCGCATCGCCTGGTTACACTGTTTCTCTTAGGCTTGCCTTTGCTTGTGGGCTGCTCGGGCAAACCGACGGTGCAGCAAGACATTACCCTGGCTGGCAGTAGCGCACAAAACCCCGCACAGGTTATGCCAACCAACGCTGCGCCTCGCGTACCCCAAGTTAAGGCTGACCAAACCTCAGTCTCGGTTATCGTCAGTGGTTCAGGCGCCGCAACTAACATTGTGTCAGATCCAACGTATGACTCAGGCAACAGGGTACCCCCGGCCACTCAAGGCGCGGTAGCCAGCCCAGTCGCGATCCCTAGTCCGGTGCAGTCGCCAACCCGGCTAGCCACCGCGGTGATGATTGACTCACCCTCTGCGTCCGAGAATTCCAATGCGAGGGAGGCTTCGCCGAGCGCAGTTCAAGTTTCGGGGTCTTCTACCTCGGTTAACTCGAGCAATGCGGCAAACTCTGACAAGAAAATTGCCTCTAAGGTCTTGACGTTAAAGAAAACCAAGCCTGGCTGCAAAGGCTCAGAATGCCCCACACTTAGCTTTAAACGGCTGACATTTACCGGTTATGAGCGCTTCAATAGCTTTCTTGAACAGACTCTACTGTCTTTGGCACTTGTTGAGACTAACCGAGACCAAACGTTTCGCGATCTGAATGAGCTCGAACTCTACTACTTTAAGACAGCTAAACCACGCGACGAGATCGCGCTTTCTGCGAGCGTGAAATACCTGTCTCAGGAGGTCGTAGTGGTACAACTCGACAGTTATATTTTTTCCGGTGGTCCACACGGGATTTCGACCACACAATACCTGAACTGGTTGCCAAAAACCGACAAGCTTTTGACGCTTGAGGCAATGTTGCTGCCCGGCAAACTGCCTGCGTTTGAAGAAGCGCTTAAAAAACAGCACGCGCTGTGGCTCAGAAAGAATCCGCTCGCCAAAGAAGACCTAGCCTCATACAACAAAATGTGGCCGTTTGAGCCGAGCGACAACGTGGCGTTGCTTGAAAATGGCGCAGCGGTCACCTACGACCCTTACCGGTTGGCGCCCTACTCTTTTGGCAAACCCACTATTTACATCCCCTACCGAGAGCTTAACGGGATCTTACGACCTGAACTGCTACCTAAAAGCTAGTGGTTCGCTGCCAATCCGAGCTTAAGTTTCGCTTGAGGGAGCGGCACTCAATGCTTATTGCTGTTTCAGTTTGCGATTGGCAACGACTTTTTCAAGCGCTTTCGCCAATTCTTCTTTGCCACGCGAGCGTGCAACATCAATTGCATCTTGTGCTTTGAGGTTTGAAAAGCTAGGGTCGGCTCCACCGTTGATTAAGACCTGCACGGTTTCGACGCTGTCAGCCCTGACTGCTAGGATCAGAGCCGTGTCGCCCTCAGGCGATAGCTCGTTGGGTAAGGCACCACTCTCTAGCAAAAACTTAGCCACCGCAGCATTCGCTTTGACAGCCGCATAGTGCAGCGGAGTCCAGCCTTCTTTGTTGACTTTTGCCCCTTTCGCGACTAACGCCTTCACACGGGGCAAATCACCAATTAATGCGACGTACATCAAAGGGGTCTCGTTGTACTGATTGGCCGCATTGACATTGATTTTAGGTGAAGCAAGTAATGCATCAAAGACCTGCCAAGCACCGTCTCGAGTGGCCTGTATCAGCCCTGTTTGTTGGTTGGGGCTGCGGGTATTTGGATCGAAGCCAGAGGCAAGTAAGGTTTTAACTGAAGCGATGTTGTCGTTTGTTACATAGACCCAGTAATCTTTGGCGTTGGCAGCATTTGCAGTCGAAGTCAGGCCAAACGTGGTGAACAAAGCGAGCATAAGTAGGCTCACGAATTGGTGACGGATTATTATCATGACAGTTTGCATAGAGTGGATGCTAGAAAATAATTTATGAAACGGATATATTTATAAATTTTATATAAAAAATTACAGAAAAATAAATTACATTAATGACTTTACTTTAAATAATTAACATTAAATTCACTAGGTAAGATAGTACTAATAAGTATTTGTTTTATATATGTTTATATAAAATGACAAAAATTATTGGGATATCTGAAAAATACAAAGTTATTTATAAGGATAATTCTTTATCTTATTGAATAAATTGAAGAAATTTTCAAACGATGAGACTTCAACGTCTTTGAGTGAGCAATTTCTAAGTTCTGCTATTTTTTTAGCAACGTGAATAACTTTAGACGGATCATTTAATTTCCCTCGGAATGGAACAGGTGCCAAGTAAGGCGAATCTGTCTCAATCAATATTCTGTCTAATGGCATTTTTCTGGCAACATCCTGCAGGCTAAGAGCAGTCTTGAACGTCACAATCCCAGAAAAAGAGATGTAAAAGTTCATCTCCATCGCTGCCTGAGCAACCTCCCATGACTCAGTAAAACAGTGCATCACACCGCCAACCTCGGCCGCGCCCTCTTCGCGCATGAGGCGCAGTGTATCTTCAGCCGCCGAGCGTGTGTGAATGATCAGGGGCAACCCACATTCGCGAGCGGCTCGAATATGGCATCTGAAGCGTTCGCGTTGCCACTCAAGATCGCCCGATAACCGAAAATAATCGAGCCCAGTCTCACCAATTGCCACCACCCTCGGGTGAGCACTGCGTACCACTAAATCGCTCACGGACGGCTCAACCGTATCTTCGTAGTCAGGATGCACGCCCACCGAGGCCCAGAGCGGTTCGTGGCGCTCGACCAAGGAAATCAACGCTGGCCAGTCAGGCAGGTTCACGCTCACGCACAGTGCGTGAGACACCTGATTCGTTTGCATACGCTGCAAGATCTCAGGCATTTGTTCAACAAGTTTTGGAAAATCAACGTGACAATGTGAATCGACAAACATACAAAACGCCTAAATTAACGCGCAGGGGCGCTAGAAAGTTGGCAGGCGGCAGCAATGCGCTGCAGCACCGCATGGGCAAATAACTTGCCATTTAACGTGTGACCAGCGACGCGCCGTTGTTGATTCAGCCAATCCGCTAACTCGCTAAGTTGCGCCACCGCGAGGCGCGCGCACAGCACCGTCAGCGATTTCTGTAACATTGGAAAATATCGAACCTCTAGACCATGAGCCTTCAGGTTCATGTCGATGACAAGACGTTGTAGCAGCTCAATCCAAAGGCTCGCCGGCTCTTTGGAGATCGTATCAGCAAGTTGTCCGACGTTCATCCCAGAGCCCTTTTCTAGGCTCGTCGCAAATGTAGAGAGCCACTCGGGGCACGGTTCAGGCTGCGTTTCAGCCATTTTTTTTGCCAACACAGGTGCCCCACCCGATGCGGCTAGCCAGGCGGCAGCGTTAATGATCTTTTGTTCAGCGAGCCATGCTTGCGCAATCTCTGCAGAGGGGGTGGCCAACGGCAGGCGCCTGCAGCGCGACAAAAGGGTTGGCAGCAAGCGATCAGGTGCATCGGCGACCAATAGAAAAATCGTTGCCGGGGGCGGCTCTTCAAGCACCTTTAGCAGAGCATTGCCTGAGATATGTGTCAGCGCTTCAGCGGGATAAATCAGCGCCACCCTAAAACCTGAGCGATGTGTGGCGTTATTAAACCAAGGTGCAAGGCTTCGGATCTGCTCAACACGGATATCTTTAGAGGGGGCGCGCTTAGAAGAGCCCGTGACCTCTGCGACAGGGGCGCTTTCGCTACCCTCGTCCTCGTCTTGCTCGGCGCCCTCTTCGAGTGCCAGCGTTTCTGGTCGAATGCGCTTGAGGTCGGGATGATTTCCTTTGGCCACCCAGCCGCAGGCCAAGCACTGGCCGCAGGCGAGTCCGTTGGCCGGCGACTCGCACATGAGTGCAGCGGCGGCAGCAAAGACAAATTCACGCTTGCCGATGCCCGCCAATCCGTGCACCAACCAGGCATGCGCAAAGCGCTCGCGCTGTGCAAGCCACTGTTGCGCCACCTCAACTTGCCACGGAAAAAACTGAGCCGCGCTCATGTGAGGCGCCGTTCGGTAACAAGTTGCTCAAGCTGCAGCACAATCTGTTGGCGAATCTGATCGACGGATTGCGTGGCGTCAACCCGCTGGATACGCAAGGGCTCTTGTTGGGCGCGGGCAAGATAAACTGCGCGAGTGCGCTCGAAGAAGGCAGCAGCCTCTTGTTCAAACCGGTCTTGCTCACGCGTACGGTCAAGTCGTTCGCGAGCCACCGCTAGAGGGACATCAAACAGCCAAGTGCAATCGGGTTGCAGTGCAGGATGCACCCAGCGTTCAAGAACAGCAATCCGCTCGACCCCAAGCTCGCGGCCCCCACCCTGATAGGCAAAGGTTGCGTCAGTAAACCGATCACACACCACCCATTGTCCGGCTCGAAGTGCCGGCTCAATCACGGCTTGAAGGTGTTCAGCCCTGGCAGCGAACATGAGTAAGGTTTCGCACTCAAGACTCATGGGTTCGTGCAGCAGCAGCGCACGAAGCTTTTCGCCAAGCGCAGTGCCTCCGGGCTCGCGGGTACACACGACTTGCACACCACGTTCAGTCAGCTGATCTACCAGCCATTGCACGTGGGTGCTTTTGCCGGCGCCGTCAACACCCTCTAGGGTTAAAAACAGCCCGCGCTGCTGAGTATTCAAGGCTTTCGACCCAAAATGTAGGTTGCCACATTTTTGTTGTGCTCAGGTAGAGTCACCGCAAAGGCGCTACTACCGTCGCCTTTTGACACAAAGTACAGATAATTGTGTTTCTCGGGGTTAAGAGCCGCAGCCAGAGCGGCACGGCCACTGCTTGCGATGGGGCTAGGTGGCAACCCAAGGCGGGTATAGGTGTTGTAAGGCGTGTCGGTTTGGAGGTCTTGTTTACGTATTTTGCCGGTGTAGCTTTCGCCCATACCGTAAATCACGGTGGGGTCGGTTTGCAACAGCATGTTGATACGTAGGCGATTGCTAAACACACCAGCAATACGAGCGCGATCGGCGGCCTGGCCAGTCTCTTTCTCAATAATCGAGGCCAAAATCAGGGCTTCATAAGGAGTTTTTAAGACACTATTCGGTGCCCGAGCTGCCCAAGCGCGGTCTAAGATTTTTTGTTGGGTACGTGCTGCTCGCTCAAGTAATTCGACATCGGTTGTGCCGATCGGAAATATATATGTATCCGGAAAAAATAAACCCTCTAGCGCGGTGGCTTGACCAAGCGTATTCACACGTTTGAGCAAATCTGCATCACTGACTTGCGTGAGCGTTTGTTTGATGTCGGGGTGCGCACTGAGAGCAGCTCGAATTTGACGCAGGTTCCAGCCTTCGACAAGGGTAATTTGCCGGGCTGTGACATCACCAAGCGCCATCCGACGCAGTACCGTTAAGGGGCTATCACCACGAACAATTTGATAGCCACCTGCTTTGATCTTGGTATCAAGTTCACCCAATCGAGCGAGCGCGACAAAACCCTGGGCGTTGATGGGCACACCCGCTTGATTGATTAACTGTGCGATGCTTGAAGGCGTAGAGCCCGGTGGCACCAAGATATCGACCCGCTCGGTCGGTAGCGCTAACGGCCCATTCACCCAAAGGTATACGGTTGCTGCTGTGCCCCCAACTAGCAGGATCACGGGCAAAACCAGATAAAGCAGAAGTTTATTCAAGGCACTCATAGGTTTGACAGTTTAATATGTATCTAGGCGATTCAGAAACTAATGATTGAGACTTATGCACCCGATATTGACCCAAGCGGTTACAGCCAAGGCCACGAAGCGGCTCGAGAGTTTGGTGATTTACCCTTTAGATGACCTGGCCGTGTTCGAAGTTACCGGTGCTGACGCGTTGTCGTTTGTGCAAGGTCAAATTACCAATGACATCCTAAATTTAGGAGCTGAGCAGGCCAAACTCGCGGGCTATTGCACGGCCCAAGGGCGCCTGCTGGCAACCATGGTGATAGCGCCGCTGCCCGAGGCTGTTGGCGCCGGGCTCATCGGTTTGATCCGTCAAGATATTTTAACGCCGGTGCTCAAGCGTCTGAGTATGTTTGTGCTTCGCGCCAAGGTAAAGCTCGCCCCAAGTGCTTACAGCGTGGTGGGTGTCTCGATTGCGGCCCCTGAAGTGAGCGCATTGAGTGAAGATTTAGGGCATACGCTGCCGCAATCTGCCTGGCAAGTCGCTGCTACGGCCACAGGGCTTTGGATCTGTGCCCCCGCGACGAGCCAGCAGGCAGATGGTGCAACGTTACGATGGTGGTGGCTTGCGAGCGAGGCCCAGGCAGTCGCTTACCAAAGCTTAACCTTGCCGTACACCCTGAGCACTGCAACGCAGTGGCATGGTCTGGATATTACAGCCGGCTTGCCCTGGATCGAAGCCGCGACCCAAGACCTGCTGATCCCCCAGACACTGAATCTTGATTTAATCGAAGGTGTGAGTTTTACCAAGGGTTGCTACCCCGGCCAAGAAATTGTGGCTCGTAGTCACTACCGCGGCACAGTCAAGCGCCGCATGCATCTTGGCACCATTGAACAGAGCGCTGGGCTCAGCCTAAACGCTGGTGCTGATATTTTTGATGCACAAGGATCAGAGCAAGCCTGCGGCCGCGTCATCAATATCGCTGAGGCGACAAGTCAACCGACTGAGGGTGCGCACCCTTCAGGCAGTCTTGGCACGGCTTATGTGCTGTTCGAAACCACCTTCGACGCGCTCGAGCATAACGCCTTACACCTCGGCGCACGCGATGGTGCCCCGATCACACTGCTTAGCCTACCCTACGCAAATAAGCCGGCTTAAAGGCTTTGCTCGATGCAAACTCACTCGTTGGGGTACTTCTGCCCTAGGCCGCTTGGGGAAATCTGCCCCAAGTTGCCTAGGTGCTCCGCCCTCGGCTGCTAGGGCAAATCTGCCCCAGTCTGCCTAGGTGCTCTGCCCCAGTCGATATAAAGGGTGCTGCTCGGCGGCAACAGGTAGCGTAAAGAATTTTTCAACCCAAGCCTCAGTCGCCTCATTCAGCGTTGCGGGGTTCCATTTGGGTTGTTTATCTTTATCAATTAATAGTGCCCGAATGCCTTCTGCAAAATCGCCATGTGATGCACACATCAGACCAGCCACCCACTCAAATCGGTAGGCGTCTGCCAGTGACAGGTGTTTGACACGCTTGAGCAAGGTATACGTTAGGCGCGCAGAGCCAGGCGAGCCCGCAGCAAGCGTTTTTGCGGCGCGCTGCAACCAGGGGTCGGTGTGCTCTGATAGCGCCACCAACGCGGCAACGATTTTATTGAGGTCTGAGCCTGCGCAACACGTATGGATCAAAGACAAGTGCTGTTGCAAAGGACCCATTGCAATGGCTGGTGTCGTCGACAGCTTTGCCAGCACCTCATCTAACAAGGCTTCGTTGGTATTGCTCGACTGCGCTGCGCTCTGTGACCAGGGTTGCTTGCTCAGTTGCTCAAGCAAGGTGGACCAGGTCTCGCGAGCTAAGTGATAGTCGGCCATGCCGGCAAACAAAGCATCGGCGGCACCGATCTGTGCACCGGTTAAACCCATAAACAAACCAGTTTTGCCGGGCAAACGATTGAGCAGCCAAGTGCCGCCGACGTCTGGAAACAAGCCAATCGAGATTTCAGGCATTGCCAGTCGAGAAGTTTCGGTGACGACTCGGTGACTGGCGCCCATCATCAGGCCCATCCCGCCACCCATCACTATGCCATCGCCCCACACCACGATGGGTTTTGGAAAGGTATGTAAGCGGTAATCTAATGCGTATTCTTCGGCAAAAAAGGTACCAGCATGGGTATTGTCGATGGCGGCTTTGCCAACATTGTTCATCATGCTGTGGTGCAGCGCATGCAGATCACCACCCGCGCAAAATGCTTTGTCGCCAGCACCCTTCAGGATCAGACACGCGATCGCTGGGTCGTTGGCCCACAACTCGATCTGGTTCGCGAGCAAGCGGGTCATTTCAAGCGACAAGCCATTCAAGGTCTTCGGTGCGTTCAATGTTGCCACACCGATCCGCGTACCATTGGCACAGTTCAGTTCATTGAACAAGACGACCGCATTGTTGTTCTCTACAGTACTCATCTGACGTCAGCACCTTTCTCAAGCAGTTGGCGAGCAATAATGACTCGCATGATTTCATTGGTCCCTTCGAGGATTTGATGCACACGCGTATCGCGCACCAAACGCTCAAGTGGATAATCTTTTAGATAACCGTAGCCACCGTGCAATTGCTGCGCCTCAAGGCAGACTTGAAACCCAAGATCAGTCGCAAAGCGTTTGGCCATTGCACAGTAGGTTGAGGCGTCAGCCGAACCAGCATCGAGTTTGCAGGCAGCCAGACGTACCATTTGCCGAGCCGCCACGGTGTGCGTCGCCATGTCGGCGTATTTAAACTGCAAGGCCTGAAAGCTTGCGAGCGGCTGTTTAAACTGCTTGCGTTCGAGCATGTAGGTGTACGAAGCCTCGAGTGCCCCCTGAGCGGCACCGACTGAACAGGTGGCAATATTGATTCGGCCACCATCTAAGCCGCGCATCGCGATTTTAAATCCCTCGCCTTCTTTTCCTAAAAGATTGTCTGCTGGCACGCGCACGTTATCAAACTTGATCGCCCGGGTGCTTTGGCTGTTCCAGCCCATCTTGTTTTCTTTACGACCAAAGCTAATGCCCTCGAGTGTGGACGGCACCACAAACGCCGATACGCCAGAGGGGCCGCTGCCCCCCGTGCGTGCCATCACAATCAGCACGTCGGTATCGCCGCCGCCAGAAATAAACGCCTTGGCACCGTTCAAAATATAGTGTTTACCTTCGAGCACTGCCTGACTCACTAGCGAGGCCGCATCTGATCCCGAGCCAGGCTCAGTGAGGCAATACGAGGCAAGTTTTTCGCCTGAGGCTAAAGGCTTGCCCCACTGCTCACGCACTGCAGGGCTCGCCCACTCGCCAACCATCCAAGTCGCCATATTGTGGATGGTTAAAAAAGCAGTGGTTGAGGGATCGATTGCAGCCATCTCTTCAAAAACCAAAGTTGCATCCAACCTTGGTAAACCCAGGCCGCCAATCTCTGGTGAGGCATACATGGCACCAAATCCCATTCGACCTGCGAGCTTGATCGTCTCGATCGGAAAAATGGCCTCTTGGTCCCAGCGCGCGGCGTGCGGCGCAAGCTCGCCCAACGCAAACTCCTTTGCGGCCTGCGCAAAGGCGACTTGATCTTCACTAAGTTCCATATCCATCGCGGTCTCCTGGGCTCTTCTTAAACAAAGCAATCGTTTATCTATACCGTCAAATCGTCGATCGGCATTTTCTTTTTGATGTTTCGTACTTTTTCTCGATGTAACGCACGTCGACGTCGCGCTGCCTTGGGCTCAACCACAAGCGGCCGGCAAAGCTCAAGTCGGTCACCGTCGCTTAAAAGTCGGGTTGGGTCGCAGCGTTGCCCAAAAATGGCAAGGCCAGTGGGTTGATACTTTTGTAACAAACCACTTCGTTCAAGGGCGTGTTCAACCCGAGCGCCAACGGGCAGAGTCAGTGCCACCGACTCGACCTGGTCTGGGCTTGCCCAAACCACACAGACTGCCAAATGCGCAGGCGCGCTCGGCCCACTGTGCCCTAGCGACGAGTGCTGGGGTGGCTCTGATGGCTCGGGCTGATCGAGCGGCTCACCTCGGTGGGGGTCAGTTGTCATTAAAACGCCTACTAGTCTTGGCCGTATACCGCTTGGGCACGTTGCGTAAACGAATCGATAAAGCTTGAGGCAATTCGGTTAAAGATTGGGCCAACCAAAGCCTCAAGCGTGCGGCTTGAAAAGGCGTACCTTAAAGTGAACAGCACTTTGCAGGCATCTTGAGCAAGTGGCAAAAATATCCATTCACCAGTGAGTTCAGAAAAAGGCCCATCGACTAACTCAAGATCGATCTTGTTGGGATAGTCGTGCCGATTGCGAGTGGTAAAGGTTTGACGAAGACCCGCCAGGGCAATCGTGATCGATGCCTGCATACCTTGCTCGTCGCGCTGACTAACCGTCGCACCACCGCACCAAGGCATAAATTCAGGATACTTTTCAACCTGAGCGACCAACTCAAACATTTGGCTCGCACTGAAAGGGACTAGGACAGAACGCTCGACGCAATGCATTGTGAATCGTGAATGGTTGCTAGAATAGAGTCATTTTACCGGTATCACACCAGAAGTCTTAGGCCCAATGAGTATTATCGAAAACCGCAAAGCTTTTCACGACTACCTAATTGAAGAACGCTTCGAGGCTGGCCTCGTGCTGCAAGGCTGGGAAGTCAAAGCGATTCGCGAAGGTCGGGCACAACTGAAAGAAAGCTATGTGGTCGTGCTTGAGGCCGAAATATGGCTAATTGGCATGCATATTAGCCCTTTATTGTCGGCTTCAACCCATATTTTGCCTGACGCCACCCGCACCCGTAAGCTGCTGCTAAAGGCCGAAGAAATTAGCAAACTCATCGGCAAGGTCGAACAACGCGGTTTTGCCTTGGTACCGATCAATTTGCACTACAAAAATGGTCGGATCAAGCTAGATTTTGGCCTTGGTAAGGGTAAAAAGCTGCACGACAAACGAGATGCCTCGCAAGAAAAAGACTGGGCACGCGAAAAAGAACGCCTGATGAAGCACGACACACGCAATCGAGATTAAGGCT
>JARXAG010000170.1 GCA_029866055.1 Burkholderiaceae bacterium
ATGCCTTGTATCGCGAGTTACAAGATTTATGCTTCGAAGCGATCTACCCTAATCGGTATCGCGTACTCGAAAAGGCGGTTCTTGCCGCGCGGGGTAATCGTCGCGAAGTCTTAACCAAGATTGATGATCAAGTGCGTGCCGCGATGCCCGAAGCAGGTATCGAAAGCGAAGTACTGAGTCGAGAAAAAACCTTGTATGGCATCTATCACAAGATGGTCGAGCAAAAGAAAAGCTTCACCAACGTGTTGGATATCTATGGCTTTCGCGTCATCGTACGAACCCTGCCCGAGTGTTACATGGCCTTGGGCATCGTGCATCAGCTTTACCGCCCAGTACCGGGCAAGTTTAAAGACTACATCGCCATCCCGAAGGTGAATGGCTATCAGTCGTTGCACACTACGCTCGTTGGCCCCTTCGGCACACCGATCGAGTTTCAGTTTCGTACGCATGACATGCATCAAGTCGCTGAAGAAGGTGTTGCGGCGCACTGGCTCTACAAGGCTGACACAGCCTCGTTGCAAGAGATACAAAACCGCACCAGCAAATCTTTGCAATCGTTACTTGATATTCAAAGTCAAAATGGTGACTCAAGTGAGTTTCTTGAGCACGTCAAGGTCGATTTGTTTCCGGATGCGGTCTACGTTTTTACCCCCAAAGGAAAAATCGTTTCACTGCCTCGAGGCGCCACACCGATTGACTTTGCTTACATGATTCATACTGACGTGGGTAACCACGCGGTCGCCTGTAAAGTCAACGGCGATAACGTCGCCCTGCGCACTGAACTGTCAAGCGGTGATACGGTCTCGATTACCACCTCACCTGCCGCACGGCCCAGTGCACAGTGGTTAAATTACGCACGCACCGGGCGTGCACGCTCAGAGATTAGGCACTTTTTACGCACGAGCGAATACGATGAATCTGCCGCGTTTGGCGAAAGGCAATTGGTTCAAGCACTTAAAGAACTGAACCTCGCCATGCCTTTACCAGAAGATGCCATCTGGGAAAAACTCGCGCGCAGTAGCGGCGCAAAATCACGTGCTGAAATTTTGGCAGATATCGGTCTAGGCAAACGTTTGGCTGCAGTGGTGGCGCGACGGTTTGCGCCAGACCACCCTCTCATCGCCACCACCGCAGCCGCCGACGAAGAGATGACGGCTGCTCGATCGATACCCATTCAGATTCGAGGTCATGAAGGCCAGGCTGTGCAGTTAGCGCCTTGTTGTGGCCCTTTACCCGGTGATGTGATCGTTGCGGGCATACGGATCGGCCACGGCTTGGTGGTGCATACCGCAGAGTGCCCAGTCGCCATCCGTGCGCGCATGAAAGAGCCCGACCGCTGGGTTGATGTAGTGTGGGATCAAGAAACCGCCAAACATTTTTCAGCGCGTATTGAAATCATGGCAAAGAATGAGCGCGGCATCTTAAGCCGTATCGCCGCAGAAGTTGCGCAAGCCGACTCAAACATCATCAATGCTACGATGCACGAAGATGCAATCGACACAGTCATGTTGAATCTAACTGTACAAGTTGACAGCCGCAAACATCTGGCGCAAGTCTTTCGTTCGATTCGACACGTCGCCCAGGTACTAAAAATTGTTCGCGCTAAGGGCTAAGGTCTACTTCTGAGTTCAACGTCAGGTGAGGCTAGTGTTCGGATGACAGCAAGCCTCACCTCGCTAAGGTTTGACGACGGCCACCCGTTGTTTGACCGCACGCCAAAGCGCAGTGGTATCAGCACTACCTGAATCGCGCGCCGAGGCTCTGACCGCCATGTGCACCAACACCAACTGCCTTGACGGGTCAACATAAATGGCCTGACCACGTACCCCCAGAAACGCATAGGTACCGTCAAGATCCGGAAAGATCCAGGTTTGATAGCCATAGCCAAACCAACGACTGGTACGTGAGGGCAAAAAATGTGCCTGTGTCATCTCTTGCACCCAGGCTGCCGGCACGAGCTGTTTGCCCTGTGCCACACCCGACCGAGCCATCATCATCGCCAGGCGCCCATAGTCGCGTAGCGTGGCATTCAGCCCCATGTAACCGACCTCTTGGCCTGACGCGTCAACGAGCCAGGTGGCCTCTTGTTCAGCACCCAGTGGTTTCCAGATTTTTTCTGAAAAATACGTGGCAACGTCTTGACCAATCGCTTGGCGCAACACCACTGACAGAACAAAGGTTTCTGCTGACGCGTAGTACCAACGTTGGCCCGGTGCCGCGATACGACGGTTAAATAGTTTGGCAACACTCGGCCCACCTTCAGACTGCCTTCCGAACGTTGCGCGCGACAACTGGGCCGAATCGTCTTTACCATCGTACTCTTCGCGAAACTCAACACCAGAAGACATGGTCAGCAGATGGCGCAGTGGGGTCTTGCCGTATTCAGTCCCTTTTAGCCCTGGCGAATAGTCTTGCGCCAAGTCATCGAGCGAGCGAATATGCCCCTCGTTCAGTGCGACGCCCACCAGCATCGCAATCACCGTTTTGGCCATCGAGAAAGAGGTAAAGCGTTGCTCGGGTTGTCGCGCGTACTGGTAGCGCTCAAGCAACAAGGTATCACCCTGAGCAATCAACATAGCGGTGGCCGGATTACGTTCAAAGTAATCGTTTATGGTTTGTGTACCACCACCCACCGCTGCCGCGCCTTGATAATTGAGCGTGAGCTCAGACGTCGAACGCTGCCAAGGCAGCACAGGCAATGCCGTTGCCGACACGCTTGCCTTAAAGATCTCGTCGAGTCTTGAAAAACTGTCAACCGTCGCGTGAGCCTGCCACCAGTTGTCACGAGTCGCCCGCGTAAAGCCAGAACCAGTGAGGCTTCCGTAGAGCGACATATTCGGGCCATCTGCACGTTTTCCAATGCCTTGCTCAACATTCCATGCACTTGTTTTGTGTTGAGGACTTGTGCCGCAACCAACCAGCCCCAACAATACGCCGGTAGCAAACACCGCCAAACATGATTTAACAGCGATTATCCAACGCATCTCGAAAACTCCTTATACTCATACTCTTTGTTTTTAAAGCCACGCTATGACTCGCACTCAGACTTTACAACAAGATAACGACGCCCCTGGCGAATTGTTGATCTGGACTTCGGTTGACCCCGCCTACGAACAAGACTTCAACCAATGGTATGACCAAGAGCACATGCAAGAGCGAGCAGCAATCAAGGGGTTTCGCTGGTCGCGGCGCTACCACTCTGACACCTGCGTGCGTCCGTATTTGGCGCTGTACCAAACAGACACATTGCACGTATTTACCAGCGAGCCTTACCGTCAGGCTTTCACCAAGCAAACACAGTGGTCTGAGCGTAACTTTACGCGTATGCGCGACACGAGCCGGCGCGTCAACGCTGTCACCCCGCTCGCGGGCGCCGGAACGGGTGCCGCAGTCGCCTTGGTCTGCCTTCAGTCCATTGAACAGGCGCAAGCGGCAATCGCGTTGGCGCAAGAACTGAAAAGTGTGAAGGATGGTGTACTCGCGGTGCGAGCGTTGTGTCCAGATCCGGTGTTGTCAACACCCCTACCCTCAGAAGATCTCGCGACGCGCAAACTCGAACCGTTTGTGGTGATCGACACGACCACGCTTGCGAGCGCAGAAGCCGCTGGCAAATGGCTTGCAGAAAAACTGGCTTTACCCTCAGGGCGCAGTCACAGTTTTAAACTTTTATGGGATCTGCAATCCATTGATCTTGAGCGTTAGCCTTTTTTAGCCGTGATCTTCAGTGACTTACCAATGGTCTGGTTAAACTCGCTCACGCAAACCCCCGAGCAACGCGTTGCCCATTTGCCGACAATATTTTGAGTGGCTAAGCGCCTAATTGTCGCCAAGTCGGCTTGCGTCGGTTTGACCAAGGTCATTTTGCCTTTGGGTGCCATCGGGCAGGTTTTAGCCCCAGTATTACAGTCATAGCCTTTCTGATTTTCTGATTCAGAAAATAACCATAACCGCTCAGTTAACTTTGCCAGATTGATTTCTAACAACGCGCGAACATCGGCATTGAGTTGATCCCATACCTTTTGGTTTACGGCGTGTATTTCTTGGTTCCAGCCTAAGGGTAAGGCATACAGGTGCGTGGATACGGTGTACCACTTTGCCGTATACCCCGCCATACTGCTGGCCACTGCACAGGAAATTGTTTTCTTTTGAAAGGCTTGCATCACCTCGGCAAACGGCATGCTGATGCTTTTTGCACCCAACGCCTCAAGCAACTCTGCTTGCGACCGAGTAATCACGCGAATCGTCTTATCCTTTAAGTCTTGCAAACCCCGTATCGGAACATTGCAAAAGAGCACTTGGGGTGCAAAGGGAGACACACCTAAAAACTTACTTTGATAGGTGGCGGACAGATGTTTGGCTAAGATCGGAGCAAAACTCGTCGACACCTGGCGTGCTGTTTTAGCGTCGGTCGCCAAGCCTGCGAGGTCAACCGCTTCATAGATAGCGGTGTCAGCCGCGGGATAAATCAAGGGGATCACGCCAAACTCGATGACTCCTTGCTTCATCAGTTTGAGCAGCTCTGGCCCTTTTAAGCCCATCTCATCAAACCCTTTGATCTCGGCCGTTATCTGCCCTGCAGAGTGCTCAGGGAGTGTTTTCAGCCAAAAGGGTTGCTCAATTTGCTTGTAATTTGAACGCGTACTCAGCCCGCCAAGAACTTTGAGCGAAGTGACCGGCAGCTCTTGCGCAGACACCGACGTGATGGTCACCCAGCTGGCCAAGCCCGCCAACACGCAAACCAAGGTCCGCAAGCCGCCCAACACCAGCACGCTAAAACGCGCCAGTCGCAGAAGGCCTGTGGCAGACAGAACACAATAGAGGGCTTGCCCTATACTCTTGCTGATGGTCTTTGTCGTTTGCATACCGCATTCTACCAATGCTCGAGCCAGACTCAACAGTTTTCAGTTTCCGGAACCAATCCCATGTCTCGCCCAGCCTCTGACGCAGCGCCTGCGCTCAACCAGCGCCCTGCTCAGCGCCCTTTTATCGGCATCGTACTGCTGCTGCTGTCGCTGTTCTGTTTAACCACTCTAGATGCGAGCGGCAAATGGGTCATGGGCACTGGCGTTCCGTTACTTATTCTGGTGTGGTTTCGCTACATCGTCCACCTGTTGTTGGTGCTCGCTTTTGTCTTACCGACAAAAGGGCTGGGCATCTTACGCAGCAAAACGCCTGGCCTGCAATGTGTGCGTGCCATCGCCATGCTCTGCGCCACACTCACATTTTTTACGACACTTTGGTATCTGCCCCAAGCCGAGGCAACAGCCATCATCTTTATCTCACCGCTGATCATGCTGGCAGTCGCGCCCTGGATTCTCAAAGAGCCCATGCGTAAATCACGCTGGATCGCGGCCGGCTTCGGCTTTTTGGGAATCTTATTGGTCATCAGACCCTCAGCGGGCTTACCGGTTGCCGGCGTCGTCACAGGCTTGATAACCGCCTGCTTATTTGCCACCCAACATCTCACAACACGTTTAGTCGCTCAAGACAATCCGTTTACCACAATGCTCTGGAGCGCTGGACTAGGCAGCTTGGCACTAGCCTGTACCCTACCCTTTAGCCTACCCAGCGCTTGGTCGACGCTCGCCAACATGGAGCCTTGGGTTTGGGTGGTCATGCTGTCAACCGGCTTCACGGGCGGTGTCGGGCATTTGTTGCAGATCCAAGCCTATCGGTTTGCGCCAGCATCAATGCTGGCACCATTTATCTATTTGCAAATGACGGTGGCCGCCACGATGGGTTGGCTGATCTGGTCACATTTTCCGGATGCGACAACCTGGCTGGGCATCGCCATCATTTGTGCCAGCGGCGTGATCAACAGCTTGATCGAATGGCAGCGTAGCAAGTCAACCGCTGCCTGATCCTGACCCAGCTAAGTTCACGACACTAAACGGCCCGCTTGCAACACCAATTGACGATCGCAACGCGAGGCAAGCTGTGGGTCGTGCGTGACTAGCACCAAGGTTGTGCCAAGCGAGGCGTACAAAGAGAACAGCATCTCGATAACACGCGCCCCAGTGGCGTGATCGAGGCTGCCGGTCGGTTCATCGGCAAATAACAGGGCCGGACGCTGCACAAACGCACGCGCCAACGAGACCCGTTGTTGTTCGCCACCCGACAGTGTTGCCGGGTAATGGTGCAAACGCTGACCTAACCCAACCTGTTCAAGCATCTGGGCGGCTGGTGCGTGGGCACTCAGCCCTGCTAACTCTAGGGGTAACATCACGTTTTCAAGCGCTGTCAGGTTTGGCAGCAAGTGAAACGACTGAAATACAAACCCCAGACTTTTTGCGCGCAGCGCAGCGCGTCCGTCTTCGTCTAGCTCAAAGAGAGACTGCCCAAGCAGTTTGACATGCCCCGTGGTCGGTGTATCCAACCCAGCAAGCAAACCCAGCAAGGTTGATTTTCCCGACCCTGAGGCGCCGGTAATGGCAATGGATTGACCATGTGCAACAGTGAAGTCGATATTGTCTAAAATGGTGAGCTCACCCAAGGCGTCGGGTACCCTCTTGCAGAGGCCAATGACCTCTATCACGTTATCTACTTTTGGCAACATGAAACCCTTTTCTCGCTCTCGTCGTTGTGTCATCAGTTTTATGGTCGCTGGCGCCTGCAGTGCTTGGCTAAAAGGGCCTGCTAGCGCGCAGGCCACCAGCCAACCAGCACGTATTTTAGTCGTTGGGGACAGTCTATCAGCCGAGTACGGTCTGGCGCGTAATACCGGATGGGTTGAACAACTTAAAGTGGCGCTCGCTTCAGCACTCAGGCCAACGACAGTCATGAATGCTAGCATCAGCGGAGACACAACCAGTGGTGGTTTGGCCCGTATCGACGCGGCACTCAAGCAACATCAGCCCACGATTGTCATTCTCGAGCTTGGCGCCAACGACGCCCTGCGGGGGCTGCCGTTAACGCTCACGCAAAAAAATATCACTGAGCTGATTGCGCGCTGCCAAGCGATTGGCGCAAAAGTGGTGTTAGTCGGGATGCAGATCCCACCAAACTACGGCCGAGAGTACGCGCAAGGCTTTAAAAATATTTTTAGCAACGCTGCTACCCAAACGGGGGCCGCGTTAGTACCGTTTTTGTTTGAAGGCTTTGCCGACCAGAGGCAGTATTTTCAAGCAGATGGGATTCACCCAAACGAGTCTGCTCAACCCTTGATGCTCGCAACGGTCAGGCTGGCGCTCGACCCGTTGCTACGCTAAGTACTTAGCTCTCAGCGGCTAAGCACTTAAGTATCTTAAAGCTTGGCGCCGTCAAGCTCACCTGAAATGAGCTTTTTCGCGTCAGGCAGCAGCTTTACTTTATAACTATCGCGCAGCACTCTCAAGGCAGCCTGCTCTTCAGCAGTACCCCACGCCTGAGACAACTGGGCTTGCAGTTGTGCAACCTGTGCCGGCTCTGGTGCAGGACCTGGTTCAATTTTTGAGAGCCACAACACCGCGTAGCCCTCGGGCCCAGCAACGCCTAAAAAGCGTGGCAAGGGCGTTGGGCTGGCGGACATCACAGCTTCGAGCTGCTCTCGCGACAGAGCTTGCGCAGCCTGGCGGGTCACGACCTGAATCGCATCAAAATCTTTGGGGTCAGAATTAACCGATCCCTTAAGCTGATCGAGCTGCTTCACGCCGGCCTCTTGTGCCGCGACCAGCGCGCGCTCGTTAGTGAGCATCGCACCGATCTGCTCGGCAACTTGTTCTAGCGCAGGCACTTTTGGCGCGTGCACTGTACTGACCCGCAAGGCCAAAATCGTATCTGAGGCCAACTCAATCGCCCCTGAGTTCAACTTGTCTTTCATCACTTCAGTTGAGAATGCGGTTTGACGCACCTTAGGATTACCCAACCACGTTTGCTCAGCCGCCGAAGGCATAGGGGCCCCAGCACGCTGGGATGCTGGCAACAAACCCTCGCGTGTCAAGCCAGTGGCTAGCCTAATCTCAATACCAAGTGCATCAGCAATCGGTTTTAAGCTGTCGCGTTGGTCGTAAATCAGATTGGTCAGCTTGCCGGCCATGGTGGCAAAACGTTCTGCCGCCAACTGTTTGCGGATCTCGACAGTGATATCTTCTCTGACTTCAACTAAAGGCTTAATACTAGGAGCCTGAGTGTCTGTGACATACAAAACATGCATGCCAAAGGGGCTCTCGACCGCGCCAGAGATCTCGTCTTTCTTGAGCTTGAACACCGCCTCTTCGACTTGAGGCACAAGCATATTTTTGCTGATCCAGCCTAAATCACCGCCTTGATTGGCCGAGCCAGAATCCTGTGAAAATTCTTTCGCCAGTGCTGAAAAATCTGCAGGCTGAGCGGCTGCCCGCTTGGCGAGTTCTGCTGCTTTGGCTTGCACCACCGCTTTGGCTGCAGCATCTGCAGCGGTAGGGATCTCGAGCAAGATATGGCTGACACGACGGCGTTCGGGTTGCCCGTAGCGAGCTTCATTTTGCTTATAAAAGCTTTCGATATCGGCCTCAGACACTTTAATATCTTTCGAGGCGGCGTCTTCGTTTAGTACGACGTACTGCACATCAAGATTTTCTGGAATCGTGAGCTTGGCTTGATTGGCGTCATACCAAGCTTTGATATCCTCTGGTGATACCGAAATATCTTTTGCGTACGTCTCAACTGAAAACACTTTGCGCGCCACGCTACGTTGCTCAGTAATCAGCGCGAAAATCTTTTGACCAATATCGGCAGGTACCCGAGCCGTTAAACCAATTGGCTGCAACACTTGCCCCAACGTCAAATCACGCCGCAAACCCTGTTCAAACGCCGCAGTCGTCATGCCCTGACTTGCCAAGACCTGCTTGTAACGCTCTGGAGAAAACCGCCCATCTTGTTGAACGGCTGGTATCGACGCGATGCTGCGCCGTAAGGTCTCGTCAGACACTGAATAGCCACCTTTGGTGGCCGCAATGGCGATCGCGCGCTGATCAATCAGCGAATTGAGTAATTGCTCTCTGAACACAGGCGTATCAAACGCAGCCGCATCGAACTGTGCGCCAAGCATGCCGCGATATTGCTCGAGCTGCGCCCGACGGGCATTATTAAACTCGCCCAGCGTGATGCCTTTTCCGTCAACCGTAGCTAGTTCAGGCTCGCTTGACATAAAGCTTGAGTAGCCTTGTACGCCAAAGAAAACGAACGAAGGTACGATCAAGATAAGCAGTATTACCTGCATCCAGCGTTGGTGATTACGAATAAAATCAAACATGAGGGTTCGCACGCCTAGAGTCAAAGCGGGCAAAGTTTACCACTCGGTGCGTTATGCTTGCACCTTAGCCCCTCTAGCCGTTGGATTTTGTGATGCAGACTTTGCCGCCATGGCCATACCCGCCCCTAGTTGCACACCGAGGGGCAGGCACACTTGCCCCAGAAAACACACTGGCAGCCATGCGTGTTGGGGCCAGTTTTGGCTACAAAATGGTCGAATTTG
The DNA here is from genome assembly GCA_029866055.1 of Burkholderiaceae bacterium. Taxonomy (GTDB): domain Bacteria; phylum Pseudomonadota; class Gammaproteobacteria; order Burkholderiales; family Burkholderiaceae_B; genus Zwartia. Next base: position 9,434 of record JARXAG010000170.1, read on the forward strand.
ATGCCAAACTGAGCCAAGATCAGGTGGCAATCCTCTTGCACGACGCCGAACTAGAGCGCACGACTGACGGCCTAGGCAAGGCCGCTGACCACCCTTATGCGGCCTTAGCGAAGCTAGACGCCGGCCTTTGGTTTGGTTCCGCTTTTCGTGGCGAGCCTATCCCTACCCTCGAGGCCATCGCGCGCTATACCCTGAGTCATGATATCGCCAGCAATATAGAGATTAAGCCAACGCCTGGCCTAGAGGCCATCACTGGTACGGCGATCGCCAGACAGGCCAAACACGACTGGCGAGCGGCGCCCGTGCCACCGCTACTATCGTCTTTCTCGCTTGTGGCCCTCGAGGCAGCACAACACGAGGCCCCAAACTTGCCGCGCGGCTGGATTACGACGAAGCTAGACGAGAATTGGCGCCAGACTCTCACGCGACTGGGCTGCGTGTCCATTCATCTGCACCACTTGTTACTGAACCCAGCCTTGCTTAACGACATCCACGCTGCCGGCTTTCGCGTGGCCGCCTGGACCGTCAATGACCCGATCCGTGCTGCCGAGCTTTTACAGTGGGGTGTCGACTCGGTCATCACCGATGCCCTTGACTTGATTGACCCAGAGTCAATCCTGGGCACCTTGCCCGCTCACGGAGAACGATTTGTTTAGTTACCGCCATGGCTTTCACGCTGGCAATCATGCTGATTTACTGAAACACCTTGTATTGGTGCATATCCTGCAATATTTCAATCAAAAAGAGGTGCCGTACTCGTTTATTGATTTGCACGCCGGCGCAGGGCTTTACGATTTGCAGGGCGATTGGGCGCAAAAAAATGGTGAGTTTGCCTCAGGCATTGGCAAGCTATGGGAAACCAAAAAAGCGGGCCCTCCGATGATCGAGGCCTACCTCGAGGTCATTCGTCACCTGAATCCGGATGGCGAACTACGGTTGTACCCGGGGTCACCGTGGATCGCGCTTGAGGCGTGCCGCAGCCAGGATAAATTGCGCTTGTTTGAAATGCACCCGAGCGAAGCAGACATTTTGACAATGAATCTTGAGCAACGCGGTTCACAAACGCTGAAGCAAACCACTCTGTATGAAAGCGATGGTTTTGCCGGGCTCAAAGGCCACATCCCGCCACCTAGCCGGCGTGCAATCGTGTTGATGGACCCCTCGTACGAAGATAAAAAAGACTACCGGCATGTGATTGACACGGTAAAAGATGCGCTGGTTCGGTTTCCGACCGGGTGCTATGCAGTCTGGTGCCCTCAGATACAGCGCCGCGAGGCGCAAGAACTTCCGCGTCAGCTTGAGCGCGCAGGTGCAAAAAACTGGCTGTATGCAAGCCTAAGCGTACACAAACCGTCAGAAGACGGGCTGGGCTTACATGGCAGCGGTATGTTTGTGATCAATCCGCCGTGGACGCTTAACGCAGCATTAAAAGAGAGCTTGCCCTGGCTCGTCAAAGTGCTTGGGCAAGACGCCCGTGCGGCATATAAGCTTGATTTTCTTGAGCACTGAAAAGCTGGCGCTTCCTTGCCAAAGGCGCACGCGCGAAATCTTGACCACGTATTAGCTAGGTCAAAACTGCTCGTCGGCGCGCAGATAGCGCCATTGGCCAACGGGCAAATCCGCTAAGCGCACTTGGCCAATGCGCACTCGCTTGAGCCCCAGCACCTTTAAACCGACCATTTCGCACATGCGGCGAATTTGGCGTTTTTTGCCTTCGTTCAAAATAAACTGTAACTGATCGCCATTTTGCCAACGAACCTGTGCGCGCTTGAGTTTTTTACCGTCGAGCGACAAACCTTCGTTGAGCAGTTCAAGCTTGGCGGGGGCTAGGCGCCCCTGCACGCGCACCAAATATTCTTTGTCGATTTCGGTATCGTCACCAATTAATTGACGTGCCACGCGACCGTCTTGCGTCATGACCAGTAGGCCGGTTGAATCGATATCCAAGCGTCCAGCCACCGCTAACCCACGTAGCTGCGAGCGCTCAAAGCGTTGCGGACTACGATCAGACAGCGCCCGACTTTGTGGGCCGATCAGCGCCACCGCTGGGGTGTAGCCGTCTTCAGCCTGGCCCGACACATATCCCATTGGCTTGTGGATCAAAATGGTGACACGCGAGGTTTGCTGAACCGCGGCAGAGCGCTCAAGCGTAATGGTTTGCGTGGGCAAGGCGCGCTCGCCCAGCGTCACCACGACGCCATCGACCTTGACCCAACCGCGCTCGATGTAGCTGTCGGCTTCGCGGCGCGAGCATAGACCTTGCTCGGCCATTAGTTTTGAGATGCGTACTTTTTCCATAACTTGCGATAATACAACTATGCAGAAGATAAGCAGACTCAACGGCTGGATCACTGACCCTGCTCCCAGTGTTTCGCCACTGCAGCGTCATTGGCTCACGCGCCCTGGCGCGCTCACCCAGGGGCTGCGCGCGCTCGGCGTATTGACGTTGCGCGTGCTGTGAGAAAACGTTTGTCGCGCCGGCCAAGACGAGGCGACGCGGCTCGCCCTGCCCATCGGGCATGCGCTTTGGCAGCGTGAAGTTTGTATGTCGATCTTAG
>JARXAG010000176.1 GCA_029866055.1 Burkholderiaceae bacterium
GCGCTTTGCAATTTGCTCGGCAAACCTGAGCTGGCAATACATCCTGACTTTGCAACGATTCCTAAGCGCGTCGCTAATCGCGATGCCTTAATGAAAGAGTTGACGGTGTTGCTTGCTCATAAAACTTCGTTTGAGTGGCAAGAGCTGTTTGAGGCGGCTGACATTATTTGTGGCCCGATTGCTGACTACAACATGGTGATGCAGTCGCCCCAGCTTGCGCATAACGGCGTCATTGTCGACACGCATAGCTCGGTAGCTGGGTTGGTGCGGATGCCAGGTTTTGCCGCGGGCGACCGCGATGCGCAGTCGCGTGTGCGCTATGGGCCACCAGCGCTCGGTGAGCACAGTTGTGAAGTTTTGACTGAGTTTGGTTTGTCGCAGGATGAGATCGATGCTTTGCTTGCGTGTGGCGCGGTGATTCAGCGGGCTTGAGCATTACTGTTACGGAGAGACTGATGAAATTTAAATCGATCAAACTATACGAAGAAAACGGGCAACGTGTGAGTCGTATGATTGAGCAGACGCTCGACGACCTTGCGCCCGGCGACATTGTCATTCAATCCCAGTACGCGGCAGTCAACTATAAGGATGCACGTGCTGTGACTGGTGTGGGCAAGGTGCTTTCGAATCTTCCAGCGGTTCCTGGCGTAGAGGTCGCCGGTTTGGTGGTCGAATCGAGCAACCCGCAGTTCAAACTTGGCGATGTCGTTACCGTACAAGGTGGGCGTGAGTTTGGTATGCGACGTGATGGCGCCTACAGTGAGTATGTGCGGGTGCCCGGTAGTTGGGCCGCGCATGTTCCAGAAGATACCGATCCTTTTGAATCTGTCGCGATGGGCCTGGCGGCTTACACGTCGGCTTTGGCTGTTGATGAGTTGTTGTTACGCGGCGTCAAACCAGAGCATGGTCAGATTTTGGTGACTGGCGGCACGGGCGGTAGCTCTTCGTTCGCGATTGATATGTTGGCAGGTCTCGGTTATCAAGTTGTGGCAAGCACGGGTAAAAAAGAGACTGAGTCTGAGTATTTAAAAAGCATCGGAGCAGCAGAGGTCATTGGCCGAGATGAGATTGCCGGCGGAGACAAGTTTTTAGAAGAGCAAAGGTGGGCTGGTGTGATTGATGCCGTGGGCGGAAAGCCGCTAGATGCCGCCTTGCGTTCAACCAAGCAGCGTGGCGTGGTGTGCGCCTTTGGTAATGCGGCTGGCGAAACCTTTAGCACCGCGATTTATCCGTTCATTCTGCGTGCAGTGTCGCTAGTGGGTATCAATGGTAACCATCCGGTGCCCACCCGCGGTGCAGTCTGGCAGCGTATGCAAAAAGGCGGCGACTTACGACCAAGCCACATCCATCAAATCGCCTACACCATCGCGTTTGATCATTTAAAAGCGCACTGCGATAAGCTGATTCAGTCGGGCGTGCGCGGTCGCGCGGTCGTGCAGTTTTAGTGAAGCAACTGTGCCCTGACCGCTCACGCGTTCCCGTTTACCAAGTCTTGCAGCAGGAATGCAGCTAACGCTGTTCCGTCTAACAAGTCCTGTAGCAGGGGGGCAGCGAACGCTGTCCCCGCCTGACGTTTAGTTCGGTGTAATCCCAGATTTAAGCAGCAACGGCCTGAGAGTTTCAATTTCATTTTTCAAATGGTCACGCAGCTTTGCTGGCACGGCTAGCTCGGGCGACACGGGGGCTGTGCTGATACTTTCGAGTTTTGCTTTCACCTCGGGGTCGACAACAGCTGTGGCCAAGGCAGCTGATAGTTTGTCGATAATTGGCTTGGGCGTGCCTTTAGGGGCATACAGGCCAAACCAGATGCTGATATCAAAGCCTTTGACACCCACCTCGGTGAGCGCGGGTAGGTCTGGCAAGCCAGGCAGTCGTTTCGTGCCGGCCACTGCATAGGCCTTAATGCGACCGCCACTAATTGCGGGCAAGGTGCTCGTGGTTTGATCGCACATGATGTCAATCTGTCCGCCCATCAAGTCGTTAATCGCTGGTGCAGCACCCTTATAGGGTACGAGCGTCAGTTTGACGTCTAACGCGTCCATGAACATCAGGCTGCAAAGATGCGAGGCAGATCCAATACCCGCATGGCCCATGCTGATTTTGGAGGCGTTGTCTTTGATGTAAGCGATAAATTCTTTGGCATCTTTGGTGGGTAAATCTTTGCGCCCAGTGACGACCATCGGCCCTACAGTCGCCAAGCCGATCGGTTCAAAATCATCAATCGGGCTATAGGGCAAGTTTTTAATCATCAACACGTTGGTGGCATGGCTGATATGAATCATGAGCAAGGTGTAGCCATCGGGTGCAGACCGTGCCACCTTTGCCGTGCCAATGCTGCCCCCCGCACCCGCGGGGTTGTCGACCACAATCGTTTGGCCTAATTGCTTTTGCATGGCAGAAGCGAAAAGCCGAGTAATAATGTCGCCTGGGCCGCCTGCAGCATAGGGCATTACCATGGTGATGTTACGCGAGGGGTAATCTTGCGCCAACGCTGAAGCACTTTGAAATAATGCTGCTGCGCTTAGAGTGGCTGATAACAGTAGTTTGTGTGCAAAACGAACATTCATGGCAGTCGATTCTTTTAGGGTAGTTGGATCAAGGTCGATAGATTAGGGGACAGCGTCAAGCAAGCAGTAATCATACTGAAGCAAGCGGTATGCTATTCGGTCTTTATAGCATCTGGCTTAGTTGTTTGCCGACTTTTGCTGATTCTGCAATGTTCAATATTAGGGTAAACGCCGTGTTGCTCAACACAACGGGCTGAGCGGCGACGTTGACGAGTCAAAAGCACCCTCCTACTATAGGGCATCCCTTTTCATGATGACACCCTAATGCCTATTTCGATGCTTGAGTCTTCAATTTTTAAAGATATGTTTGGTACGGCCGCAATGCGCGAGGTGTTTGATGACGCCGCCACTGTGTACCGTTATACCGAAACTGAAATTGCCTTGGCAAAAGTGCAAGGCAAGCTTGGGGTGATCCCAGCACAAGCGGCTGCCGTGATTGCGCAAAAGGCTGACTCTACCAAGCTTGACATGGTCGAACTCAAACGCGAGACTGAAATCGTTGGGTATCCGATCTTGCCGCTGGTGCATCAGTTATCAAAGATGTGCGGGCCTGAGGGCGAGTATTTGCATTGGGGTGCCACGACCCAAGACATCATGGATACGGCGACTGTGCTTCAAGTGCGGGCCGGGCTAGAAATTATTGAAACCGATTTAAACGAACTGGATCAAATCCTTGATGCGTTGGCGGCGCAGTACCGCGATGCGCCAATGGCAGGGCGCACGCACCTACAACATGCCTTGCCAATCACCTTTGGTTATAAGGTGGCAGTTTGGTTGCTGATGATCAGACGGCATCGCGAGCGTCTACTGCAGCTTAAGCCTCGTGTGTTGATTGGGCAGTTTGGTGGTGCGGCAGGGACGCTTGCCTCTCTGGGCTCGCAAGGCCTGGCCGTACACGCAGCGCTGATGACTGAGCTTGAACTTGAAGCGGCACCCGTGACCTGGCATGTTGCTCGTGATGGACTCACTGAGACAATCCAGTTTCTGGCGCTGGTGACTGGGTCGTTAGGAAAAATTGCACTCGACATTATGTTGATGATGACCAATGAACTTGGCGAGGCGTTCGAGCCCTTCGTGAAAGGGCGTGGGGCCTCAAGTACCATGCCGCAAAAGCGTAATCCGATTTCATGCGAACTGATGTTGAGTGCATCAAAGGCGGTGCGTCAGCACGCGGGCTTGGCGCTCGATGCCATGGTGCAAGACTTTGAGCGTGCAACAGGCCCCTGGCATATTGAATGGGCGGCAATCCCAGAGTCTTTTATTTTGACCGCAGGCGCCTTACATCAAGCCAAATTTATGCTCAGTGGCTTAGAGGTTGACACAGCCCGAATGCTCAAGAACTTGGATCTTTCTGGTGGCTTGATTGTGGCCGAAGCGGTGATGATGGGCTTGGCGCCTTTTATCGGACGTCAAACGGCCCACGACGTCGTGTATGACGCTTGTCGGGTTGCTGCAACCAAGGGCCTTAAGCTTGCCGAGGTGCTTTACACAGACGTAAAAATTTCAGGCAAGCTTGATCGGGCGACAATCGATCGCCTGTGCGACCCTGCAAATTATTTGGGCGCCGCGCCTGAGATGGTTGATCGTATGCGTGCTTGGAGAAATTAAATGAACTTTAAGTTTATCTGGCTATGTGCCGCGTTAGCGCTAGGGTGTTCTTCTTTAACTCAGGCGCAAGATTATCCAAATAAACCGGTCAAGTTAATAGTGCCTTTTCCTCCCGGTGGCGGAACTGATATTTTAGCTAGACCAATTGCGCAAAAGCTTTCGGAAAAATGGGGCCAACCGGTCATTGTTGAGAATCGAGGTGGAGCAGGCGGAAACATTGGAACGAAAGCCGCCGCCGAGGCCGCACCTGATGGGTACACGTTGATCTTTGGTGTATTGGGCACGCATGCGGTTAATCAGAGCTTATACGCCAATCCGGGTTTTGACTCGACGATTGATTTTGCTGCAATCACAATGGTTGCGAATACACCTAACATTCTCGTGGTGCATCCATCCGTCCCCGTCAATACGATGGCTGACTTGATCGCTTACGCTAAAGCTAATCCAAGCAAGTTAAATTATGCCTCGCCAGGAAACGGAAGTCCTTCGCACTTGGCGACTGAGATTTTTAAAAGTATGGCGGGGATACAGATCACTCATGTTCCGTATAAAGGGAGTGGCCCGGCAATGGCTGATATGCTGGGTGGACAGACTCAGGTGTGGATTGCTAATGCCCCGGTTGTCTTACAGCACATTCAAAGCGGAAAGCTGCGGGCTCTTGCAACAACCAGTGCGAAACGCCCAGCAGTTGCTGCAGGGATTCCGACCATTGCTGAAGCGGGCTTAGCGGGTTACGAAGCCGATACTTGGTACGGTATCTTCGCGCCAGCTAAAACACCTCAACCGATTCTCGATCAATTAAACAAAGATATTGTGGCGGTATTGAACTTGCCCGATATACGTCAAAAATTTGCGAGTGAAGGCGCTGACATTGTGGCTGACAGTTCAGCCTCTTTTACTCAAAAATTACGTGCTGATGTTGCGAAGTGGAAGAAAGTGATTACTGATTTGAATCTAAGAGCCGAGTAATGATGATTGCGGCAAAGCTTGGAGAATTCGTCTCGCAGGTGGTGTTCACCGATCTGTCTGAAGACGTCATTAGTGCAATCAAATTGCGAATGCTAGATACTTTAGGCGTTGGTATTGCGGGTGCCCAACTGGGTTTGAGTCGTCCGATCATCGCACTTTTTGAGTCTGACTCTAAGGTCTCGCATGTTTGGGGGCTGCCCTATCTGGCGAGTGTGCGCGAAGCAGCAATGGCAAATTGCTATGCTACTCACGGCACTTATCTTGAGGACGGCTCTCGGTTTACTGGTGGTCATCCTTCCTCTGTGGTGATTCCAGCTGTATTTGCTCAGGCTGAGGCGCTGCACTGTTCGGGGGCTGAGTTGATCGCGTCGACAGTGGCGGGTTACGAAGTTTTTTTAAGGCTAGGTCGCGACACCTATCCTGAAAACGTTGGTCGGGGCTTTCAGCCGACCGCGATCTTGGCTGCCGTCTCGTCCGCAGGAGGGATGGCGCGGCTGTTCCGGCTTACCGCAGGTGCGGCGGCCAATGCCTTAGCGATTGCTGCGAATCTTGGCGTTGGGATGAAAGAAGCACTTAAAAGCTCAACGACACAACCCTTACAAGTTGCGCGAGGCTGTGAGGGCGGAATCGTTGCGGCCTTATTCGCCCGTTCGGGTCTACATGGTGCTCCTGAGGTGTTTGAAAAAGGATTTTTACCTGCGTTCGGTGGATCGCCTGCTCACTCAACGGCCTTGCTCGGTTTGGGGCACGAGTACAGGATTTCTGAAACCTATCTGAAGAGGCATGCTGGCTGCCGCGGTAATCATGCGCCACTTGATGTGGCGTTAGAGGTGGTCAAACAAGAGCAGATTGACCCTTCGGCAATCATTGCGATACGCATTGCGGTCGACAAAGTGACGCTGGCAGCGTCGATTGAAGAGCCGGTCACAGCAGAGCAAACACAATTTAGTATTGCATTTTCTGTGGCCGTCGCATTGCTGCACGGCAATGCTTCGATCTTTCAATATACAGAGTCGCGCCTGCAAGAGCCCGCGATACGAGCGTTCATGAAAAAAATTCAAGTGGTAGCCGATCCTAAGCTTGATGTCGGTTACCCTGAAAAACGCGCCGCGACAATCGAAATTGAACTGTCAAACGGTAAGATTTTTAAGCATGCAGTCGAGAATGCACGCGGCGAGCCTGAATGGCCTCTTCAAAGCTCTGAAATTGTCGAGAAGTTTTTTGCCCATACGCGAGAGGTACTTGGCGCGCGCGCGCAACTTGTGCATGATTTGGTGATGGAGCTAGAAAAGCTTGATGACGTTTCTAAACTAGGCAAACTCTTAACAGTTACACAACATTAAAACAAAAAACCAGGAGATCATATGAACGACGTTTCACCCATCATGATGAGCAGTGCAGCCAAAATCCCCCCTGGCCCCTTAAAAGCTCGGGTGAGTGCGCAAGAATGGCAGACGCGTGTTGAGTTGGCTGCCTGTTACCGCTTAGTGGCGCTTTACGGCATGACCGATATGATTGCGAATCATATTTCAGCGATGGTGCCTGGCGAGCCCAATCACTATCTGATCAACCCTTACGGTTTGTTGTACACAGAAATTACGGCTTCGAGCTTGATCAAAATTGACATCGACGGAAATATTGTTGATCGCCCGAATGAAGACTATGGCATCAACCGCACAGGCTTTGTGATTCATAGCGCAATACATTCTGCTCGCCCAGATGCGGCTTGTATCATTCACACGCACACACGTGCAGGCATGACGGTCTCGACGCTTAAGTGTGGGTTGTTGCCGCTGACACAAACGGCGACCCGTTTTGCTAAAGTTGCATATCACCACTTTGAAGGCATCTCGGTTGATCTATCAGAGCAAAAAAGCTTGCAGCGTGATCTAGGCGATGCTGAGGTGATGATTTTGCATAATCATGGTTTATTGGCGTTGGGGCCTTCTATCCCTGAGGCGTTTAACAGTATTTATCGCCTTGAACTTGCCTGTAAGGTTCAGGTCGACGCGATGGCCTGCAACGCCGAGTTGATTATTCCGCCCGCAGATGTGGTGGCAAAGGCAAACGCTCAATGGAACCCCAGTGTGACGCGTCGCTACGGTGTTCTTGAATGGCCAGCGATGCTGCGTCAACTTGATAAGACCGACGCCAGTTACAAAGAATAAGTCGGGCGCAGCAGAATCGAGTTGACAGCCATCGAAGATGTAAGCGACACTTTGTCCGGACAAACAAATAAACCGAACAAAGAGGCAGGTCATGGAGATTAAGACAGTAGGTCACAAGCGCTATCAGACAAGCTATGGCCGTTATCTTGAAGATTTTGAGCTGGGCGCAGTCTACGAGCACCGCCCCGGTCGTACGGTGACCGATGCCGACAATATTCATTTTTCGTTGCTGACAATGAATTTTCATCCGATGCATTGCGATGCGGCCTTCGCTGAAAAAAGCGAATTTGGCAAATTGCTGGTGAGCAGCGGCCTCACCCTTGCGATTGTCTTGGGCATGACCGTGAACGACATCAGCGCTAAGGCGGTTGCAAATCTTGGTTGGAAAGAAATCAACCTGACAGCGCCGGTCTTTGCTGGCGATACGCTCTACGCTGAATCTGAAGTGCTTGAAATTCGCGAATCAAAGAGTCGCCCGACGCAAGGCATTGTGACCGTCAAAACACGGGCGTTTAATCAGAACGGGGTTGAGATCATGAACTTCATTCGTTCTGCCTTGGTGTCCAAGCGCGGTCATGGTGTTGGTGATTAAACCGATTGCAGCTTGGAGCCAAAACTGGCTCGCTGCAGGAGTCACGCCATAAAAGGAATGATCCAAGATGTTTGGCAGCCAGTGTTTTAAAAAATAAAGAATCAGGATGTTTACCAGCGAGTGTTTCAAAAAATAACGAGACATAGATGTTTAATGCCTCGAATTTCAATTAAAAATCACGAGACAAACATGCAAATACTAAAACAAGCTGTTTTGGCCCTGAGCGCGGTGCTCTTGTCGTTGACGGGCTCTTTGAGCAACGCGCAGTATCCTGAGAGCCCGGTAAAAATGATTGTTGGCTTTCCGCCAGGGCAGGCGACTGATGTGGTGGCGCGGTACATGGCGCAAAAGTTTGCCGAGAATCTTCCAGGCTCGAGTTTTATCGTGGACAACCGTGCTGGTGCCTCTGGAATCTTAGGCAGTCGAATTGTTGCGGCGGCGGTTCCTGACGGCTTGACGCTGATGATGGGTTCGAGCGCAACGCTTGCGGTGAACCCCGCGCTGTACAAAGATCTACCGTATGACGTGTTACGCGATTTTGCACCAATCAGTTTGATCGCAATTGTGCCGCAGTATCTTGTGGTGAATATTGATCTACCGGTTAAAACCGTAAAAGACCTGGTTGAATTGGCTAAGAAAAGTCCGGGACAAATCAACTACGGCTCGGGTGGCAGTGGGGTGACGAATCACCTCATCATGGAGCTCTTTAAACAGGCTTCGGATACGAATATGACGCATGTACCCTATAAAGGTGGCCCAGCGGCGTTAACTGATCTGATGGCCGGACGCATTTCGGCAATGTTTGAAACGGGTCCTGGAGCGATCCCCCTTATTCAAGCTGGTCGTTTGCGTGCGATCGCTGTCTCAAGCGCTCAGCGTGCGGCTGCAACGCCAGATATTCCTACCGTAGCTGAGTCAGGGTATCCCGGATTTCAGGCGGTGGCGTGGATCGGTTTGGTTGCGCCTGCAAAAACCCCCGAGTCTGTGATCAACACGCTGTCAAAGATATCGATGAGTGCCCTGCGTGAAAAAGACTTTTCAGCCAAGCTGGCGGCTTTAGGTGCCGTGCCTGTTGGTAATTCACCAAGTGAATTTCGCAGTTTCATTGAAGAAGAGCTGAAACGTTGGGCGGTTGCAGTGAAGCTTTCTGGTGCAAAAGTTGATTAAGCGAAGCCGTCACACTGACACAAACAGCGTGCGTGGCCCAAGACTAAGAACATGACAAAACAAGTGTGACTAGCCTAAGCCAAGATACTGACACAACAAGCGTGAATAACACGAGATCAAGACGATGACACAACCATACACCTCACCAGCGGCGGGCCAAGCCATTTCAGAGCAATTGGCAAGCTTTGCAGTCAATTTTAAAGCGAGTGATATTCCGACTTCGGTGCGCGAGCGTGCCAAGCTTTTGATGTTAGATGCCTTTGGGATCGCAGTGGCGTCGCATGGCTACGAGTTTTCAAAGCGGGCCATGGCAGCCATCAGCGAATTGAATTCTGGAGGTCGTTCGATTGTTTTAGGATCTGACAAACGGTTTGACCTTCGAAACTCAATTCTCATGAACGGTATTTTGATCCACGGGTTGGATTACGACGATACCCACGCTCAAGGCGTGATTCATGCCACCACTTCGACCTTACCAACGGCTCTTGCAATGGCCGCTCACCATAACAAAAGCGGTGACGAATTATTGACTGCGTTTGTATTGGGCGTTGAGATTGCCACAAGACTGGGCTCCGTTGCCAAAGGTGGGTTTCATCAAATTGGTTTTCATCCAACAGGCCTGATTGGCACCTTCGGTTGCACAATGGCTTCTGGTTGGTTGTTGGGTCTCAACGAAAGGCAGTACATCGACGCGCAGGGCCTTGCGTTGTCGGTTGCGTCGGGTAGCCTAGAATTTTTGAATGATGGCGCCTGGAATAAACGTATGCATCCAGGTTGGGCAGGCTATGCCGGCGTCACGGCTGCCACGCTTGGACGCCATGGTTACACCGGAACACGCCTAGCCTATGAGGGTCGTTTTGGCCTCTATGCCAGCCACTTGGTAGGACGTGAGGATTACGACTTAAATTTGGCCACTCAGGATCTTGGTCGAGTGTGGGAGCTTGACCGAGTCTCGGTCAAGCCCTTACCTGCTTGCCATTTCACGCACGCGGCTGTCGATGCCGCAACGCGTATTTATGAACAAGGCATTCGCGCCGAGCAGATCAAACGCATCAAGGTGCTTGTTCCGGCCGAAACTGTCAAAACAGTCTGTGAACCCGAAGAGGCCAAGCGCAAGCCGGCTAACTCGTACGAAGCACAGTTCAGTATTCCTTATCTCGTGGGTACGGCGCTGTTAAAAGGCCGTCTGACATTGGATGATATTGATGAGCCCGCGCTGTCCGATCCAAAGGTATTAGCGCTTGCGGCAATCACCGATTACTCGGCTGATCCGAATAGTCAGTTTCCAAAATACTTTGATGGCGAGGTAGTCGTAGAGTTGAAAGACGGACGTGTGATTCGCGAGCGTGAAGCGATGAATCGAGGCTCTGTCGACCGCCCACTCACTGAGCAAGACATTGTGACAAAGTATCGCGACAATGCTGCCCGACAAGTGTCAGCAGCACGCAGCCTAGAAATAGAAAAGCAAGTGTTGAATCTTGACATGGTCTCGGCGCGTGACTTGGCGCAATGCCTCGGTCGTGTCGAGTGACTTGCCTGAAGTTGTCCTAACTAAATTGATATAGATAAATAGTTATTTTTAGCGCAGTACTGGAGAGAAAAAAATGAGCACCCAAGACGCAGGCCAAGAGCAACTCATTCTAGATATGGTTGATCGCTTTTTAGAAAAAGAGGTCAAGCCCTTTGCCTGGCAACTCGAGCACGATGATGAGTACCCCGCTGAGATTGTCGAAAAAATGAAAGAGATGGGGCTGTTTGGGTGCTTGATTTCACCCGAGTACGGTGGGCTAGGTTTGTCAACCGTAACCTATGCCAAGATCATCGAACATATTTCAGTGGTCTGGATGTCAGTGTCGGGCATCATTAATTCGCACATCATTATGGCCGCCGCACTGCAACGCAACGGGACAGAGGCTCAAAAGCAAGCGTTCTTGCCTCGTTTTGCAACGGGTGAGTTGCGCGGTGGCATTGCGTTGACCGAGCCCGATTGTGGTACTGATCTACAGGCGATTCGTACAACTGCTGTACGTGACGGTGACGACTACATCATCAATGGCAACAAAATGTGGATCTCGAACGGCATTTATGGCAATTGTTTTGCGGTCTTGGTGAAAACAGATTTGAATGCCAGTCCGCGCCACAAAGGTATGAGCTTGTTTATTGTTGAAAAAAGTGATGCCTTTCGCGCTAGCCGAAAGCTCGAAAAACTCGGCTACAAGGGCATTGACTCTGCTGAACTCGTATTTGATCAGTGTCGAGTGCCCGCAAGTCAGTTGATTGGCGGCAAAGAGGGTAAGGGCTTACAGATGATTCTGAACGGCCTTGAGTTGGGTCGGATCAACGTTGCCGCGCGTGGTGTTGGTGTGGCTCAGGCGGCGCAAAACGAAGCGGTCAAATATTCGCAACAGCGTAAAACGTTTGGCAAGCAGATATGCGAGCACCAGGCGATTCAGCTGAAACTGGGTGACATGGCAACTCGAACTGAAGCCTCTCGCTTATTAACCATGCGCGCCGCTGAGGCTTACGATCGTGGCGAGCGTTGCGATATGGAGGCCGGCATGGCCAAGCTGTTTGCTACCGAGTCGGCCTTAGAAAACAGTATGGAGGCGATGCGAATTCATGGTGGTTATGGATATTCAAAAGAGTATCTGGTCGAGCGATTCTATCGTGATGCCCCACTGTTGACCATTGGCGAAGGCACCAACGAGATGCAGCGCATCATTATTGCGAAACAACTCATCGCAAGGAACCCAATATGAGTTTGCCCCTACAAGGCATGCGCATCCTTGCCATTGAGCAATACGGTGCGGGGCCCTTCTCAACGCAGCACCTCGCCGATTTAGGCGCCGAGGTGATTAAGATTGAAAATCCCCACGATGGGGGTGACGTCGGTCGCGCAGTCGGCCCCCATTATTTTGGCCCTGGCAACAGTCACTTTTATCAGGCATTTAATCGTAATAAAAAAAGCGTCAGGCTTGATCTCAAACAAGAGGCGGGCCGCGACGTTTTACATAAATTGCTCGAGCACGCCGACGCAGTGTTTAACAACTTGCGTGGCGATCTGCCTGCTAAGTTGGGTCTCACGTATGACGCTCTCAAACATATCCGCAAAGATATTGTGTGTGTGCATTTATCTGCCTATGGCCGTGACGGTGAGCGCGCGAATTGGCCCGGCTACGACTATTTGATGCAAGCTGAGGCAGGCTATTTGTCTTTAACCGGTGAGCCAGACGGGCCGCCTTCAAGATTTGGCTTGTCGATGATTGATCTGATGACGGGCACCACCGCCGCACTTGGTCTAGTCTCGGCCGTATTGGGTGCACGGCAAACAGGGGTTGGGCGTGATGTTGATTGCAGCTTGTTCGATGTCGCCATGCATAACTTGGCCTACTTGGCGACCTGGTATTTAAATGGTTCGCACACGACAGGCAGAGCGCCCCGTTCTGGGCATCCTTCGTTGGTGCCTAGTCAGCTCTACCCAACCAAAGACGGTTGGATCTTTATTATGTGTAACAAAGAAAAGTTCTGGCCGATCTTGGCCACTGAGTTGGGTAAGCCTGAGTGGGCAACACGCGTCGAGTACAGCTCGTATAAACATCGTCTAGAGAATCGCGAGCAATTCAATGCCGATATTGATAGCGTCATGGTTAAAGATACAACAGCAAACTGGATGAAAAAGTTTGCGGGCAAAGTACCGGCATCGCCGGTATATGACGTCGCGCAAGCGCTGGATAATCCTTTTGTTCACTCGCGCCAAGGTGTTGTCACCACGCGCACGCCTGAGGGTGAAGAGATTCTGGGTGTGGCCTCGCCGCTTCGCTGCAGCGGCGATTCGGCACCCTTAAGGGCGGCTCCGAAAATGGGAGCAGACACCGATGCGCTGCTGACTCAGGCAGGTTTCTCTGAGCAACAAATCGCCTTTTTGCGTGAGCACGCGGTTATATGAGTCAGTATCATTTTGAAGGATTTAGCTCGGGGCCGCGTTATGCTCAGTTAGCTAAAACCCTGTTAAATGAAATTCATTCAAAGCGCTACCTGGTTGGTGATTTATTACCCACTGAGTTTGAGTTATGTGCACAATTTGGGGTCTCGCGCTTCACGGTCAGAGAGGCGGTCAAGCAACTCGTGCAGCAGGGCTTGGTGGTGCGTCAACCGGGAGTCGGCAGCCGTGTGGTGGCGCAAGCGCCGTCTGGACAATATACGCAGACGATGTCCGCGATTACGGATTTGCGCCAATATGCCACTGAGACCACACTGCAGATTGCAAAAACTAGTGTGCAAGGGATCAATGCCGAGCAAGCAACGCTTTTAGGTACAGCTGAAGGTGAAACGTGGCTACATATTCAGGGCTTACGCTATATCGCGGGGCAAGCCTTGCCTCTTTGTCTGACAGACGTGTATGTTGCACCGCGCTTTCGTTCACTTGCGGGAGTGAGTGGACGTATGACGCAGCCGTTGTACCAACTGATCGAAAAGCAGTTTGACTGCCGAATCAAAGCCGTTCAACAAGAGTTACGAGCAATGCTCTTGCCCGCAGCTCTTGCCAAGCGCTTGAATGCTCCAGCGCGAAGTGCTGGGTTGTGGATTGCCAGGCGGTATATGGATGAGCGCGACGAACTGGTTGAGTTGGCAGTGAGCGTGCATCCGGCAGATCGCTTCAGTTATCGTGAGGCCTTTCGCCGAGAATGGCACTCTATCGAAAAGGCCGCGTAAGCTGGTTCAGGCGAAGTAACATGATTCTCGAGACCGACCGGATTCAGCCTGGCAGCCTCATCCAGCCAGACAGCTCCATTAAAAAAGGGCTCCGTGGTAAGCAGAGCTGCAACATTTACGCTAAGCTTTTAGTCATGCCCCTAACAGCATTAACTTGCGCTCAGAGAATCCTGCCATGAAACTAGCCAGCTATCTTGTCGATGGTCAATCACACTATGGTGTCATTCAACCCAATGGCGATGTGATCGACCTTTCGACAAAAATTGGTCAACAATACGCCAGCTTATTGCAGCTGATTCAGAAAAATGGTTTTGAGGCGGCGCGAGCCGTCGTTGCGTCAGCCACACAAGCGGACCGCAGCGAAGCGAACCTGCAGTATTTACCACTGTTTGTTGAACCCGTGACGATGCACTGTATTGGTTTAAATTATGCCGCGCATGCCGCAGAAGCTGGCCATAAGTTACCTGAGTTTCCACGCACGTTTGTGAAGATCCCTGCCGCAATCGTGGCGCATGGCGAGTTGTTTGAGAAGCCAACCTTATCGCCTGAATATGATTTTGAGGGTGAATTGGCCGTCGTCTTAAACAAGACAGCGCGCAATGTTTCTGCAGCCGATGCCCTCAGTTATGTTGCTGGCTACACGTGCTTTATGGACGGTTCAGTGCGCGACTATCAGTTTCAACGTACGCTCGATCAGGGTAAGAACTTTTTTCGCTCAAGCTCAATTGGCCCTGCTTTGGTGACGCCAGATGAGGTCGGCCCCCTTGAGAAACTTGCAATCACCACCTTAGTCTCGGGTGAGTCGATGCAGCATGCATCGTTTTCAACGATGATTTTTTCGGTTGCAAAACTGATTGAGTACATGTCAAGCGTGACTGAGCTTCGGGCTGGTGATGTCATTGCAACGGGAACGCCAGAAGGCGTCGGCTTTAGCCGCAAGCCACCGCGATTCTTAAAGTCAGGTGATACGGTCGAGGTCATCATTGACCGCGTCGGGACGTTGAAAAATATCGTTGGTTGATACGCCTGCGGTTTGTCGACCCAAAGAACTTTACCGGGCCGGCGTCGCCAAGATATCCCAGTGTCCAACAGTGCAGTGCTGCGCAGTCACACGCGCAGCTAGCCATTGGTCAAGGTCTTGAGCGTTTAGCAGACCAGTTTCACGTACGGCGGCGGCACTGCCAGTTGCCAAGGCTTGAATAAACGCAGCTTCGGCTTGGTCAATTTGCCAAGGGCTAGGCGCTAACGTCACCTGAAATCCGCGAGCAGCTAACTCGCGCTTCATGATGGCAGAAGCGTCTGGACCTGCAGCGACGCCAAACCCCTTGTCGGTTTTTTGATGAGCATGAAACGCCTTCAACATGGCGTCATCGGCGTGGTGCGCAGGCAGCCATTGCTCAGAGCCATCGTAGGTCAACACGGTATAAAGCGTTGTACGCAGTGCCTGACAAAAACGTACCAACCACGTTTCGGCGACTAGATCAAAAAATGCGGCCGCGGTAATGACATCAGCCGGCCAGGCCAACACGCGCTCAATGTCGCGTGCAAGGTCAACTTGAGCAAACTCGACGTCAATGGTTTTACCGCTTTTACGAAGAGACAGTATGGTCTGGTCACTGATCACCTGATCTGCCCAGGCGATCAGTGCGGCGCGTGCCGCCGCCAGCAACAAGGGATCGTAATCGACTAGTGTCCAGTGTTGTTGCTCAGGTAGCGACGTTGCCAAGGCGCGCAAGTTTGAACCAGAGCCACAGCCAAGATCGATCAAACGAACGGCACGCTGTTCAGTGCGCGCAACATTCGCGAGTTGCTCGCACACTTTATTTTGTAAAGCGCGATCTCGCGCCCGGTGGTCTGCAGGCTCGCGTAAGGCAAGCCATTGAGCTGAAAAACCAGTCATCTTTCTCTCTGTAAGGTTTCGCAATTGCGTGCGAGGAAATCAGCGTTCAACGCTGCAGCAAGCGAATCGGTAGTGCTCGTGTTCAAGGCCACTGCAAACGACTGAGTGATGAGGCTCATGAAATAAAATTTCCAGAAGCATCTGAAAATTGCTCTTTCACCAACTGCGTAAAACGACCGCCCTGGGCGTACAGTTCATCAAAAGAACCAGCCTCAACGATCGCGCCGTGATCCATCACTAAAATCTTATCTGCTTTGCGAATGGTTGCCAACCGATGCGCAATCACGAGCGTGCTGCGGTCTTTCGTGACGGCGTCAAGCGCCTGTAATAGCTTTGTTTCAGTGGCGCTATCCAGAGCGCTGGTCGCTTCGTCCAAAATCAAGATTGGCGGATTCTTTAATAAGACCCGGGCAATCGACAAGCGCTGACGCTCACCACCTGAAAGCGCTCGCCCGCGTTCACCGATCTTGGTATCGAAACCTTGCGGATGTTGCTCGATGAAATCAAGCGCTTGGGCGCTTGCACAAGCCTGACGTAACTGCGCGTCGGTTGCCTCGGGTAAGCCAACTTTTAGATTGTCTGCGATTGAACGGTTGAACAGCAGCGCCTCTTGAAACACCACGCCAATATTGCTACGTAGCGCCGCAAGTTGTAAGTCACGAATGTCATGGCCATCCACCGTAATGCGACCAGACTGCGGATCAAAGGCTCGATACAGCAGACTCAAGGCGGTTGATTTACCCGCACCCGAGGCACCGACTAGGGCAATGGTTGTGCCGGGTTTAAGAGAAAAGCTTAGACCTTTTACGGCGGGATTTTTTTTATCGTACGCGAAGGTGACGTTTTCAAAGGCAATGGCGCCGCGAGCGCGCCCTAGGTCGATCGCGTTAGGTGAATCATGTATCGATGGCTCGGTATCCAGTACATGAAAAAATTCTTGAAGACGCGGTGCCTCCATCGCCAGGCGATGCACAAACCCGACAATCTGCTCAAGTCGCATAATCACCATCCCTGAAAAAGAGATGAAGGTCACGATGGCGCCGACACTGGTCTGGCCTTTTGTAAATAGCCAGGCGCCCAACGCGACAATGCACAAAATGCTTAAGGTGGTTGCAGAACGCGTGAGCACGTTGACTAGCGCCCACCAAGACAACACAGGCATCTGAGCGCCCAAGACGCGCTGGCTGATGTTTTTGAGTGCGCTGACTTCGTGTTCGATGCGAGCAAAGCTTTGCACCAGTGCGATATTGCCTAAGGTATCTGACGCCTGCTCAGCTAGATCCGAGTGATGGCCTTCGACTTGCTGTTGAAGGGCTTGTGTTTTGCGCAAAATAAAATGCGTCAGCCAAACAAATACGACGCATAGAATGATGAGCACGAGGGCGAGTCGCCAATTGATATAAAGCGCGACAGGCACTAAAACAATGAGCGCGACCGCCGCCGCAAGGTGATCTCTAAAAAAACTTAACCACAACCACCACAGGGCATCGGTCCCCTGCAGCATCGTTTTCATCAGACGGCCAGAGTGCGTATCGGCTTGTTGTGCGAGCGGTAATTGCAGCACGTGTTCGAAATAATCACGCAACACGATGTGTCTGCGTCGATGTGATAGGCGATCTGCCAACAGTGCGATCACCGCGCCACAAGAAATTGTGAACAAACCAAAACCAACCCAGGTCAATAACAATGGCCATAGCGAGGGCCAGATGCCTGCTGGGTCATCAAGCGACGCGCGCGAGAGCGTATCGATGACGAGACCGAATAAAATGGGTTCGCCAAACATTGCCATCGCGAGTACGACGTTTGCGAAGGCTAGTGCCCAACCGAGTTTGCGATCTGAGCCCAACATTTTTAGTACACGGGTATACAGCGCAACGAAGCTGATGGGGCGATCCCCCTGACTAGGATTTGTCATGCTTGGCTGCTGTTGTGAGACTTACGCGACATCTTAAAGACCTCAAGGTCGAGAGGTTTGAGGGCCGCGGGCGGATTAATTTCTTCCGGTAGGCTGACTAATTTCCATCGAATTAGCATGCGACCAAAACTTGGCCACGAGGTCAGCACAGTAATCGGAATCGATAAGAGCAAACCACTGAGCATAATCAGTGCGTAGGGCAGGGTGGTTGGATGGGTATGCCACACTGCAACAGCCAGCACGAGGCCCGACAGGGTGTGCGGCCAGAATTGCCGACAGGCAATGGCGAGTGGCACTGAATGATCGTCGCGAGCTTGGCCGGTCCAGCCTGATTTTTTTCCGAAAAGCAGACCAATGATAAAAATGGTGTGATTCAACCAGGTGATGGGGGTCATTAACAACGAAAAAATCATTTCGAAGGTGAAGTTAAAAGTAAAGCGCAGACCACCACCAAAAGACTTCCGCTCGCTCGCGCTTAGCAGCACATCAACTGCCCCAGCAATTTTGGGCAGGTACCACATGAGCAGGGTTGCGATTAGTAGGGTGAGACCAAGCCCACCATGCATAAACGCGGCTGGGGTGGGTGCTAAGCACAACAATATCATTGAGAGTAATAACAAAGCGATCCAGGCAGGCGAGCTTAAGAACATCAATATGGCGATACACAATTGATAGCGGCTTAAGAACTTAAGACCTGGCAGACTTAATAAGTGGACGTATTGCAGATTACCCTCGCACCAACGCAGGTCTCTGCGAATGTACTCGATTAAGGTCGGTGGATTCTCTTCCCAACTTTCATCTTCTTGCGGGATCACCCTTACCTCGAAGCCCGCACGCCGCATGAGTACGGCCTCGACTTGATCGTGGCTCAGGATATGCCTGGGTGTGCCCTTATGATCAGGTAAAGGTGGCAGTTCGCAATGTTCAATAAAGGGTTTGATACGAATCGCGGCGTTGTGGCCCCAGTAGGGCCCACAGTCTGCTTGCCACCAGGCTGAGCCCATGGTGTACGAGCGCATGCCTAAGCGCATACCAAATTGAAACAGGCGGGTGAAGCCGCTGGTAGAGGGCAAACCGACAACTAGACCTTGCAAAATTCCAAGCGTTGGGTTGGCCTGCATGATGCGCACTAAACGCAAAATAGCGCGCCCCGTCATGAAGCTGTCTGCATCTAACGTCACCACAAACTCATGCAGGTGCCCCCAGCGCTTACAAAAATCTTCGATATTGCCCGCTTTATACCCTTTGTTGTCATCGCGTCGCCGATAGGTAAGTGCGAGGCGCGATGCCCAGCGTGCGGTCATCGCAGCGAAGCATTGTTGCTCTTGTTGCGCGATGACCTCATCATTGGTATCGCTCAGTACGTAGATATGTAATTGTTGACCAAAGCCCGTGGCGGCCAAGCTTTGCATCATCGCTTCAAGATTGCGTTCAAGGCGTGTGGGGGTTTCGTTTCGGATGCAAAGTACAACTGCAGTAGACGACGTGATCGGGTCGGTCATGCTTGCGCGCGCGCTGAGCGGCAAGAGGACCGCTAAGGGATCGCGAGCAAGCACGCCAACTAAAAACCCAATGCTCGAATTCCAGAAGCCGACGACGGTCCAGGGCAGAGTCACGGCAAATAGCGCGAGCAAGCTATAGGTAGCCCACGCGCTCAACTCGGGGCTTAGCGCAGCATGCATGAGGCCGAGCATCGCCACAAAGCTCAGTATTGCAAGGGATCCAAATATAATTCTTCTGACTGTTAGCATATGGGTTGAGAAAACGGGTGTTGATATTTCAGAATCAAGGCCTTTGACTCACTTATACTGTTTGCAAAGGCTCGCGCAGTATAGGGCAGAGCGCTCAGGGTATTAACAAGACCCCTGAAACTGCTCTGCGTTTGAGTCACAGTCATCACAATCAAGGATTTTACGTGTCAAGCTCAGCCTTTGATGCTTCGTTATCAGGCCAGGCGCAGGCGCTATGGTACGTGTCTGCCGGCGTCGCAGAGCTGCGCACCGAGCCGTTGCCTGCACCTCAGACCGGGCAAGTCAGAGTCCGCACGCTCTTCAGTGCGCTGAGCCGGGGGACCGAATCCTTGGTGTTTGCGGGCAAAGTCCCTGAGGCTGAATTTACGCGTATGCGCGCACCGTTTATGGGCGGAGATTTTCCGTTTCCGGTCAAATATGGCTATGCCTCGGTGGGTCGGGTTCAAAGTGGCCCACCCGAATTGCTCAATCGCTGCGTCTTTAGCCTCAGTCCGCACCAAGATTATTTTAATTTGGCCTCTGATGCCGTGATGGCAATATCCGAGGCGGTCCCACCCGAGCGAGCCGTCTTGGCCGCGAATATGGAAACCGCACTGAACGCGGTGTGGGACGCGGCACCAGGCCCTGGCGATCGGATCGCGGTAGTGGGTGGGGGCGTCTTGGGTTGTTTGGTGGCCTTTTTGTGTGGTCATCTGCCGGGCGCAGACGTCACGTTGGTCGACATCAACCCGCAACGCGCCCGCCTTGCAGCGCAACTTGGCGTGAAGTTTGCGACCGAAGCCGCCGCGCCGCTCGATTGCGATCTTGTGTTTCACACGAGTGCCTCGGCGGCAGGTTTGACTACCGCTCTGAGGCTTGCCGGCGAAGAAGCCACGGTGCTTGAGCTGAGTTGGTATGGCACTCAGATTGTCGGTGCGCCACTAGGCGGGGCGTTTCATAGTAAGCAATTGCGTTTGCAAT
Organism: Burkholderiaceae bacterium; assembly: GCA_029866055.1. Classification (GTDB taxonomy): domain Bacteria; phylum Pseudomonadota; class Gammaproteobacteria; order Burkholderiales; family Burkholderiaceae_B; genus Zwartia. Next base: position 20,311 of record JARXAG010000176.1, read on the forward strand.
CGAGTCAGGTTGGGCATGTCTCGGCCACGCGCCGACCACGTTACACCTACCGTCGCAGACTGAGTGTCGCACTTGAGCTGTTGAAAGATGCGAGGCTTGATGCCTTGCTGGCTCCGGCCGTGGCCTTTTCCGATTTACCCAAGCAGTTACCTCAAATTTTAGGTCAACCAAGCGGCATTCTTTGCCAGCTTATTCATTACTCTTAAGGAGCTCGTTGTGTTTACAGTCGAAGTTCGCGATCACATCATGATTGCCCATTCTTTTCGCGGCCAAGTGTTTGGCCCAGCTCAAGCCTTGCATGGCGCCACCTTTGTGGTTGACGCTGCTTTCATCGCCAAAACTTTAGATGTAAACGGCATCGTCGTCGATATCGGCCGTGCACTTGATGTACTCAAAGAGACGCTCAAGCCTCTGAATTATTCAAATCTAGACGATCATCCTGAATTTAAGGGCATGAACACGACAACTGAGTTTTTAACAAAATACATTTTTGATCAGCTCGCCAATGCAGCTCGCTCGGGTACGCTGGGTCGCGATGGCAAAGAGTTGCACGCGATCCGCATCACGATCTCTGAATCGCATGTTGCGCGCGCCTGGTACGAGGCTGCGATTTAAAAGGCTGTGGATTGAGCGACAACATGAAGCGTTTGGTGTTTGCGATACCGGGTGATTTACTCACGGCGACGGGCGGCTATATTTATGACCGTCACATCATTGAGGGTTTGCGAGCGAACGGCTGGCAGGTACAGGTGTTGGGGTTGGGTGGTGGGTTTCCGTACCCAGATCTTGACACACGGCAAAAGGCCTGTGAAAGCTTACTGACTCTTGAGCCTGGCGTGCCGGTGGTGATTGATGGTTTGGCTTTTGGTGTGTTGCCTGAGGTGGCTGCGCAGTTACAACAACGCCACCCGTTAATCGCCTTGGTGCATCACCCTCTCGCGTTTGAAACAGGCTTGAGTGCGGCGCAGTCGGCGCACTTCAAAGATACCGAGCGGCGTGCGCTTGCGCATGCCACGTGGGTGGTGGTCACAAGCCCCGCTACGTTGCACGACGTTGTTGAACAGTTTGCAGTGCCACGCCAAGCGATCACCAGCATCTTGCCCGGCACGGATCGTGTCTCGCGGGTGTCGCGGCCGGCAATGCCTGGCCCCTTGCAGTTGTTATCGGTGGGCTCTGTCGTCAAACGTAAGGGCTTTGATATCTTGCTGCCTGCGTTAGCTAAGCTAACAGAGTTGTCTTGGCAATTGACGATCGCAGGCGACTTGACGCGCGACGCCGAGGCTGTCGCCCAACTGCATGCCGATCTCGAAAGGTTTGACTTATTAACGCGCGTGCGCGTGCTTGGTGCGATTGACTCTGCTCACTTGCAAGTGCTCTATGCGCAGGCTGACGTGTTTGTGCTGGCGTCTCGTTTTGAAGGTTACGGGATGGCGTATGCCGAGGCACTTGCTCATGGTTTGCCGGTCATCGGCACAACTGCAGGTGCAATCCCGGATACCGTGCCAGATACCGCAGGTTTATTGGCTGAGCCAGGCGATGTCGATAGCTTGCAAAACGCTTTGCGTCAGATCATTCAAGATCAGGTTTTACGTCAGAGTCTTTCGCAAGGCGCGCTATTGGCGGCCGCGCAGCAACCTTCGTGGGCTGATTGTGCCCGATTGTTCGAAGAGGTTGTTGAGCGTACCTGCGCCGTTGCGACGCTAAACGATTCTGACTCGTTGCGCTGACAGGTCGCAGTCAAAGAGCATCTCATCATCTTCGAGTGGATGAGGGTGCATTTTTATTCTGACTGCCTGATCCATGTGCTCGATCGCGGGCAGAGAAAAACCGGGGCGGCCCGAGCCCATGATGATCGGAGCCACAATGACATGCAGGCGATCGAGGCAGCCCGCCTGCATAAAGCGCGACACGGTATCTGCCCCGCCCTCTATCAAGATGCGTTTGAGGCCACGGTCAAATAAAGCTTTGAGAATGTCGGCGGGTGCCAGCTGACCATTGTTTCTTTGAAGCGAGACGATCTCTACCCCAAGCGGGGTGTTGGCTTGAGTCTGATCGGCCACGATGACAAGACGGCGTGCGCCATCGTCTGACCATACTAGCGCGTCTGGATCGAGGCGAGCCTTGGGGTCAATGACGACTCGCGCAGGGTGTTGGCCAGCCACAAGCCGTACATTTAACCGAGGGTTGTCGGCCGTCGCAGTGCCCACGCCCACCACGACAGCATCCAACACCGCGCGCAACCGGTGCAAATGGGCGAGCCCGGCAGGCCCATTGATATATTTTGAATGACCGGTAATGGTTGCAATGCGGCCATCGAGCGTTTGACCTAATTGACCGACCACCAACATGGGGTCGCACCCGCCCCTTTGTAACGGTCCAAAGATGGGTGCCCACTCTGATGGAAGTGGACTTTTCGCGTGGGCAAAGGCCTCAAGCAGGTTGAGCCATGAATCTTGTTGCGCGGGTTTACTCATGAGACAGGGTAGATGATTGGACAAAATGATTAATAAAATTTACTTAGTTTTCTGCGCTAAAAGCCTCGACGGCGAGATCGAAAAAAGTAAAAACGAAGAGTTTGTGAGGGTGAGATGATGGTGAGTCTTAAATAGTTGTTACAAACTAAGTGTAATCCCCAATATCTTGCCATGATGGTGGCATAATTGCGAGTTATGCGATGATTCAGCTAAGTGTCAGCTTACCCTGAAATTGCTTGTCACAATCCCAATAAAAACTTATTGCTAGGTTCTACGTGTCTCAAACAGACCCCCTAATTGAAGTTGATCGTGTTATCTCAGAACTACGCCGTGGCGCGAGCGTTCGAGTGCATCTTGGTGACTTCAGTGTATTGATGCTTGCGGCCGAGGCTGTCAGTGTTGAAAGCTTAAGGGCTTTGGCCTCAGAGGCCAACTCACCCGTTGCACTAGTGATGACTGGGACGCGTGCCAATGTTTTGGGGCTTGATAAAAGCGACCATCAGGCATGTGTGGTGACGGCGCCTGGTGGCCTGGGTAAGGAAGTGATTGATTATTTAGCAAACCCACTCTCGGCGCTTGAAACGCCACCCGATTTGACGCCGCTGCAAATTTCAACGGCAGGGCATCTTGAGCAAGCGTGCGTCACGCTGGCTAAACTTTCGCGTTTGTTGCCAGCCGCCATTGTGGCGACAGCTGGCCCAGCCACTGATGCGCTGAATGTGAGCGTGGCTGCGATCGATGCTTACATGAATATTG
>JARXAG010000183.1 GCA_029866055.1 Burkholderiaceae bacterium
ATGTTTAACAGCTGGCGCTTGGGTGCTAAAGACCCAGCAGCCAACGGCGCGACCGCGACCAATGTTAGCTTCTCGGCAATGGATCCGTTTTTCGCCATGGTTCGTTTCTCAAGCACCAAGGCGTTTCCGCCCGTTTCAAACAACTGGGGTTATTTTGGCAGCCCCGAGATTGAGCAGTTAGTGACAAATGCTCGCACAAACTTTGACGAAAAAGGGCGTGACGAGGCCTTGGCAAAGCTGCACGCTAAGATTGTTGACGAAGCCGCTTTCGTTTGGATCGCGCATGACGTGGGCCCACGTGCAATGAGCACGAAAGTCAAAAACGTTGTTCAGCCAAAAAGTTGGTTTATTGATATCGCAACGATGACAAAAGACTAAGTTTGTTGCGCCTACGGCGGCACCGCGAATCGTGGTGCCGCCGTATTTATTTTGTCTGATCGTCGTGACCAAGGGTCAATGATCGATTGAGAGGTTGTTTTTAAAAGGCTGTTTGTATGCTGAGCTTTATGTTCCAACGGGTTTTGTACACCCTGCCCATTATGTTTGGTGTGGCGCTGGTGTGTTTCGCGCTTGTGCACCTTGCGCCCGGCGATCCGCTTGTGTCGATCATGCCACCCGATGCCTCGCAAGAGTTACAACAACAGCTGATGGAGATCTATGGCTTTAACAAGTCATATCCAGAACAATTTTTTCGTTGGGGTTGGCGCGCACTGCAAGGTGACTTAGGGACCTCAATTGCTAGTGGCCGGCCTGTCACGAGCGAGGTCATGCGTGCAGTGCACAACACCTTTAGGCTAGCAGCCATCGCAACGCTGATTGGTTTTATTTTTGGCTGTTTATTCGGCTTTGTGGCCGGCTATTTTCAAAACTCATGGGTAGATAAAGCGGCATCCCTCACCTCGGTCTTGGGTGTCAGCGTGCCGCATTACTGGCTTGGCATGGTGCTTGTGATCATTTTCAGTTCACTGCTGATGTGGTTGCCGCCCAACGGCGCTGGGCCCGGCGGCTCGTCAGACTGGCAATGGAACTGGGAGCACATCAAGCACTTGGTCTTACCTGCGATCACGATGAGCGTGATCCCGATGGGAATTATCTCGCGCACAGTGCGTGCGCTTGTCGCAGAAATTTTGTCGCAAGAATTTATCGTCGGCCTGAAAGCAAAGGGGTTGACCAATATCGGGATTTTCATGCATGTGGTTAAAAATGCAGCCCCAACCGCTCTTGCCGTAATGGGTTTGCAGTTGGGCTACCTGCTAGGCGGCTCGATCTTAATCGAGACCGTGTTCTCGTGGCCTGGCACTGGCTTTTTACTAAACTCTGCCATTTTTCAACGAGACCTGCCACTACTACAAGGAACCATCCTTGTACTCGCCACTTTCTTTGTCGTTCTCAACATGATTGTCGATATTATTCAGACCATGCTTGACCCACGTATCGCGCGAGGCTGAACCCATGTTGAACATTACCGTCGATACCAAAAAAATTCCGTCACTCGATGTCGAACGCTCTGCCGGCTACTGGCAAAACGTGTTTGCGCGCCTAGTGCGCGACAAGGTTGCCATGTTCGCAGCCTTCGTCATCTTGTGTCTGTTAATCATGGCTGTGTTGGGTCAGTGGATCACTCCTGCGGATCCATATGCCGCCTCAATCATGAAGCGACTCAAACCCATCGGCTTCGAAGGCTATCCCTTGGGCACGGACGAGTTAGGCCGTGACATGCTGTCTCGCTTGATGGTGGGCGCACGACTGTCTCTTTTTATGGGCATTACGCCCGTACTACTGGCGTTTGCGATTGGCTCAACCATCGGGATTATCGCGGGCTACGCGGGTGGCATGCTCAACACTTCGATCATGCGCACGATTGATGTGTTTTATGCGTTTCCATCGGTGCTGTTGGCCATCGCGCTGTCTGGGGTGTTGGGCACGGGGATCACGAACTCGTTGATCTCACTGACCATCGTTTTCATTCCGCCGATCGCACGGGTGGCAGAAAGCGTGACCACCCAAATCCGTAGTCGTGACTTTGTTGAGGCGGCGCGCGCTTCAGGGGCCAACGCCCTAACGATTATTCGAGTGCATGTCTTGGGTAATGTGCTGAGCCCAATCTTTGTTTACTCAACTAGCTTGATTGCGGTCTCGATGATCTTGGCGTCTGGCCTGAGCTTTTTAGGCTTGGGCGTGAAACCACCCGAGCCTGAGTGGGGTCTGATGCTCAATACCTTACGCACCGCCATTTATGTACAGCCTTGGATTGCCGCTTTACCTGGTGTCATGATCTTCATCACCTCAATCGCCTTTAACCTGCTGTCGGATGGATTGCGCTCAGCCATGGAGATCAAGAACTGATGAATACTTCTGTATCCGATCGCGTTGATGTAGGTGGTACCGCGCAGCCGCTACTGATGGTTAAAAACCTCATCAAACACTTTGCACTAAAAAAAGATCTTCTAGGAAAAGGCGGTGGCGTTGTTCGCGCAGTGGATGGCATCGATTTTATGGTGCGTAAGGGCGAAACGCTTGGTGTTGTCGGTGAATCAGGCTGTGGTAAATCCACGACGGCCAGACTGTTAATGAATTTAATCATCGCTGATCATGGCGACATTATTTTTGATGGCCAGTCAGTCGGCAGTCGTGACCTCAGCTTGAAAGAGTTCAGACGTCAGGCGCAAATGGTGTTTCAAGACAGTTACGCCTCGCTAAATCCACGTTTAACGATTGAGGACTCAATCGCGTTTGCGCCTCAGGTACACGGCGTCAGTAAAAATGATGCGATCGCACGGGCGCGAGATTTATTGCAACGTGTCGGTCTAGACCCTAAGCGTTTTGCCGAGCGCTATCCACACGAATTGTCGGGTGGACAGCGACAGCGCGTCAACATTGCACGGGCGCTTGCCCTGCAGTCACGCCTGATTATCTTGGATGAGGCCGTCTCTGCTCTGGATAAATCGGTTGAGGCACAGGTACTCAATCTTTTGCTGGATCTCAAAGAAGAGTTCAAACTCACCTACGTGTTTATTAGCCACGATCTTAATGTCGTGCGCTATATCTCGGATCGAGTCATGGTGATGTATCTGGGCCAAGTCGTCGAAATTGGCGACTGCGAAACGCTGTTCAATTCCCCGCGTCACCCCTACACGCGTGCACTGCTCTCTTCGGTGCCCTCGATGGATCCTGATCATCGAACAGAAACGCCACCGCTGGCGGGCGATCCTCCCAATCCTATCAATCCGCCCTCTGGCTGTCGTTTTCATACTCGCTGCGCTCAGGCGCAACCCGTCTGCTCAACAAAAATGCCACCCTTAGTCTCAAGCAAAGATGGCCAGGGCGTAGCCTGTTGGATCCATGTCGAAAACAGCGGACATTCGCAAGCCGTCTCAAATCAGCAAGCCGTTTCAAATAATCAAGGGGCTGTATGAACACGACCGAAACCCCCTTTGTCGATATTCGCGACCTCACCGTTACGTTTACAGGTGGCAAAAGCCCCGTCAAAGCCGTCAATGGCGTTACCCTCGCGGTCAAGCGCGGTGAAGTCGTCGCCCTGATCGGTGAATCTGGTTCAGGCAAGAGCGTCACCTTGCGCTCGATTTTGCGCTTACACAACGCTGCACGTTCAAAAATTGAGGGTCAGATTTTAGTGGGCGGTCAAGACGTCGTTCAACTGTCAAACAGCGCCTTATCCAGCTTTAGAGGCAAAGTTGCCTCGATGATTTTTCAAGAACCACTCTTGGCACTTGACCCGGTGTACACGGTTGGTAGCCAGATCATCGAAGCGATTCTGCGTCATGAAAACATCAGCCGCGATCAAGCACGGGCGCGCGCACTTTCATTATTTGAACGTGTACGTATCCCCAGCCCCGAGCGCAGATTAGATGCTTACCCGCACGAGATGTCAGGCGGGATGCGACAACGCGCGATGATCTCGTTGGCGCTAGCCAGTGAACCTCAGTTACTGCTGGCCGACGAACCGACCACGGCACTTGATGCCACGGTGCAAATCCAAATTTTGTTGTTGTTGCGAGAGCTGCAACGCGAGTTGGGCTTGTCAGTGATTTTCGTGACACACGATCTTGGCGCCGCCGTTGAGGTGGCCGATCGTATCGCTGTGATGTATGCCGGGCGTATTGTCGAACAAGGGACGACCCGTGCGATCATGCGCACGCCGCGTCACCCCTACACACGCGCGTTGTTAAAAAGCCTAGCGCATGGCGCTGTCAAAAAAGGGACACGCTTAGAAACGATTTCGGGGTCACCGCCTGATCTGACTAAACTGCCGCCAGGCTGCGCCTTTGCCGAACGCTGTAGCTTGGCGCAAGAGTCGTGCAAACAAACCGTGCCTGAGCTTGTGTGGCTGACGCCAGACCACAGCGCACGGTGTTTGCGCACGGATCAAACCGCTGTGCCAATTTGAACTATTGCAACGTGCGCTCAAAGACAAACTTGCCATCGCGCCAATCTACCGGCACGACGTCTTTAGGCCCAAACTTACCTTGCAAGATCAGCTTAGCGATCGGATTCTCAAGATTCTGCTGAATCGCGCGTTTGAGCGGCCTGGCACCGAACACAGGATCAAAGCCACCACGGGCCAGTTCTGCTAAGGCCGCTGCCGACACTTCAAGCACCATATCCTGTTGCGCAAGCCTTGCGGTTAAACGCTGAATCTGAATACCGGCAATCTTCTCGATGTGCTGACTTTGCAGGGCATGAAACACCACGACCTCGTCAATTCGATTCAAGAACTCTGGGCGGAAGTGTTGTTTGACTTCATCCCAGACGACTTCTTTAATCGCTTCGTAAGGTTTACCGACCATCGCTTGAATGTGGTGAGAGCCAAGGTTCGAGGTCATCACAATGACAGTATTTCTAAAGTCAACGGTACGCCCTTGGCCATCGGTTAAGCGACCATCGTCTAACACCTGCAACAGTACGTTGAACACATCGGGATGTGCTTTTTCGACCTCATCAAACAGAATCACGCTATAAGGTTTGCGTCGCACAGCCTCAGTTAACGAGCCGCCCTCTTCGTAACCGACGTAGCCCGGAGGCGCGCCAATCAGGCGAGCAACCGAATGCTTCTCCATGAACTCACTCATATCGATACGGATCAAGTGATCATCAGAGTCGAACAGAAAGTCAGCAAGCGCACGCGTTAACTCGGTTTTACCAACACCGGTTGGCCCCAAGAACAAGAACGAACCGTACGGGCGTGCCGGGTCAGACAGCCCCGCACGTGAACGCCGAATCGCATCAGCCACCAGCCCAACGGCCTCATCCTGACCGACGACACGTTGATGCAGACGGTCTTCCATTTTGAGCAGTTTGTCACGCTCGCCGGTCATCATTTTAGACACGGGGATACCCGTGGCACGCGACACGACCTCGGCGATTTCTTCGGCGCCAACCTGGGTACGCAAGAGTCGCGGACGCTCGGTCGTTCCGGGCGTGGCACCCGCCAATTCAGCGGCTTTTAACCGCGCCTCAAGTTCTGGCAAACTGCCATATTGAATTTCAGCCAACTTATCAAACTGACCTTTGCGTTGCAGCTCGGCCATATCGGCGCGGGCGCGTTCGATCTCTTCTTTAATCGACTGCGTGCCCTGCACGGCTGCTTTTTCACTTTTCCAGATCACTTCAAAGTCGTTGTACTCGCGCTGAAGCTTTTCAAGCTCTTCTTCAATGATTTGAAAGCGTCGAATCGAACCTTCATCGGTTTCTTTTTTGACCGCTTCACGTTCAATTTTTAATTGAATGATGCGGCGATCCAGGCGATCCATGACCTCGGGCTTAGAATCGATCTCCATACGAATACGCGCAGCCGCTTCGTCGATTAAATCGATCGCCTTGTCGGGCAAGAAACGATCGGTGATATAGCGATTCGACAGCTCGGCGGCCGCCACAATCGCTGGATCAGTGATGTCAACGCCATGATGCAGTTCATAGCGCTCTTGCAGACCACGCAAAATAGCAATGGTTGACTCGACGTTTGGCTCGTCGACAATCACCTTTTGAAAACGTCGCTCAAGTGCGGCGTCTTTTTCAATGTACTTGCGATACTCGTCAAGGGTGGTCGCGCCAATGCAATGCAACTCGCCACGCGCGAGCGCTGGCTTGAGCATATTGCCGGCATCCATTGCGCCTTCGGCCTTACCCGCACCCACCATGGTGTGCAATTCATCAATAAAGACAATATTGTTGCCGTCATCTTGCGACAGTTCTTTGAGCACCGCTTTTAAGCGCTCTTCAAATTCGCCACGAAATTTAGCACCCGCCAATAAGCTCGCCAGATCAAGTGACAAGACTCGCTTGCCTCGTAAAGATTCTGGCACTTCATCATTCACAATCCGTTGGGCCAAGCCCTCGACGATGGCAGTTTTACCCACGCCGGGCTCGCCAATCAGCACTGGATTATTTTTGGTACGTCGCTGCAAGATCTGAATGGCACGACGAATCTCGTCATCGCGACCAATCACGGGGTCGAGTTTGCCTTGGCGCGCACGTTCAGTCAGATCCATTGTGTACTTGGACAACGCCTCGCGATTGGATTCGCCCTCTTGATCTTTAACCGACTCGCCACCGCGCACGGCGTCAATCGCCGCCTCAAGCGGCTTACGTTGCAAGCCCGATTCTTTGAGTGCGCGGCCGACATCGCCTTTGTCATCGGCGCAGGCAAGCAAAAATAATTCACTGGGTATGTAGGTATCGCCGCGCTTAGCAGCCTCTTTGTCGGTGCGCGCGAATACGGACTGCAGGTCGCGACTGGCCTGAATATTGTCATCGCCGCCCTTTACCTTGGGCAAGCCCTTTAAAACAGCCTCTAGCGCCGTTTGCAGTCGGTTGACTGCCACACCAGCGCGTGACAACAAACTCGACGCACCGCTCTCTGTGTCGGCTAACAAGGCCGATAGAACGTGCACGGGTTCAATGTAAGGATGCTCGCTGCGCGAAGCCATACTTTGCGCATCGGCAAGTGATTGCTGAAACTTAGTGGTTAATTTATCGAATCGCATAGTCGTTTCCTGAAACAATGGCTTTTGGCCTGTTGGGGATGTTTGCTAAATGCGGCCAAGTTGCGGTTTTTCAAGGGCGAGCAAACAAATCCTTAGCGGGCGGGATTCCAAGCCGGCACTCGCACTTATCACCAAGGCGCTATCTCGCTATTTCGCTATTTCGCTATTTCGCTATTTCGCTATTTCGCTATTTCGCTATTTCGCTATTTCGCTATTTCGCTATTTCGCTATTTCGCTGCAGCGCTACCTCGCTATCTCGCTATCTCGTTGTCTCACTGCCACGATCCTCGTGAAGAGTGTGGGCGTTCTATGGTGGTGGCAGCGTGATTTAAATCAATATTCCTTCATTTAAGGCTTAACTAAAATCAAGAGGAATACAATCAGGGTGTAAGCTCAGTACTAAGAATGCATGAACTCAGTGATTTAAACTTTTAAATCAGCTAGCGTGCGAGGTGCAACAATGCAA
>JARXAG010000109.1 GCA_029866055.1 Burkholderiaceae bacterium
ATAGTCTCCGACCTCAAGCTCATCAGTCATCCCCATCCCGCCATGCAACTGCACCGAAATCTCACCCACTAAACGCGCAGCAGCCGCGACCTCGACTTTACTCATCGAGACCAGGCGACTGCGCTTCGCGGCATCTTGTTCACCAAGTGCAATCGAGGCGACATAGGTCATTGATAAACCCATTTCAGATTGAATCAACATATCGCCTAAGCGATGCTGTAACACCTGAAACGCGGCAAGTGGCTGGCCGAACTGCTGACGTGTTTTTAAATATTGAATCGTGCTGTCGGTCAGATAGGCCATTGCACCGCAGGCATGCGCGCACAAGGCGGTAATACCGTAATCAAGCGCCAAGGCCAACAATTGCTCGGCCTGTGCACCGCTTGCGATCAGGTGCTCGGCTGACACACTCACGTCTTTCAAATGAATCGTGGCAGCGCGCGAACCATCAAAGGTTGGGTAATCTTGAACCGAGACACCGGAGGTATCTGCAGGAACCAAAAACAAGGCAACCGCACCATCCAGCAACGCCGATACAATCACAGCTTGGGCACCGGCACCATGCCACACCAACATCTTGCGACCTTCAAGCGTATAGCCCTCTTTAGACGCTGTCGCGCGCGTGCACAAGGGGCGCTGCGAGTCACGCTCGCCCTGCTCTTGCCACGCCACCGCCAAGACTGCGTCACCCTCAGCATGAGCGGTCAACCAACGCTGCTTAAGCGCCTGATTCTGGCTATTGGACAGAAGCGACACCGCAATCACTGCGCTTGAAATCGCAGGTTCACTGACAAGACCGCGCCCAAGCTCTTGGTGCACCGCAAGCATGGTGGCAGGTGTTTCAGCAAACCCACCAAATTCTTCGGGCACCATCAGGCCGGCCACGCCCAGCTCAACCAAGCTCGCCCAGGCATTGCGATTCAACACGCCAGCCTTTTGACGCTCGCGGCGCTTGGGTCGCGACCAATTATCTTCGACCAACCTGCGCAAACTATCGGTCAACATGCGCTGTTCTTGTGAGTATGTAAAATCCATGATGTTTTTTATACCCCGATGATTTGTTTGGCAATGATGCCTTTTTGCACTTCGTTAGTACCGCCATAAATGGCCGTCTTGCGCATATCAAAGTATGCAGCTGCCGCGGCCGGCGAGTACTCGGGGCTTGGTCCATGATCCTCAGACTGCGCAAACATCCACTCGGGGTCGTAAGGCCAGGCGTCAGCACCTGCCACTTGCATTTGCAAACGTGCAAGCTCCATCTGCAGCTCAGAACCGCGAATTTTTAAGATCGACGCCTTCGGCCCTGGATCTGTTTCACCCGCAGCGACGCGCAGCACCATGAGTTCAAGCGCTAGTAACTGACCTTCAACACGATTGATGCTGTCACGCACGCGGGTGCTCAGGCTTAAAGCTTCGCCGCTTGCCATCGTGCGCTCAGCCAAAGATTTCAAGATCGCAAGTTCACGATGGCAGTGACCGATACCGGCAATCCCGCCTCGCTCGTGTCCTAACAAATATTTTGCGTAGGTCCAGCCTTGATTTTCTTCACCCACTAGGTTCTCTAGTGGCGCTTCGACGTTTTCAAGCCAAACCTCATTGACCTCAGCGCCGCCATCCAGAGTCCTAATGGGACGCACCGTGACGCCCGGTTGCTTCATGTCAATTAAGATCATCGAGATACCGCGCTGCGCTTTTGCGCTCGTGTCGGTGCGCGTCAAACAGAAGATCCAGTCGGCGTGATGCGCCATGGTGGTCCAGGTTTTTTGACCATTAATGATGTAGCGGTCACCCACACGCTCGGCGCGAGTTTTTAATGAAGCCAGGTCAGAGCCAGAGCCTGGCTCTGAATAACCCTGACACCACCAGTCTTCTAGGCGCAACATGCGCGGCAAGAAATGATCTTTTTGAGCCTGCGTGCCATATTTCATGTGCTCGGGGCCAATCTTGCTGAGCCCAAACGGGATCAAGCGCGGCGCACCGGCTTTAAACGACTCAATCTCAAAAATCAGGCGTTGAACCGGGTTCCACCCTGTTCCACCGTATTCTTTGGGCCAGCTCGGTGCTCCCCAGCCGTGATCGGTCAGCGTATTGTGCCAAAACACAAACTCCTCGCGCGTGACACGGTGGTGTGCAAACGCTTTCGCGCGCAACTCGGCAGGTAATTTAGCGTGAACAAAATCTTGCACCTCTTTGCGAAAGGCGCGTTCTTCGGTGGTCCAGGTCAGATCCATAGGTTTTCTCCTCGATGCGCCATCTTAACGCCCAACTGAGCCAGAGAATCTCGGATTTTGGAAGACGGCGTTCTAGAAGCCCAAATGCACCTACAATCGCGGCAGTACCGTCCAACTAATGTCTGAGGAGACACTCATGAAAACCCTAATTCGCGCCAGTGCGCTCGTGATTGCAGCCTTGGGGCTAAGCACCCCTGTCATGGCCGCCTGGCCAGAAAGGCCGATCACCCTGATTGTGCCTGCGGCACCAGGCGGCACCACAGACATCACGGCCCGCTTGCTGAGCGAAAAGCTTGGGGCGGCTTTAGGCACCTCGGTGGTCATTGAAAATCGCGCGGGTGCGGCCGGCATCATCGGCACACAGGCGTTGTTGCGCTCAGCGCCTGATGGCTACACCATTGGCTTTGGCAACATTGGCCCAAACGGCATTAACTACAGCCTCTACAAAAATCTACCTTACAAGTCGACTGACTTTGCGCCCATTACTTTGGTGATTTCGGTACCAAATATTTTGGTCGTCAATAGCAAGTCGCCCTACAAATCGGTTAAAGAGCTGGTCGACTCACTTAAGAATGACCCGAAAGGAAACTATTCCTATGGCTCGCCTGGTACTGGGCAATCTCCTCACATGTCATCCGAGATGTTTTCTCAGCGCACTGGGTTAACGCTTACACACGTACCTTACAAGGGAATGGGCCCTGCCGTTGCAGCACTGCTTGGCGGCCAAGTGACCTTTATCATCGACAACCTGCCAAGTTCAATCCCCTTTATTCGCTCTGGGCAGTTTCGCGCATTGGCCATTACAGGCGAGCAACGCTCACCTCAGTTACCCGAAATCCCAACCATGGCCGAGGCTGGTATCAAAGACATGGTCGTGACCGCTTGGTTTGGTTTCGTTGCACCGGCCGGCACACCCGCTGATGTCGTCAACAAAATCCAACAAGCCACCAAAAAAGTGCTTGAAATGCCCGAAATCAGGCAACGCTTTGCCGAAATGGGCGGCGTCCCCGGTGGCGGCACTCCTGCTGAATTCGGTGCCTTCATGGATAAAGAGCAAGCCAGCTGGAGAAAAATTGTCGAAGCCGCCAAGCTGTCTCTGGATTAAACATGATTGACAAAATCAAGCAGTCGCTTGAAGACGCGATCTTGCCTCTTCAAGACGGGGCTTCGATCATGGTGAGTGGTTTTGGCGAGGCGGGCATCCCCTTTGAGCTTTTGCATGCCGTGCTAGACAAGGGGCTGCGTGACCTCACGATTATCAGCAATAACGCGGGTACCCACGAGGTGGGTATTGCCGCGCTGATCAAGGCCAGACGCGTTCGCAAAATCGTCTGCTCGCATCCACGACCCGTTAATTCTGAAACCTTTTTAGCTGCCTACCGGGCCGGGCAAGTTGAGCTAGAGTGCATGCCCCAAGGAACGCTCGCAGAGCGTTTGCGCGCGGCAGGCGCCGGCCTGGGGCCATTTTTTACCCCTACCGGTTTTGGTACCTTAGTGGCTGAAGGCAAAGAGCAGCGCGTGATTGATGGCAAAGGCTACATTCTTGAGCAGCCGTTGCACGGCGACGTGGCGTTAGTGCGAGCCCATCTTGGCGATCGCTGGGGCAATCTGACCTACCGTTGGGCGGCGCGCAATTTTGGGCCCGTCATGTGCATGGCCGCCAAACACACGATCGCTCAGGTCAATCGCGTAGTCGCTTTGGGAGGCTTGCCCCCAGAGCAGGTCATGACACCAGGCATTTTTGTTCAAGCCGTTGTCGCGACTGGAGGCGAACGATGAATAGCACGACCGCAAAACAAGTCTCTGAGGGCAACACGCAACAGACGCCTTACAAGCCCCTGTCGCGCAATGACATCGCGTATCTCGTAGCGCATGATTTTCCGGATGGGGCAGTTGTGAATCTGGGCATCGGTATGCCAACCTTGGTCGCAAATTTTTTACCGGCAGATCGCGAGATTTTGCTGCAAAGTGAGAATGGCATTTTAGGGATGGGTGGTGCGGCGAGCGGTGCCGAGATTGATCTCGATATCATCAATGCGAGTCGCACCCCGGTGGTCTTACTGCCTGGCGCCTCGATTACCGAGCATACGATTGCCTTCGCGATGATGCGCGGTGGCCACTTAGACTACTCGGTATTAGGCGGTTTTCAAGTTGCCGAAAATGGCGATCTCGCAAACTGGCTCACCGCAGGGCCCGACGCGATTGCCGCCATTGGCGGCGCGATGGATTTGGCAGTCGGCGCCCGCGAAGTGATCGTCATGATGGAACACGTCACTAAAGACCAATCACCCAAGCTGCTACCAGCCTGCACCTATCCACTCACGGCGGCGGGAGTCGTCAACGTGATTTACACCGACTTAGCGATCATTGATGTGACAACAAGCGGCTTCGTGGTACGCGCCATACTCGAGGGGCTCACGGTAGAAACCCTAGCAAAGAAAACTGGGGCGACCTTGGCAATTTCGGATAAGCTAGCCGTGATTCGTCGTAATGCGCAGGGCGATCCTGTGTACACATCAGTTTGACAAGCGCGCCCAAGGCGCAGCCGCTTACGGTGACTTCATCGCAAGCCTTTCCGATTAAAACAAAGGGACACACCATGCTTCAAACACTTATCACAAAGAGCACGCGTTGGATGCTCGGTTTGGTCTGCTTGACGTTGAGCGGTTTAGCGTTGGCGCAGGCAAACGCCAATCAACCCATCACCTTGATCATCCCCTATCCACCTGGTGGCAGCGCAGACATGCTGGCACGCCCGATGCTGCCCGATTTACAAAAAGCGTTAGGCCAAACCATTGTGCTGGATTACAAAGGTGGTGCAGGCGGCACGATCGCCACAAGCGCACTCGCCCGCGCTAAGCCCGATGGCCAAACAATTATCCTGATACTCACCGCACACGCAATCAACGACGCACTTTACCCAAAACTGCCCTACGACACGCGTAAAGATTTTGCGCCTGTTTCACTGGTGGCAACCTTGCCTCTCTTGGTCGCCGCGCCACTTAGCTCACCCTTCAACACAATCCCTGAACTGATCGCCTTCGCCAAAGCCAACCCAGACAAACTTTCTTATGCGTCTGCGGGCAACGGCAATACCAGCCACCTGTCAGTCGAGTTATTTAAAACACTGACTGGCACAAAGATGGTTCATATCCCCTACAAAGGTAGCGGCCCAGCCGTGATTGCCATGTTGGGCAACGAAGTGTCATTTATGTTCGACAGCATTTCGACTTCGTTTCAACAGGTCAAGGCAGGCAAGCTTAAAGCGATTGCAGTCAGTAGCCTTGAGCGCGCTTCGATTTTGCCCAACACGCCTACCGTTGCCGAGACCTTGCCCGGGTTTGAAGTGACAGTTTGGTACGGCATTTTGGCACCTGCAGGCACACCCGAAGCAGCGATCAACAAACTTAGTCAAGCATTTGCCCAAGTGGCGAAAGACCCAAAAGTGCGCGCCCAGTTGGCTGAAAGCGGCTATGCAACAGTCGGTTCAACGCCAGCGGCTTTCGGCAAACATATTGAAGCTGAGTTAACCAAATGGAATAAGGCCGTAAAAGACTCAGGCGCGACGATTCAGTAAGCGACCAGACTCGATTCCGCAAGCGATTCAGACACTCAATAAACACTCGGCGAGAAAATATTCATGTCAAAAAAACTGTCACAACGCGTCCACACGCTAGCGAGTGCCCTCACAGGCGCCGTGTTAATTGCGGCCTGCCTCAACACGCCTGCTCTGGCGCAAACAAACTGGCCCGAGCGCCCCATCAAACTGATCGTGGGTTATCCGCCGGGTGGGCCCGTTGATGTGACGGGGAGAACCTTTGGGCGTTACTTAAGCGAACAACTCAAACAGGCGGTGGTCATCGAAAATCGCGCCGGTGCCAGCGGCATGTTGGGCGCAGACGCGACTGCAAAAGCGACGCCAGACGGCTACACGCTGAACTTTATCGCCAGCCCCACGATGACGATCTCGCCGATCGTTCAGCGCACTCAACTCTTTGATCCTCGCCAAGATTTCACCATGCTTGGCTCGGTCGTCAATTACACCAATGTGCTGCTGATTGGGCC
>JARXAG010000148.1 GCA_029866055.1 Burkholderiaceae bacterium
TAAATGAGCGGCATGACCAGCACGACTAACCCCATGAGTGCCCCAACCGGCAGGACACGCAGCGATTGCTTGAGGGGCACGCGAGCCGCTGCAATCGAACCCAGCACGGTACCCAAGGCGGCGATGCCCATCAAGATTGAGGCTTGATCCAAGCGATAGCCCAGTTGACTACGCCCCCATTCGATCACGATCAGCTGCAGTGTTGCGCCCGCACCCCAAAAGAGGGTCGTGACCCCTAGTGAAATCTGGCCGAGCTTATCGGTCCATAGTATCTTGGTGTAGCCCGCAAAGGCTTTGATGAGGCGAAGTGGATGCTGGTGCTGCTTTGGGTACTGGGCGTTAGTCTTTGGAATGAATAAATTGGTCAATGCAGCGGCGATGTACAACAGACCAATCATTACGATCGCAACTTCGGCAGGCGTATTAGCTATTTGCTGGAGAGTGTTGTGTGAAAGCAACCAAGCCGATACGGCGGGCGAAACCAGTAAGCCACCCACGACCGCACCCATGATGATAGAAACGACGGTCATACCCTCGATCCAGCTGTTTCCTATGACCAGTTTTTCGGGGGGAAGCATTTCGGTGATGATGCCGTACTTGGCGGGCGAATACGCAGCTGCACCGGTGCCGACAATGGCATAGGCCACGCAGATCAAGACGATTTGCTCAGATGCAGTCAAGCCAAAAAAGTCGTAGCTAAACATTAAAGTGCAGCCGATGACTTTGAAGGCGTTTGTTGCGAACATCACCTTACCTTTCGGAAAAGCGTCAGCGAAAGCTCCAACAAATGGTGCGAGCAACACATAGCTGGCAGCAACGCCCCACTTGATGAGAGGGGGCACCCACACTGGTCCCTCTAATTGATGAATCAGTGCAATCGCAGCAATAAACAGCGCGTTATCTGCCAGCGACGAGAAGGTCTGCGCGAGGATGACGATGTAAAAGCCACGATTCATTGACGGTCTCTATTCTGGAGAAAGGTTTTGGTTTGCAACCTGATGGATCGCAGCTGACTCAAGCTGTCGCACTGCTTCTTGCACGGTTAGGTAAACGCATCAGTGGGCTACCCATTTTGATCTGCGCTCCGGGTAGGATTTGCTCGGCAAGTGTGAACCCCTCGGGTGCGAACACAATGATAGTTGAGCCGTGTTCAAACCAGCCAAGCTCTTGTCCTTTTTCAAAGGCGACGTTGCAGGCAAAATCGGTTTGCCCTTTGTAACGTGTATGAAATAAAGTATTCAAGCCATGTAAGCGAATGCTTGCGACCAAGATCGCTGCGACTGGAACGAGCGCGACCTTGTACTTTTGTGAACCTAGTTCAAGCGCCAGCACGGCTCGCTCATTTTTACAAAAGAGTTTTTCAACACGCTTTAAGGCAATAGGGTTCACGTTCCAGGTGTCGCCTGATAAATAATGTACGGCCTTCATTTCGCCTGTATACGGGGCATGAAAGCGGTGATACATCGCCGAGGTGAGCCGCAACGTGACGTAATGGCCGTCGGCCCAGGCGCTCGTATCAGTGTTTGGGCCGAAGAGGTCTGTCAAGGTGTACGGAAACCCCTTCGCCTGAAACACTTGCCCATTGATGATCTTGCCGCAAGCGCCAACGATCGCATCGCAAGGGCTCGTCATCACCTCTGGATTGTGATCGACCGCGCGAGCGCCATCACGCAATTCGCGAACGAAGCAATCGTGAAGGCTGTCGAAATGTTGTTTTTTAGCTTCGCTTAAATCAAGATCGGTAAATAGTTTCCAGGTGCCGATCGAAGCGTCGCGTACCCAACCCACCTTGATTTTGCTGAACCAACCCATGAAATGCGTGACGGCAAGCCTCGGAATCCGGTTAGTCACTAAAAAATTGATGTCTTCGTGGGCAAAGACATTGCGGACGGCTTTACTGATGTTCATCATTTCGTCACTTTAAAGTCATAAAAAGGAGTTTTCGAGGCAAAACTATGACTGATCAAATTTTGAGTGTTGTGCAATATGTCGCTGCAGCGGCTGTGGGCCTTTGGCTGTTTTTGCGTATCAAGCAACGTCTGCAATTGTCGGTGGCTAAATACCCGTCTTTGGGTGGCCACCTGCGTTGGGCGAAGCGCATTACCCGCTGGGTGCCTGGCTACTCGTACTCTGACGACAAATGGTTTGATGCAGACGGGGCGCCACAAGAGATCGTGCTTCAACGGCGCCAGGCACTTACCTCGCTGGGCAATGATTTGCGTACGCGCAGCGCATTGACCCTGGCGCATACAGCTGCCAGTAAACCGATGATTTCTGATTTGCAATTCATCAGCAACTATCGGGTCCCCTATCAGTTTCGCGACGTGTTGCAGCAGCATATTCAAATGGGCAGCTTCTGGACGAGCAGTGATGGCGTCTGGCTGACCGACATGGATGGCAATCGCCTGATTGATGTGACGGGCTCGTACGGCGTGAACTTGTTTGGCTTGGATTTTTACAAGTCTTGTATCGAAGAGGGCAGCGAAATGGTACGCGATCTGGGCCCGGTCTTGGGTTCGTACCATCCTTGCGTGCTCGACAATGTTCGACGCCTCTGTGAAATTTCGGGCAAGGATGAGGTCTCGTTTCATATGTCTGGCACCGAGGCGGTGATGCAAGCCGTTCGCCTGGCACGTTATCAAACTGGGCGCCAAAAAATTGTTCGCTTTACAAGCGCTTATCACGGCTGGTGGGATGATGTGCAACCGGGCCCGGGCAATCCAATGCCGCCCTCTAAGCACACGCTGACGCTGCGTGAAATGCATGAGAACACGCTGCGGGTGTTGCGCAATCGTCGCGACATTGCTTGCGTGTTGGTCAATCCGATACAAGCCATGCACCCGAACCAGGCTGCACCGACCGATTCGACGCTGGTCGATGGTGGGCGTCGGGTGCATTACGACCGTGTGGCGTATACCGCCTGGCTCAAAGAATTGCGACAGGTGTGCGCCGAGCGAGGCATCATCTTTATCTTGGATGAAGTCTTTTTGGGCTTTAGGCTTGCCCCAGGTGGTGCTCAAGAATACTTCGGTCTTGAGGCGGACATGGTCACCTACGGTAAAACACTGGGCGGCGGTTTGCCGATTGGCATTCTGTGCGGCAAGAAAAATCTGATGACGCGTTTCTACGCCGAGCACCCAGCCGATATCTGCTTTGCCCGAGGCACCTTCAATGCGCATCCCTATGTGATGGGTGCCATGAATGTGTTCTTGCATCGCCAAGAAACGCCGGCAGTTCAAAAGCTGTATGCAGAGCTTGAAACAACCTGGAATACACGCAAGACTCAACTGAACGACTTGCTCAAGCGCGAAGGGTTGCCACTGCGTGTCGAGGCCATGTCGACGGTGTGGACCGTGCTGTACGACGTGCCAAGCCGCTTTAACTGGCTGTTGCAGTTCTACTTGCGTCGCGAGGGTATTGCCTTGAGTTGGGTCGGTACGGGAAGACTGATTTTTAGTCTGAACTTTACCGATGCGGATTTTGATGATTTCTGCCAACGTTTCGTGCGTGCTGGCCATCAGATGGCTGCAGGCGCTTGGTGGTGGACGCCGCAAGGGCAGACAAACAAACAAATTCGACGCCGTA
Source organism: Burkholderiaceae bacterium (assembly GCA_029866055.1). GTDB lineage: Bacteria > Pseudomonadota > Gammaproteobacteria > Burkholderiales > Burkholderiaceae_B > Zwartia. The sequence goes on from JARXAG010000148.1 coordinate 3,586, forward strand.
TGTTGTTAGAGATGGTGCAGCAGACCAAGCTGTGAAGGCCTGCTGGCTGAAGGTAATCAGAGATTTCTAGCACAGTAGTGATGGCATTAAGAGAGTTCTAGCAGGGAAGTGGTTGCATTCAGAGACTTCTCGCACGGTAGTGATCGCATTCAGAGACTTCTCGTACGGTAGTGGTCACATTCAGAGACTTCTACCTCTTAAGAACTGAAGTCTCTGGTTGAATCTGTCTAGGGTGACTGAAGTCTCTGATTAACTCTGTTCAGCGCGACTGAAGCCGCTCACTGACTCTGCTCAATGTGATTGAATATGTGGCATGGGATCAATCAACTCACCACGCATCAAATAAATGGGTGAGCGACGGTACAGCATGACGTCATGAAACGGGTCGGTCAAAATTTTCAAAGCCCAAGCAAATGCGGCTTTGAAACTGTCTTTAATGCATAGTTGAGCGACTCTGAATAACAGACCTGCAACGCCCAAAAAGAGCCAAGTCATACCGACAATACGAATAGTCGTATCTTCGTAAGCCTCAGGCACAGCCCAGGTGATGAGTGAGGGCTGAAAGTAAGCTAACACGGGGATCGCGGCCCAGATCGACAGCAATACGATCTTGCGATGTAAGTTGTAGCCAACCTTGATTTCTTCTTTGTGCTCGTGGGTCGCTTGATTGACGTGATCGTAGCCCTTTGGCTCAAAAAAGAAGTGGCCGGATTGGCGTGTTGTCATCGCCACCAACCAAGCAACCAACGAGGCTGCGACTGGGTTAATGAAGAGCAACACATAAGACACGAGAAACGATAAGGCGCTGACCAAGTGCAGGCTTTGATTAATGCGACTGTGGTGATAATACCGATGATCATCCCAGCGCTGTATTTTTAAGGTGTTTAGCAATTCTTTCATCGTGATCCTTTGTGTTATCCGTGTCGCGAATCGAATGGATGATACGCGACTCCTCAGACAAGATTATTTCAGAAGCGTTAGGTCAAAAGATGAATTTTTGATGACAATCGTGTTGCAGTTTATTTTCAGGGGCTCGCTGTCATCGAACGGTTATATGAATTGATTACAGTCATCGTAACTTCAGTGATAAAGAGCTCAGATGACAGAATACGCGCCCATTCAAGTCGATCGAATTTATCCCGACAAGCCGAGCCTCAGAATAGCGTTGGTGACTGAAACCTATCCTCCGGATATCAACGGGGTGGCACATACTGTTTCAAAAATAGTAGAGGGGTTGCGAGCTCGCGGACACGAATTGATGTTAGTCAGGCCGCGGCATCACAGCGACACCGAGGCGGCCACAGATTCACGCTATCAAGAGGTATTGGTGCGCGGTGCACCGATCCCGATGTACAAGCAGCTGCGCATGGGTTTGCCGGCGCAGGGCGCGTTGCAAAAATTATGGCTCAAGCAAAGACCTGATCTTGTCCATATTGCCACTGAGGGGCCCTTGGGTTGGTCGGCATCGCGCGCCGCACGTAAGCTCAAAATACCGACCAGTTCAGATTTCAGAACCAATTTTCATGCCTACAGCCAGTTCTATGGGTTTGGCTGGCTCAAGGGTGCGATTGTGGCCTATATGCGAAAATTTCATAATGCCACGCACTGCACGATGGTGCCGACACAGGGCTTGATGGCAGAGCTTTCGAAGATTGGCTTTGATCGACTGATGGTAGTGCCGCGCGGTGTCGATACAGAAAACTTTTCTCCTGCTAAGCGCAACGAACAACTGCGTCAAAGCTGGGGGGCGACTGCAGAGACGCAAGTCCTGCTATCGGTAGGGCGCCTGGCTGTCGAGAAAAATCTTGATACTGTCGTACGTTGCTTCAAGTCGCTGCAAGCCCGTGGTTTGCCGGTTAAGTTGGTGATTGTGGGTGATGGGCCGATGCGTCAAGCGCTCGAGCGCAGTATCCCAGAGGCGATCTTTGCGGGCACGCGCACAGGTCAGGATTTGGCGAAACACTACGCCAGTGCAGATTTGTTTATTTTTCCGAGCCTGACAGAGACTTTTGGCAACGTCACGATTGAAGCCATGGCTAGTGGCTTAGCCGTGGTGGCGTACGATCATGCGGCAGCCGGCCAGTTAATCGAGCACAGGCGCAACGGAATGGTGCTGGCACCAAACCAAGAGGCACAGCTATTCGAGGCCGCTCGGCAAATCGTCGAAGACGCTGCCTTGCGAACTCAAGTCCGAGTCGCTGCGCGTCAGACTGCGGTGGATCGAGATTGGAGTTCAGTGATTGCACGCACGGAAGGGATTTTTAGATCCTTAATTGCAAATGAGGATCCCGCCGCAATCGTGGTGTCTGCGCAATCGAAGACGGCAGGCATGCCCCAGGCGCTGCGCTAGCGCTACGTCTCTGTGTGGCGCCCTTAGACGCAACGCTTTAGACAAGTCTCTGCGTAGTCGAAAAAGCTCGCTGCTATTGGATGCTGTTGCACCGAGTCATCGCCATAGCCACTTCGATGAAAGACAAAAGGGATACCGCAGTTGCTTGCACAGAGGGCATCAACATGGGTATCGCCCACC
>JARXAG010000152.1 GCA_029866055.1 Burkholderiaceae bacterium
AAAGTTGGCACAGCAGCGATGGGCGATGCTGTGTTGAAAGCTTTAGGCTAATCGGGTTGCTAAGGATTTCGCTCGACAAGTAGGGCGTGGCAGGCGAGTGGTCTGCACGATTGACGAGCGCCACTTGCGGGCACGCGTAAGCAACTTGCAGATAGGGTAATAACCTTGGTGTTAACATAGACTCTAAGTGCAGGTATCTAAACGATTTATTTGGTTTTAACGATGAAACAGTCTGTTGGGTTAGTAGGTTGGCGCGGCATGGTGGGTTCAGTGCTCATGCAGCGCATGCGCGACGAGGGTGACTTTGGCTTAATCGATCCGGTGTTTTTTTCAACAAGCAATGCGGGTGGTCGTGCGCCTGAGTGGGCGGGTGCCACCGCCTTACAAAATGCCTTTGACATCGACGCGTTAAAAAAGCTGCCAATTATCGTGACCGCACAAGGCGGCGACTACACCAGCGAGGTGTATCCCAAGCTGCGCGCAGCGGGCTGGACAGGTACCTGGATTGATGCGGCGAGCACGCTGCGCATGAAAGATGATGCCATCATCGTGCTCGATCCCGTGAATCGCCCAGTGATTGATGCTGCACTGAAGCGTGGAGTCCGAAATTTTATTGGTGGTAATTGCACCGTCAGTTGCATGATGATGGGCTTGGCTGGTCTGTTTAATGAAGGTTTGGTGCAGTGGATGACCAGCATGACCTACCAGGCTGCCTCAGGTGGTGGTGCGCAGCACATGCGTGAGTTGCTCACGCAGTTTGGGTTGCTCAATGCCGCAGTCAAGCCTCAGCTTGATGACCCGGCGTCAGCGATTCTTGACATTGACCGAACTGTATTGGCCTTGCAGCAAAACGGCCAATTACCTACTGAGCACTTTGGGATTCCGTTAGCAGGTAACTTGATCCCTTGGATTGACAAAGATCTTGGTAATGGGATGTCGCGCGAAGAATGGAAAGGCGAGGCTGAAACCAACAAGATTTTGGGCCGTGGCGAAGGCTTTGGTTCAACACCGATTCCGATTGATGGTTTGTGCGTGCGTATTGGCGCGATGCGCTGCCATAGCCAGGCGCTCACAATTAAGCTTACTCGAGATGTGCCGATCGACGAGATTACCGATATTGTCAAAAACGGTACGGCTTGGGCAAAGGTCGTAGCTAACACTAAAGACGCTACCCTAGAAGGATTGTCACCCGTTGCTGTCACGGGTACGCTTGAAATTCCCGTTGGACGTATGCGCAAGCTATCAATGGGCCCTGAGTATCTGGGTGCCTTTACAGTTGGTGATCAACTGTTATGGGGTGCAGCCGAACCTTTGCGCAGAATGTTGCGTATTTCGTTGGGCGAACTGTAAGTCAATGGAGTGTCGTTATGCGCGATGAACTGAACGTGGTCTGCCGAAAGTCGCTGCAGTTTGGTGCAGTGCTTGTACTGACCTTTGCTGTGTGTTCACAGGCCTTTGCACTAAAAGCTGGCCATGGTCGTGTGGATTCGATGCCAGGCGCACCTTTGAGGGTGTCGATTCCTTTACTCGAGATTCTTGCAGCTGACGTTTCCGCCTTGCGGGTTAAGGTTGCCCCGGCCGATGCTTGGGCTAAGTCCGGGTTGACTCCGCCCGTTAGTCTTGACTCGATGACGGTATCAATCGAGGCGGGTTTTGTAAAAGATTCACGCATCCTGGTGCTTCGTTCAAATCAACTGGCAGACAAACAGATTATTGATGTCTTGCTTGAGGTGTCTTCTTCAAGCGGTTCAACACAAATCCAATCTAGCTTTCTTGTGCTGACGCGCGCCAATGAAGGCGCGTCAGCTGGCTCGGTGCTAGTCAAAGTCGGTGATACGCTGTCTGGAATCGCGCTCGCGAATCCGGTCGCCGGAGCAGATTTGTATCAAATGCTTTGGGCGCTGTATCAAGCCAACCCGCAAGCGTTTTTCTCACAGAACATGAACATGCTCAAGGCGGGCGTGACGCTCAAATTGCCTGACGCGCAAACTGTTCGCGCCATCGATCCAAAACTGGCGCGTGATATGTATCAGGCGCACTTAAATGCGTTTAAAGCGCTTCGTGGGCCTGCGAATACCGCGAATACAACGTCTCGTGCCGCGACACCCGTTGCGCCGCCGCCAAGCGGGGCACAATCGACTTCGGTCACTACGGCCAGCGCAGCACCAACGCCCGCTGGCACTGATCGTGTGTTATTGACGTCGTCTAGCACTGCAGAGCAACGAGAAGATGCCCGCGTGTCGGCAGCCAAAGAGATCGCCGAGATTCAATCGCGTGTCGATAATCTGCAAGAAAACGTTAAACAACTGAAAGACGCGTTGAGTCAAACGCCGAGTGGGGCTTCAGCTAGCTCGCCGAATGCGACAGGTTCAACCAGCGCACTTGGAACACCTGGCGTTGCTGGAGCAGCAGGCGCATCATCAGCAGGTACTGCTGGCTCAGCTGGTATTGCTGGGGTTGCAGGTACTGCAGGTGTAGCAGGCAAAACAGGTACCGCAGGTACAGCAGGTACAGCAGGTACAGCAGGTACTGCAGGTACTGCGGGTACTGCGGGTACGGCGGGTACAACAGGTACGGCAGGCACAATAGGTACCGCAGGCACAGCAGGTACGGCAGGCAGCGCGGGTACTGCAGGTGCAACAGGTGCAGTGGGTACTTCAGGAGCATCTGGTACCTCAGGTACAGCGGGTACTTCAGGAGCATCTGGTACCTCAGGTACAACGGGTACTACAGGTGCGACAGGCAATGCAGGCTCAGCAGATGTTGCGGGTGCATCGAGTGCAAGTTCGACAGCTGCGGGCACGACATCTGCGAATGGAGTATCAGCGAAAACAGTGACTGGCGTCCTTAGCCAGTTGTGGTCAAGCTTTACTGCAAGTACGCTTGGGGTCATGACGGCTATCTTGGCAATTGGTGGCTTGCTAGTGGCGTGGCTATTGCGCCGTGCGGGCACGCGACGTGAAGTCGATGAGGTTGAGGGTGACGATGTTTCTGAACCGCTCAATCCTTTAACGCGAACTGCGCTTGACCAAAAGCTTAAAGGGATTGATCTCAATCTTGATCAGGCAACGGCGACGGATAAAAAAGAACCCTCTATCGTGCAGCCTAACGTAAGCCCAAAGGCTTGAGCTCAGTTCATTATCGTCTGCGTCAATGTCACGCTTAGCGCTTGGGATCTCGTATGATGGGCGCCCGTGGCAAGGTTGGCAAAAACAACCAAACGGGCAAACCGTCCAAGATGCGTTAGAGCGCGCGTTGGCGGCTTTTGCCACGGTGCCGGTACAGACCACCTGCGCAGGTCGCACGGATACTGCAGTGCATGCGTTGGGTCAGGTGGTGCATTTTGATTGCGCCATCAATCGCTCAGAAGAGTCGTGGGTGAGAGGCGTGAATGCGCACCTTCCTGAGTCGATTTCTGTGCAATGGGCGCAAGCTGTCAGTGATACGTTTCATGCAAGATTTTCAGCGACGGCGCGCGCCTACACCTATGTGCTTTTAAATAGCCGAGTGCGCCAGCCTCTTTGGGCGGGCAGAGCGGGCTGGGTCTTTCAACCGCTTGATGTGTTGGCAATGACCCAAGCCGCGCAGTCTTTGTTGGGACAGCACGACTTCAGTAGTTTTCGATCATCGCAATGTCAAGCCAAGTCACCCGTGCGGACGATCTCTGAGCTGAGTATTGTGCAAAAAGGTTGCCTAATCTTTGTGTCGTTACGCGGCAATGCGTTTTTGCATCACATGGTGCGCAATATCATCGGTGCGTTGGTGCAAATTGGGCAGGGCAGAGAGTCAGTTAAATACATAGCTGACTTGTTAGAACTGAAAGATCGAACCAAAGGTGCGCCAACGTTTTCTCCGGATGGTTTGTATCTGACCGAGGTGTCATACCCAGCTGGCACCCTGTCCCAGCAGCACGGCTTAGGTTTCGGCCTCCAAGATCTCGCTCTAGGATAAGACCTAGCGCTTTCTCAGTGCTTTAGGTTTGGGTTTCGAGGATCTCGGTCTACAATGAGAGTCTGCTTTTTTTCGATATCTCTTTGTCATGACAACAAACCTCTCTTCTGCACGCACACGTATCAAAATCTGCGGTTTGACGCGTGCTCAAGACGTACGTGCTTGCGCCCAAAGCGGCGCTGACGCCTTGGGTTTTGTTTTTTATGCACCAAGCAAACGCTTTGTGAGCGCAGTGCACGCGGCAGAACTGTGTGCAGGCTTGCCGGCTTTTATCAGCACAGTCGCGCTGTTTGTGAACCCCGATCCGCAGGCGGTGAAAGACGTCATTCACACCCTGCGCCCAAGCTTGTTGCAGTTTCACGGCGACGAAGATCCCGGATTTTGTGAGTCCTTTGGCCTGCCGTATCTTAAGGCATTCAGGGTTGGTGGGCCCGGCCTAGATACTGCAGCGAATGTGGCAAAAACCTGTCAGGGGTTTTCGCAGGCTGCCGGCTGGTTGTTTGATAGCTACACGCCCGCCTTTGGCGGAAGTGGGCAAGGTTTTGATCACAACTTGTTGTCAGCGGTCTCGAGCGCCCAAGGCACTGCACGACCCATGATTTTGTCTGGTGGTTTGAACGCCCAAAACGCTCGTGTCGCCGTACAAGGCTTGAGGCCTTGGGCCGTTGATGTCAGCAGCGGTGTCGAAGAGAGCCCCGGCGTGAAGTCCGCTCAAAAGATTGACGAGTTCGTGCAAGCTATTCACCAAGCAAGCGTCTAGCAATGGCTTTGACAGTAAGTATCTAAAACCGATACAATAGTTGTCTTTACAGGCGGTTAGCTCAGCTGGTTAGAGCGCCACGTTGACATCGTGGAGGTCGTTGGTTCGATTCCAATACCGCCTACCAACTATCAAAAAGTATTTAAAATAAGCCCCCTTAGTTATAAGCCCCGTAGTTGGGGCTTGTTTTCGTCTAAGCACTTGATTTACGCCCCTAGGCCAACATTTGCTCTTGTCTAAGATGGTTCGCCTGTACATGCTGTTCGCTACCCGCCAGGCTAATGAAGCTCAAACCTTGGGCAAATTAACTTGCTACAGCCGGTTTAAGCTCGCCCTTAACAGTGCGGAAATTATTTGAAAAATCCCTTTAAAAACGCCTACAAATTCTTGCCATTGCTGTGGTTAGGGTTTGGCCTGTTATTTCTATTTGTCCTCTATCTGCAGGCGCCTCCGCGTCATATCGTGATTGAGGCCGGATCTAAAGGTGGGTCTTTCGACACTACCGCTCATTTGCTCAAAAATCGCCTCGAAGAGAAAGGCATTAGCGTTTCGATCATCAACCGAGATGAGACGCTTGGCATCATCGGTAATGTCAACAGAGCCAACAGCAACTCTGACATTGGCTTCATTGCCCATGAGGTGAAGTCTGGTCAATATCCGAATGTGAAGTCGCTCGGCTCAATCAACATGGAACCTTTATTTATCTTTGCGAGTCGTGGTTTGAATTTGCAAAGCCCCGCTGATTTTATTGATTTGACATTAGGGGTAGGCCCTAAAAACACGGGCGCTCGTTTATTGACTGACATTGTTCTTGATGAATACGGCATTACACCCGAGTCTTCGACGTATGTTGAATTATCGCTTCGTCAAATGGCAAATGCCTTAAGCAATGGAGAAATTGATGTTGGTTTTTTTCTGCAACCTACCAATAACAAGATCGTTGCTGAGATTGGCACCTACGGGATTGCAAAATTGGTACCCGTTAACTATGCGCCCGCAATGGTTAAAAAGTATGGGTACTTACATCATTTAGTGATCGAGCGGGGTTCATTTTCGTTACTCAACGATCTACCCTCATCGAACATAAACATGGTCGGAATACCAGCGACCGTGATTGCGAAGAAAAATTTACATCCTGCAATCGCTGTATTGGTGAGCATGGAGCTAAAAGATGCCTACCGAGCACCGACTTTAGTCTCGAACAGAGCAAGTTTTCCATCGATGAATTATGAATTGGACCTCGACGTTGATGTGGATGCTGATCAGATTTATAGGCATAGCCCTGGTTATGTTCCCTTTCTGTATCGTGTGTTTAATTTTTGGATTGCTGGTTTACTAGACAAATCAGCATTGCTCTTAAGCTTTTTATTGAGCGCGTATTTTTTTCTGTATTACTTGGGGTTTCCTCGCGCCTACGACTATTGGAAACTTGGTGTGATGGCCCGCTATACCCGCCGACTAGAATCTTTGCTAGATATTGCTGGCTCGAGGCCCCTGACTGCGCAAGAGATTCAGGAGTTTAGAAAAATAGAACGCTACCTTGATTCAAGGACCAAGGCTACGCATCGTGCGGCGAGTTTGCTCGCTGAGATTCGAACTTTTGTTTAATCGTTCAAACGACCGGAATGATGAACTTGGCGGCAGAGGAACCAACATGAGAAGATTGATCAGCGTAAACCTTCTCACTCAATGGTCTACCGCGACAAAAGAGGACCGACTCAGCATAATGTGATGAATCGTCGCGTGTTTATGAAACGCCTGACTACAACCAGGAAAGTGCGGTAATGGCAAAAAAAGAAGACATTGATCCAGACACGTTGGCCCTGATCGAATGGTGTACCGAGGTCGAGGGATTTTTGGTGGCGGCGGGCGCGACTTTGCGCGAAGCGCAGGGCTATATTGAAGAGCAGGCTGAGTGGTTTACGGACCAGTTTTATGAAGGGTTAACCCCCCAAGAGGCTGCCAAGGCATCGCTGAACGAGCCTTAACCCCGTGTAATGCTAGAATCTTAGTTGTTTTTAACTGGATTTTGCATGTGATTTGATCAGGATTGCTCAGCAGGTTTGCTCGCCTACGTTTGGCTCAAACCGCCTAAGACTACATCCCAATCCGATACATGCCTGCTCTGTTCGAGTCAACGACACCTCACTATGATCGCTATTACACTGCCAGACGGCTCTCAACGCCAATTTCCGGGCCCGGTGACGGTTGCCGATGTGGCGCAATCGATTGGGGCTGGGCTTGCCCGCGCCGCCCTGGGTGGGCGTGTCACGCGGGGTGAACAATCCCAACTGGTGGATACTAGTCATCTTATCGAACAAGACTCGCAACTTGCCTTAATTACCGGTAAAGATCCTGAAGGCCTAGAGCTGATTCGGCACTCTACGGCGCATTTGCTGGCCTATGCGGTCAAAGCCTTGTTTCCGGATGCGCAGGTCACGATTGGCCCGGTCATTGAAAACGGGTTTTTCTACGACTTTTCGTACAAGCGCCCCTTTACCCTTGAGGATCTTGCCGCCATTGAAAAGAAAATGGCTGAGCTGGTTAAAAAAGACGATCCCGTGACACGCGAAGAGTGGAAGCGCGACGATGCGGTTGCTTACTTTAAGGGCATTGGCGAGCATTACAAGGCCGAAATCATCGGCGCGATTCCGGGCAACGAGACGATTAGCCTCTACCGCGAGGGCGACTTTATCGACCTCTGCCGCGGCCCGCACGTGCCCAACACCGGCAAACTTAAAGTGTTTAAGTTAATGAAGCTTGCTGGTGCCTACTGGCGCGGCGACAGCAACAACGAAATGTTGCAACGTATTTACGGCACGGCGTGGGCCAATAAAGACGACCAAGACGCCCACCTGCACATGCTCGAAGAAGCCGAGCGCCGCGACCATCGCAAAATTGGTCGCGAACTTGATCTGTTTCATTTTCAAGAAGAAGGCCCGGGCCTGATTTTTTGGCATCCAAAGGGTTGGGCGATCTGGCAGCAAGTTGAGCAATATATGCGTAACGTGTATCGAGACAACGGCTACCAAGAGGTAAAAGCACCACAAATTCTTGATCTATCGCTCTGGAAAAAAACCGGTCACTGGGATAACTATCGTGAAAACATGTTCACGACTGAGTCTGAAAATCGTACTTACGGTTTGAAACCCATGAATTGCCCCGGACACGTGCAAATTTTTAATTCAAGCCTGCACTCGTATCGCGATTTGCCCCTGCGCTACGGCGAGTTTGGTCAGTGCCACCGTAATGAACCGTCGGGCTCATTACACGGCATGATGCGCGTGCGTGGCTTTACGCAAGACGACGGCCATATTTTTTGTACCGAGGCGCAAATGCAAGATGAGTGCGCAAATTACACAGCGCTCTTGCAAAAGGTCTATGCAGACTTTGGTTTTACCGAGATTTTGTACAAAGTGGCCACGCGCCCCGAAAAACGCATTGGCAGCGACGAGGTCTGGGATAAGGCTGAAACCGCTTTAATGGAAAGCTTGCGCCGCACGGGTTGTGACTTTGAAGTGTCGCCTGGTGAAGGCGCGTTTTATGGCCCCAAGGTTGAATACACCTTAAAAGACGCGATTGGCCGCCATTGGCAATGTGGCACGATTCAAGTTGATTTTTCGATGCCTCAGCGTCTGGGCGCCGAGTTCGTTGACGCCCACGATCAACGTATTGCACCGGTCATGTTGCATCGCGCTATTTTGGGCTCGTTTGAGCGTTTTATTGGCATGTTGATCGAAAATCATGCGGGCGCTTTGCCGGCTTGGCTCGCACCGATACAGGCGGTAGTTTGCTGTATTTCTGAATCAACTGCTGAATATGCAACAGAAATCACACAAAGCCTGAAAAAACAAGGCTTTAGAGTAGAATCTGATTGCCGAGGTGAGAAGATCACCTATAAAATTCGTGAACATAGCGTGCAGAAGGTTCCCTATATCCTGGTGGTCGGTGAAAAAGAGCGTCAGGCAGGGGCTGTGGCTGTGCGTAGTCGGGGTGGTCTGGATCTGGGCGTGATGCCTGTTGAACAGTTCACCTCTTTATTAAACGAAGATGTGGCCTTACGCCGCAATTCCGGTTTGCCTGCACCGCAGGCTGCCTAACCCTCAGGAGTCGTCAACATCGCAACAGAAAAACCCCATCGCATTAACGGTGACATCCGCGTTCCCGACGTGCGTTTACTAGGAATCGAAGGCGAGCAGTTAGGTATTGTCAATACACTAGAAGCTGTTCGTATGGCTGAAGAAGCAGGCGTAGATTTAGTTGAAATCGCCCCAAATGCTGAACCGCCAGTTTGCCGGTTAATGGATTACGGCAAGTTCAAATACCAAGAACAAAAACGTTTAGCCGAAGCCCGCGCTAAGCAAAAAATCATTCAGGTTAAAGAGGTGAAGTTTAGGCCTGCCACCGACGAAGGTGACTATCAGGTCAAACTGCGCAACCTTAAGCGTTTTCTTGAAGAAGGCGATAAGGCCAAAGTCACGTTGCGTTTTCGTGGGCGTGAAATGGCACACCAAGAACTCGGTATGCGAGTCCTTGAACGAGTGCGTGACGATTTGACTGACATGGCTTCAGTTGAAGCGATGCCTAAGCTTGAAGGTCGTCAGATGGTGATGGTGTTGTCACCGCGCAAGAAAACACCTGCGGGCAAAGCAGAAGCAGCTTGATGATGCATGTACTGTTTGTCATTGATCCGCTGCCAGGCCTAAAAGCCTACAAAGATAGCTCAGTGGCCATGATGCGAGCGCTTGTCGCTCGCGGTCATCGCTTAAGCGTTGTTTTGCAAGGGGGCTTGTTTATTCAAGCCGGGCAAGTGTTTGCGCATGCCACGCCGATTAGTCTTGTGCCCGATGCTGACTTGCATGGTCATGCATGGTGGCACGATGAATCCATTGCAAAAGATGTGGCGTTGCAAGAGTTTTCTGCGGTGTTGATGCGCAAAGATCCGCCCTTTGACATGGAGTACGTTTACGCGACTCACATGCTTGAGTATGCAGAAGCACAGGGTGCTCGGGTCTTTAACAGTGGTGCTGCGATACGCAATCATCCTGAAAAGCTGGCAATCACTGAGTTTGCTAAATTCACGACGCCAACCTTAGTCACGCGTGACATGAATCGCCTGAAAGCGTTTCATGTCGAACATCACGACGTCATCGTCAAACCGCTTGATGGCATGGGCGGTACAGGGGTGTTTCGCCTGGCGCCGCACGAAACTAATTTAAATGCCATTCTTGAAGCGCTGACTCAAGATGGCAACCGCACAATTATGGCGCAACGCTACATCCCTGAAATCAAACAGGGTGACAAGCGTATTTTGCTGATTGGTGGTGAACCGGTGCCGTTCTGTCTGGCCCGTATACCGCTTGCTGGCGAAACACGGGGTAACCTGGCGGCAGGTGGCCGTGGTGTGGCACAGCCTTTAACCGACCGAGATTGGGCGATCGCCCGCGAGATTGCACCGCAATTAGTTTCGCGAGGCTTGCTGTTGGTGGGCTTGGATGTTATCGGCGAATACGTCACTGAAATCAACGTCACAAGCCCAACTTGTTTTGTTGAAATTACCGAGCAAACAGGTTTTGACGTGGCTGAGTTTTTTGTACTCGCGCTAGAGCGTGTCGTGGCATTGCCGCCAACGTCAAAAATTTCAGTCTCGGTGTAGATTTGTACGTGCTACGAGTTAGGTATTTCAGATGATTGCTATTGTGGTTGTCGCACACGTCCCGTTAGCCTCGGCGCTTGTGGCTTGTGCCAGACACGTATTAGGGCATGAGCCCGATGTCGAGGTTGCTGACATTTTGCCCAACGAATGCGCCTCAGACTGCGCGCCTAATCTCGCTCAGCAACTGATTGCAGCCGATCAGGGTGAGGGCGTTTTGGTGCTGACGGATCTTCCGGGGGCGACGCCATCGAATATTGCAGTGCAAGCCAGCCATTTAGTGCAAGCAGCAGGGGTGCCGTGCTGTGTGTTGGGTGGTGTGAACGCCTCGATGTTGCTACGCGCCATTAATTATCGGCAAGGCAGTCTTGAAGACGTGGCAACAAGCGCACTTGCGGGTGCCACACATGCGCTGTTACGTGTAGACTAAGGCATCAAGCAAAACAATTTTTTTAAGTAAAGTGTCTTATGCCACAGATAGATATCATCGTATCCAACAAGCTTGGTCTGCATGCGCGTGCAGCAGCCAAACTTACGCAACTCGCGGGTCAGTTTAGTGGCGAGATATTCATTTCTAAAGGTGCTCAGCGTGTCAACGCTAAAAGCATTATGGGTGTCATGATGCTGGCAGCCGGTATTGGTAGCACGGTCAAGCTCGAGGCTTCGGGCGGCGATGCCGAGCAGGCCTTGACCGCGTTGCAGTCTCTGTTTGATGACAAATTCGGTGAAGGTCAGTAGCCTGACACCAGCTGCTCAATTGGGCAGCCCGATGCTGTGCCTCTATGGGCAGGGTGTCGCACGCGGTTATGCAATTGGGCGAGTGGTGGTGTTAGGGGCCACCGCGCTTGAAGTTTCGCATTATCGAATTTCGACCGCACAGATCCCCTCTGAAAAAAATCGCTTAACGAGCGCGTTAAATACCACACAGCAAGAAATGAACGACATGGCGGAGAACCTGCCTGACGATGCGCCGCGCGAGTTAGCGGCGTTGCTCAGCGTGCACAGCATGTTACTCAGCGACCCCTTGCTAGCGGATCAAGCGCTCGCCTTAATTCAAGACAAACATTACAACGCCGAGTGGGCGTTAACGACACAAGGGCAGATATTAGGCGAGCAGTTTGCGGCGATTGAAGACGAATATCTACGCGAGCGTGGGTCTGATGTTCGGCAAGTGATCGAGCGGGTGTTACAGGTGTTGTCTGGTTCAAAACAAGTGCTTGAACTGAACCACGATATTGATGTCGAGGATCAGCTGATCGTGGTTGCGCATGACATTTCACCGGCAGACATGATTCGTCTGCGAGGTGCTCGCTTTGCTGGCTTTGCGACTGATTTAGGCGGGGCAACCTCGCACACTGCGATTGTTGCTCGCAGCTTAGGGGTACCGGCTGTCGTTGCGCTAGGGCATATACGTGCCCTTGTGTCAGACGGTGACTGGGTGGTGGTAGATGGCGCTAATGGCGCAGTGCTGGTGAACCCTTCACGTCAGGCACTTGACCAGTACCGACGCCTGCAGCAACTTTATCTTGACGAACGCGCCGAGCTGTCTTTGTTGAAAGATGTTGCTGCTGAAACGCTTGACGGTATTCAGATTTCGTTAGAGGCCAATATTGAGCTGCCCGACGAAGCTGAACTCGCGTTGGCGAATGGTGCTTCAGGGATTGGGCTCTTTCGTACTGAGTTCTTGTTTATGGGCCGCAATGATTTACCAACCGAAGAAGAGCAATATCAGGCGTATCTGAACGTCGTGACCACCATGCAGCATAGGCCAGTGACGATTCGCACGCTAGACATTGGTGCCGATAAGACCTTGGATGGCGAGGCAACAGTGGCAACCAACCCGGCCTTAGGCCTGCGTGCGATACGGTATTGTCTGGCGCACCCGCAACTATTTGCGACACAGTTACGTGCGATATTGCGAGCCTCTGCTCATGGCACTGTACGAATCTTGATTCCAATGGTTGCACACATGCACGAGGTGCTAGCGACTAAAGCTGCTATTGCCTCAGCCAAGCGAGAGCTTGATACGCGCGGGCAAGCCTACGACGATAAAATTTTGGTTGGTGCCATGGTTGAAGTGCCAGCAACGGCGATTGCCATCGAGCCGTTCGCCGAGGCACTTGATTTTCTATCAATTGGTACCAATGATCTGATTCAGTATACGCTAGCGATTGACCGTGCTGACAATGAAGTTGCCGCTCTATACGATCCGTTGCATCCGGCGGTATTGCGTTTGATCGCCAACACAATTAACGCCGGTGAACGTGTCGGTAAGCCCGTGGCTGTTTGTGGCGAAATGGCCGGAGACTTTCACTTAACACGCCTGTTATTGGGACTAGGTTTAACCCATTTTTCGATGCAAGCGCAGCAGTTGCTTGATGTGAAGCGTGAGATTCGGCGCGCGCATTCAAACGCCTTACGTTTGAAGGTCGCTAACTCGCTGAATCGCGCGATTGAGATTGATCCGGCAACGCTTTATCACTAGCTCTTTTTTTATGAGAACATCATGATCCCAAAAAATGCCTGGTTTGAAGAGTTTCAAAAAAATGTCTCTGACCTGATTGCGCGCAGTCCCGCTGCGGATATCGAGCGCAACGTCAAAGCGTTTATGGGGCAAGCGTTTAACAAGATGGATCTCATCACGCGCGAAGAGTTCGATATCCAGGTCGATATGCTTAAGCGCGTGCAAGAGCGTGCAGCCGCGCTAGAAGAACAAGTGCAACAACTTGAACAACGCATGACCTTGCTTGAAAGCGGCCGGCCGTAACGTTAAAGCTGGATAAAATAACCCACCGGTAGGCAGCGCCGTTTTAGCAGGCCATACTTTCGGCTTTTTGCTGAGAGATCTATGGCGTTAGCTGTCATCATGAGCCGTTCATTGTTTGGAATGGACGCGCCACCTGTTCGAGTTGAAACCCATCTAAGCAGTGGCTTACCCAGTTTTACGATGGTGGGGTTGGCCGATGCTGAGGTGCGTGAAAGCCGCGAGCGAGTGAGGGCGGCGCTCTTAAGTAGTGGGTATGAGTTTCCGGCCGGGCGACTGACGGT
>JARXAG010000024.1 GCA_029866055.1 Burkholderiaceae bacterium
TGCCAAAGAACAGCTCAATATCCAGCAACGCATCGCTGAAGCAGCCAGTGTGTCGCTTGAACTCGCCAAGCGAATGGAGAAGGTCGGTAACTGGGGTCGTAACAGACTCATCGATGTCGAGATCGGCTACCAGTCCGCGCGCAATCAACTTTTGCTGGCAGATCAAGCCGCATTTAACAGTCGTCAAAAACTCTTCGCACAGGTCGGCTCCGAGCACTGGCGCTTACCAAGCGCGCTCCCCAAACCGACGAGTCTTGCCGGCTTATCCGAACTCGTGACGCCACTTGAGCAACAACTCGCCGACATGCTAGCCCGCCATCTACAGTTCGGCCTTCTAGAAAAAGAGGCGCAGTATTACGAGCGTATCGTTGGTCCCGCCATGCTCGAACAATGGCGAAAACAGCTCGACGAGATGTTAAGCGCCAGCCCAAGCTGGATCAGCGCGATTCCTACACGGGACCGTACAAAAATCCTTTGGACCCACGATCTCGAAAAAGCCATCAAAGCGCGGGCTGAGGTGCTGCGTTTGAGCATCAGGACTAAAAGCGATTTACAACAAGCCCGCGAACATTTGCGCGCAGCCCACACGCAAGCATCAGATATTTTTAACAAGCTGCAAAATTTGCATAGCGGTGCCGAAGAAGAAGCGCTGTTGCGCTACAACGGCATGTTTATCAGCACTTGGGACTTAATCGCCAAAGCGCAGACCAAAATGCAATCCGAACTCGCCGTTGCACAAGCCAAACAATCCTTTTGGATCGCCTTGACTGACCTGCGGGCATTGCTTGCAGGCGCCCCTTATGCGGGTCCTAGTGGTAATGTCGGCGGCCCTGACGCGAACAGCTCTACTGGCAAAGGCCACTGAAATATTATGGAACGCAGAGACTTCATACACAGCGCACTCCTCGGTCTAGCCGGCACGGTCACCGCGACTGCGGTTGGCAAGCAGGCACTGGCCAAGGTGCCCGAGCCGATTTATCAATCGAGCGCCGGCACAGCGCCGCCATGGCGCGGTCCTGAAACGCAAGGGCCTGAGGCTCGCTATCGGCCCGTCGTGACGCTGAACGGCTGGACGCTTCCTTATCGGATGAACGAGGGTGTCAAAGAGTTTCATCTGGTCGCTGAACCTGTCGTGCGTGAAATGGCACCTGGTTTCAAAGTCAATATGTGGGGCTACAACGGTCAGAGCCCGGGCCCCACTATCGAAGTTGTCGAGGGTGATCGTGTCCGCATTTTTGTGACCAATCGTCTGCCTGAAAAGACCACGATTCACTGGCACGGACAGAGGCTCCCGAACGGCATGGATGGGGTGAGCGGTCTGAACCAGCCACCTATTCCCGTGGGTAAAACCTTTGTCTATGAATTCGTCGCGAAGCGGCCTGGGACTTTTATGTACCACCCTCATGCCGACGAAATGACACAGATGGCAATGGGCATGATGGGTTTCTGGGTCACCCACCCCAAGGGCAAGCATCCCAACATCAATGAAGTCGACCGTGATTATTGTTTGCTGCTTAATGCGTTTGATGTCGAGCCCGGCAGCAAGACGCCCAAGATTATGACCATGTTGGACTTTAATATCTGGGCCTTTAATAGTCGCGTGTATCCCGGAATCTCTCCTATGGTCGCCAAGCTGGGCGATCGCGTTCGCATCCGGGTTGGCAACCTGACCATGACGAACCACCCGTTCCATGTGCATGGCATCGAGTTTGAGCTCACCGGTACGGATGGCGGTCCTGTCCCTGTTTCTGCCCGCTGGCCTGAGGTGACACAAGACATCGCAGTCGGTCAGATGCGTCAGATCGAATTCATCGCTGACGAACCCGGGGACTGGGCAGTGCATTGTCACAAGAGTCACCACACCATGGGTGCGATGGGTCATGAGGTTCCGACGATGATCGGCATCAACCATCAGGGCCTGGTCGGACGACTTCAGAAGGTCGTTCCTGACTACATGGTGATGGGCGAACGCGGTATGTACGACATGAAAGAAATGGAAATGGAATTGCCCCCAAACACGATACCCATGATGGCCGGCACAGGCCCTTATGGACCAATCGGGATGGGAGGTATGTTCACCATGCTCAAAGTACGTGAAGATCTAAAGCCCAATGACTATTCAGACCCAGGCTGGTACAAACAACCTTCAGGCACGCAGGCCTACGAATATAAAGGCACTTTGCCTGCGGTGAATCGAAACAATAATGGTCAGTCTGCTGGTACGCCGGCAGGAACCCAAGTGACGCCTAATACTGGCGACGGCAATGCAAAGGCTCGCAAGCCAGGCCCGTCGACCAGCGGTTCACATCAACACTGATTGACTCACACTTCAAACAGGCTGCACCTCATGATGAAAAAAATATTCGCTTCTTTGCTCGTTGGTTTCTCGTGTGTGACCATGGCCCTGCCGGCCTTGGCGCACCAGGCAAGTGACAAAGGTCACCAGGACATGCCCAAGGAACAAAAGGATTGGGGCATCGGCGGTGACGCCAAGGCCGTGACTCGCACGATTGAGATTACGATGCTTGACACCATGCGTTTCGTGCCAGAGCAAATCACCGTCAAACACGGCGAGACGGTCAGACTGACTGTTAAAAACGTTGGTAAAGTCATGCACGAGTTAGTGATTGGCACCAAGCAAGAGCTCGACATGCACGCTGAGATGATGAAAAAGCATCCCAACATGGAACATGACGAGCCCTACATGGCGCATGTCTCTCCAGCAAAAAAAGCTGAGATCATCTGGAACTTCAATCGCGTCGGCCAGTTTGATTTTGCCTGCTTGCTTCCGGGGCACTATGAGGCTGGCATGGTCGGCAAGATTAATGTGGTTGCGGGCGTTAAATAATGCAGATTAAAAAATCATTGATCCATTGCGCGTTGACGCTTGCCGCAATTGGCCTGAGCGCAAACACTCTAGCGCAGGTGATGGCAGAGGGGGTTGTCCGACGCATCGATCTAGAGAACAACAAGATCACTATTCGTCATGGTGAGATCAAAGCACTCGACATGCCCCCGATGACCATGGTGTTTGTCGCAAAGCAACCTATCCTACTGAAATCACTCGCCCCCGGGGATACTGTCGAATTTGAAGCGTTCGAAGCAAATGGTCAGTATTCAGTCGGAAAAATTCAAAAGAAATAAAAGAACACGCTCTGGCAAGCATCGCTAGAGACAGGCTTTTATTTCTAGTCCTGTACCCTCATAAAGTTGGGTTTACTTCATCCAGTTTTTCTTTAGATTCATCTTGATCGGTAGCGCCAGTAGGATCTAACTCTAAGTGATGGGTAAGACTATTGCGAATAAACTGTTTTTCGTAGTGGCGATTACGCCGGTTTTTCTTTGCAGAAGCGCGTTTTCCCAAGCGTTTATCCACGACAAGCTCATCAAGACGATTTAAATCGCTCAAGTCTTCAATGGCGCGCGGTGAATTGCGAATTGGCATGGGTCTGGATAGTGAGGGGCTTGAGTTAGGCGTATCTGGTGTAGCCCTTCAAGCCCGACCGACTATGTGTCGTCAAAAAAAATCAGTCAAACCGGATAGCGACTTTACCTAGCAAGGCGTTTTGTTCGACGTATCGCTTGGCAGCCGGCAATTCATCAAACGAAAACGTGCGATCGATGATCGGAACGATCCGTCCATCGATAATCGCGGGCATGACATCGCGTTCGAAACCACGTTGGGCAACTGCACGCATCGCCGTTGATAGGGGTGCATTCGAAAGCCCAAAAATCTGCAGGCGTTTGCCGTGTACCGGTTCAATATCGAGCCCAGTCAACATCTGCCCGTCAACATAGCCGACAACTGCCAAGCGGCCGAAATCAGTGAGCACTCCAAGACACCCTGCAAAAGCGCTTCCGCCCACCAGATTCACCGCAAGTTTGGCACCGGCGCCGCCTGTAATCCGCAGCGCTTCTTCCGTAAAGTTTTCGCCACGCGTGAGTATGCCGGCGTCGAGACCAAGCGCCTGTAAGCGCGCAAGCTTTTCTGCGGATCCGGAGGTGCCAATGACCTTGGCACCGCACATTTTCGCGATCTGTACTGCAGCGACACCGACGCCAGAAGATGCCCCAGCAATTAATACCCAGTCGTCGCGTTGCAGACCACCGAATTGCAATAGTGCCTCGTAAGCGGTGATGTAGGCGATCGGAATCACAGCGGCCTGTTCCCAGTTCAGGCAGGTCGGAATCGGCGTGAGCAATGTGGAGTCGACAACTACGTGTTCAGAAAAACAGCCCTTGGCGCGGAACATGACGCGGTCGCCGATCGCAACCCCACGAACATTGGCACCGATTGCTTCTACCTCACCGGCACCATCGACGCCGGCGGGACGCCCGCCCTTGGCGCTATGAAGCTTAATGGCACCCATGATGTCGCCGCGATTGATGCTGGTGGCGCGCACCCGCACCAGCACCTGATCGGGGCCGGGCGTGGGTATCGGCAGCTCGCGCAGTTCAAGCTCGGTACCGTTCGGGGTTTTGTTGATCCAGTAAGATTTCATGAGACGTTTGCTCTCTAAATATTCGACATAGGTCGAGATGTTAATGCCGAGCCCTTTGGGCACGGTGTTAGATGTTCTGCTTGACCAATTACCCCATGGAAAAAACAATAGTCCCGGGAGAAAAAATAAAGTTCGGAAAGGTTAACACGCAGGTCTCTTAGCCGAGTTCAGCGCGCGCAGCGAAAACCAATATTGTGATGACCCGCTTTGGGATTGCGAGATAAGTTTCTCCCGCGTTGGGTGGTCGTGAGTTCGTCTTCGCTTGAATCATGCCCGCCACCGCGCGTCGAGCGAACTGGGCCAGCAGTTTGATTTTCTCTTCCATCGTCAGCGCTGTAGGGGTAGGGTCGATAGACGCTAGATACCCATTCCCATTGATTGCCAGATAGGTCTAAAACTCCGTACGGACTCGCACCCTCAGGAAACGCGTCGACCGGTGCCGACGCGTTATAAGGTGCGCCGTACAGTGCCCGCTTGTTGTTCGGCCTTGAATTGCCCCAAGGATATTGTCTTCCATCTGTTCCGCGTGCGGCTTTCTCCCATTCTGCCTCGGTCGGTAAGCGCTTATCTAACCAAGCGCAGTAATCACGAGCACCTACCCAACTCACTTCATTGACTGGGTGCGTTGCGTAACCCAGATCTGCTTGCCATATTGATTTTTGTTGATGAATTCTGGCATCGCGATCGTCGTCGTCGTAAAACGATTCGCCTAGATGATTTTTTAAGCTGCGCGCATTCAGAAATTTCGCAAAATCAGCATGACTGACCGGATGCACATCCATCAAGAATGATTTCACAAAAACCCGATGCTCTGGTTTCTCATCATCCGGCCCATTGTTAGAACCCATCACGAAATAGCCCTCTGAGACAAGAGTCATCGTTTTGAACGAGTTGGCATCGAGTGCGGTCGTTTGGGCCCGCATGATCGCCGAAAACCCAAACAAGGTCAGCAAAAGGAATAGCGCTTTAGTTGTAATCATAACTATCGAACCTAAAGATGACCGAATGATAGTCTGGTCGAAAAATGGAGTTTAAAAGTCAATCCAATATCGTAATCGTGTTTTTGGGATCTCGTCACCCCTAAGCCACGGACTAAATGTCGTATCCCTTTGACATTTCGGCATTTGAGGCTGTCCGTACCGGTACTGCTAAAAGGCAGTGACGGTTGGCCCGATTACAGGCAATCCAAACGCCTCGTGAAGTCTTTCATTTTGGGTTACGCTTATCGATCTTAACCACGATTCTTGGAGTCAATATGTTTAGTCACGTAATGGTAGGTGCAAACGATTTAGAAGCGTCACGCAAGTTCTATGACTCAGTTTTTGGTACCTTGGGGATTGCACCGGGTGTCATTAACCGAGACATCCGCTACTTCTATCGC
>JARXAG010000030.1 GCA_029866055.1 Burkholderiaceae bacterium
GCTGCATGAGTTGAAATCCGATTACACCGTGGCGATTGTGACTCACAACATGCAGCAGGCTGCTCGCGTATCCGACTTTACGGCGTTTATGTATTTGGGCGAGTTGATGGAATTCGGCCAGACTGACAAGATTTTCGTCAAGCCCAAGCGTAAAGAAACCGAAGACTACATTACAGGCCGTTTTGGTTGAGTTTGACGGCTGATTAGCAAGGTCTTTACCAGCATTCAACACCTCAGTGCACAGTATTGGACGTCTAGCATGATTCTGTTACACTGCTGATCTTTCGGGGCGTAGCGCAGCCTGGTAGCGCATCTGCTTTGGGAGCAGAGGGTCGTGAGTTCGAATCCCACCGCCCCGACCAGTAATCTCAAAAGGCTAGTTTCTTAATTGAAACTAGCCTTTTGCTTTGGGTGAGCGTTTTTTTGCGGGCGGTGTGATAATCAGAGATGATCCACTTTATCTTTCGGAGAACCTCATGACACCAGAAGTCGTATTTATTGGTCTAGGCAACATGGGCATGCCCATGGCACTTAATCTGCTACGTGGCGGCTTTTCAGTCATTGGTTTTGACTTGGCACAAGCTAACGTTGACAGTTTGGTGGCGGCCGGTGGTGCAAAAGGAATCGACTTGGCGCAGGCTGTCAAAGGTGCCAAAGTCGTGGTCAGTATGCTGCCTGCGAGCCAGCACGTGCAAAGCGTGTATTTAGGCGACCAGGGCGTTTTAGCACTTGTTCAAAAAGGAACCTTGCTGATCGACTCGTCAACGATTGCACCTCAAGTGGCTAAAGAGCTTGGTGTCGCAGCTGCGGCAAAAGGCATAGAGATGATTGACGCGCCTGTATCGGGCGGCCCCTTCGGCGCTAAGGCTGGCACCTTGACCTTCATGGTGGGCGGCACTGAGCAGGGTTTTGCGGCCGCACAGCCGTACCTCCAAAAGATGGGCAAGGCTCTTTATCACGCTGGCGCCCATGGCAGTGGCCAAACCGTTAAGGTTTGCAACAATATGTTGCTCGGCATCACCATGATCGGCACCGCCGAAGCCTTACGCTTGGGCGTCGCAAATGGGCTTGACCCAGCTGTGCTGTCTGAAATTATGTCAAAGAGTTCGGGCAACAACTGGGTGTTAAATTCATGTAACCCTTGCCCTGGAGTGATGCCAGAGTCGGCGGCTTCAAACGGTTATGCAGGAGGCTTTGGGGTTGATTTAATGCTGAAAGACTTGGGCCTTGCGGTTGAAAACTCGTTGGCAACCAAATGTAGCGTGCCCCTCGGTGGTTTGGCCCGTAACCTGTACGATATGCATAGCAAATTGGGCCACGGCAAGCTAGATTACGGCAGTATCTATGAAACGTTAGGTAAAAAATAATTTAATCAAAAACATGAGGAGATGATCATGGGTCAAAACAATAATGGTGCAGGCCAGAAAGTTGGTTTTGTAGGGTTGGGTGCGATGGGCAGCCGCATGGTTGCCCATTTGAAGGGTTTTGCGGACGTTCAGGTCTTCGATCTGGATGTTGCGCGTCGTGAGCAGGCTGCAGCCTCGGCTGGCGGCGAGGCGGTCGCTAGCATCAGCGCGATGGCCGATGCCCAAGTTGTGATTTTGATGTTGCCAGATAGCCCGATTGTCGACAAGGTGTTGCGCAATGAATTACTCAAGACGTTAAAGTCTGGCGCATTGGTGATCGATATGAGTTCGTCGACGCCAGCGAACACCATCGAGAACGCTAAGCTCGCAAAACAGCATGGCATTACGTTTATTGATGCGCCCGTATCGGGGGGGATCGGCGGTGCCGAATCGGGCAAGCTTGCCATTATGGCCGGCGGTGAGGCCGCAGACTTTGCGCGTGCTTTGCCTTTGCTCAATCGGATGGGAACGAAAGTTGTGCATGTTGGCCCAGTTGGTTCAGGTCATGCTGTTAAAGCGCTGAACAATTTATTAGGCGCAACGATTTTAGTGGCGACGTCTGAGATTTTTGCAGCAGGCGAAAAGTTTGGATTGGATCCCGCGGTCATGCATCAAGTGATCGATGCCTCGAGTGGCGGCAGCTTTATGACGGCTCAGGCTTGGCCTCGTGCTGTGTTGCCTAAGACCTGGAACTTCGGCTTTGCGATGCAACTGATGAACAAAGACGTCGGGATTGCGATGTCACTGATCGAGTCGACTGGGGTCAAAACCGTCTTGTGCGAAGCGAATGCCGCGTTATGGGCCAAGGCCGTTAAAGAGACTCCCGGCGCTGATATGACTGGCATCACAAAAGGGATTCGCGAGGCTGCTGGGCTCTAAGCGCGTTGAGCCGCGGGCGGTGCCTGTTTGTGTTTGATGCACTCAGGCCTCGTTGGCTCTGCGATGGCTGGTTAACAGAGCGCCGACTAGCAAAAGATTGAAAGGTTAAAAATGCGTTTAGCGATTTTGGATGATTACCTTGGTATTGGGCAGACGATTGTCGATTGGGGTGTGGTGCCTGGGTTGGCGGTCGTTAGCTTTCGTGATCATGTGCATGACCAAAATGAGTTAGTGGATCGCTTGGCTGAGTTTGATGTGGTGATGCGAATTCGCGAGCGCACTGAGTTTCCACGTGAAGTGCTCTCGCGCTTGCCGAAATTAAAGTTGTTGCTAGCCACCGGTATGCGTAACGCACGTTCGATTGATTTGCGTGCTGCCGATGAGCTTGGCATTGTTGTCAGCACCACTGAGGCGCAACATCAAACGACGGTTGAAGTGACCTGGGCCTTAATTCTTGGATTGTTTCGCTCGATTCCGCAAGAGAGTGCTTCGCTACGCGCCGGTGGCTGGCAAGTGAGCTTAGGCCGCGGTTTAGCGGGCAAGACCTTAGGGATTGTTGGCTTGGGCAACATGGGGATCCCTGTTGCACAAATCGGTCAGCTGTTTGGGATGAAAGTCGTGGCCTGGAGCCGCAACATGACGCCCGAGCGCGCTAGCGTTTATCAAGTTGAGTCAGTCACCAAAGAGTCGCTGTTTCGCCAATCTGACGTGATCACGATTCATATGCCGCTCAGTGATGCCACGCTGGGCTTGGTGTCGGCTGCAGATTTAGCTTTGATGAAAAAAGACGCCTTTTTGATCAATACCTCGCGCCCGCAAATTGTGGCTGAAGGTGCGCTGCTCGAAGCGCTTGAACAGCGGCGTATCGGTGGCGCCGGGCTCGATGTGTTTGAGGTCGAACCCTTGCCCGTTGATCATCCTTACCGAAGCTTACCTAATGTGCTGGCAACGCCTCATATTGGTTTTGTGACGAAAGAGAATATGGAAGAGTTCTTCCATACTTCACTTAAAAATTTATTAGCCTTTTTGGCTGGTTCGCCGATTAACGTGATCAACGGCGTACGGCCATTTTTGCCAGATTCGCAGGTGTCCAAGCAAATGCACGCCAAGGGACACTGACGGCTGGTGGCTTGCCTGAAGTCGTACATATGCAGATTGAGCGCTAACAACTGAGAAGCTCATTGCGAAGTATTATTTCAAGCTCTAGCCTAGATGTACTAAATAATATTTAATCAATGTACTAAATAAAATAACCATAAATAATTGATATTTATGGTTATTTTTTTAACTGAAATGATTCAACACCAACTGCGGCACAATCTGCATAAACGTCAGGTTTGGCGGTAGACACACGCGCCGCACGCACCAAGGGGTGCGCCAGCATACGTTTCATGATCTCGTCACAGAGCGTCTCTTGAAGCTGAATGTGGCCCGGCGCGATGATATCGGCAATCGTTTGGCGCATAAAGTCGTAGTCAACCACTTCGCTTAAATCATCACGACTTGGCGTGTTGTCAGTGAGGGGTACATACAGATCCACATTGACGATGACGCGTTGCTCGCCCTTTTTTTCAAACTCGTGGACACCGATATTCATGTTGATCTCAAAATCTTTGAGAAACAAGCGACGGCAATTCGAGAGGTCAGGGTGCTGAATCAGGGCAAGAGTCATTGGATTGTAGGTAAGGTTTTTAAAGGTCAAAAATCAGAAGAGCAGGCAGATATCAAGTCAGAAACATGACGTCTCGTTTAGAGGGGTTTAGGTGCTGTCCGCCGTCGACAAACAGTGTAGTGCCTGTGATGGCATGCGCCGACACTAAATACACTACGGCATTGGCGATATCCTCGGGAGTCGAAGATTTGCCAAGAGGTGTTTGTTGATGTGCCCGTTCAAAACCTTCTTGGGTTTGATCCCCAGAGATTAAGGTGAGCCCCGGTGCGAGCCCAACCACTCTGAGTTCGGGCGCATACGCTTGTGCAAGCAAGGTGGTGGCTTGGTATAGCGCTGACTTTGATAAGGTGTAAGACAAAAAATCTGGATTTGGATTCGCGAGTTTTTGATCCAGCAAATTAATGATCACCGAGGGATGCGTAAACACTCGCGCAGAGACTTCTTTTGCGTGAAGGCGTGCACGATACAGATCGCGGCTCAGTGCAATCGGAGCGATCGCGTTGATCTGCATGTGAGTTTCAAATTGCTCGGGACTAAAATCTTCTGCGTTGTCAAAGGCAAACAACGAGGCACTATTGACGATGCAATCGGGTAGGCCAAGCGCACTTGTGCACTGCCTCACTAATGAATCGACTTGGGTTTGTTGCGCAAAGTCTGCCTGTAGTGCAACAGCACGGCGCCCAAAGGCTTGCACTGCTAGTACAGTCTCTTGCGCCTCAGCGAGTGATTGGCCATAGTGCACGCCAATATCCCAGCCGTCTTGCGCTAAGCGAAGCGCAATTGAGCGCCCTAAGCGCTTTGCAGCACCGGTGACGAGCGCGATCTTGGTAGAAGTATGCATTAGATGACCTCTTGATGATTCATGTTGCGGCGTCGCAGTCTTGGTAACTTTTGGCAATACACCTTGTGGCAAGCTCTCGTGCGCGGGTTACCGCTTCTTTTGACATCGTTTCAGATACTTCGGCAAGTGTGCGCACAGCACTCTGTTCGCCCAGACCGCGTGCGATATCAAGCCACATGTACGCCAATATTTTGTTTTGCACCACGCCTAAGCCTTTTGCATATAAGGTGCCGAGTTGACGTTGCGCATGCGGATCACCTTGAGCGGCCGCCCGCGCAAACCACTTGCGTGCCTCGACAGGATTGGGCTTCATACCAAAACCATTCAGATTCATCATCGCCAGGCGATACTGCGCGCTTGGGTTCGCGGCGGTCGCCGCCAAGCCATACCAGTGCAAGGCTTGTTTGTCGCTGTGTGCCACCCCTCGACCAGCTTCATACATAAAGCCCAAATGGTATTGCGCACTAGCGTGACCTTGCGCTGCAGCTCTTTCAAACCAGACGCGCGCGAGCTTGTAGTCTTGTGCAACGCCTTGGCCGTTGTCGTATAACACCCCCAACATATTTTGTGCGTCTGCGTTGCCGCCTTGTCCAAGCTTGTTGAGTTGCGCGACGGCCTCTGAGGTTTTGCCCTCGTCAAACAGTGCCATGCTTTCAACAACGGTTTGCGCCTGACTGCTTAGGGTCAGCAGCATTAGACAAGCGGCAAGTAGATCGCGCAGCTTCACGTGATTCGAAAGCAAAAGTTAGGTGATTGACTTTGTGTCATGTGAGAAAGAGGCAAAGGGCAAGTAAATGGCTCGGTATCATGTGGATGTTGAGCGACCGTTCATAAATGCGATTATGACAATAAGTTGCTGCGAGTTTTAGAGTAACCACTCGCCAAATCGTAGGCGTGCCCAACTTGTAGCACGCTCATGTCGGTTTGCACTGGGCCAATAATCTGTAGCCCAACCGGGAGGCCAGCACTCGTAAAGCCCGCTGGTGCTGCCAAGGTTGGTAGGCCCGCCATCGTGGCTGGGATGACTGATTGCATCCAGCGGTGGTAGGTGTCCATGGTTTTGCCAGCGATTTGCTTAGGCCAGTGCTCTTCGGCCGCAAACGGGCTGACCTGCGCAGCGGGCATCACTAAAAAGTCAAACGTTTCAAATAGGCGTCGTAGTTCTTGATACCAGGCTGTGCGCACTTTGGCGGCAGAAAAAACTTCGGGTCCTGACAAGCCTAAGCCGCGTTCGATCTCCCACACCGCCTCGGGCTTGAGTAAAGCGCGCGAACTAGCTGAGTGATAGTGGTGGGCATTGCCCCCCGAAAAAGTAAAGCTGCGTAACGTGAGCCACGCGTTCCAGAGTTGCTCAAGATCAAAGTTCGGTCGCGCAGCCTCAACCGTACAGCCGATGGTCTTGAAGTGTTCGAGTGCGGTTTCGGTGATCTCTAAGAGCCCAGCTTCAATCGGTAAATGCCCGCCTAAATCGCCCAGCCAGCCAATGCGGGTGCCGCGCAATTCGCGCTCGAGCGGTTGCTCAAATAATTTGACATCGTCTTGCCGACGCGATAAGGGCAGACGGGCGTCAAACCCAGCTTGCACCGACAGTAGCAAGGCCAGGTCAGGAATGTTGCGTGCCATGGGGCCCGTGACGCTGAATTGCTGAAAAAAGACTTCTTCACCAGGGCCGTGGGGCACACAGCCCGGCGAAGTTCGAAAGCCGAACACGTTGTTAAACGCTGCGGGCGTGCGCAGAGACCCCAT
Organism: Burkholderiaceae bacterium; assembly: GCA_029866055.1. Taxonomy (GTDB): domain Bacteria; phylum Pseudomonadota; class Gammaproteobacteria; order Burkholderiales; family Burkholderiaceae_B; genus Zwartia. The sequence goes on from JARXAG010000030.1 coordinate 6,545, forward strand.
CATGTCAGAGCCGTCAGCAACCGGCAGCATGTTTAAGGCGAGGGCAACGCCCGCACCGCCACTGCTGCCACCTGCACAGCGCGAGGGATCAAAGGCGTTGCGGGTGATGCCGTAAACAGGGTTGTAGGTGTGAGCGCCCAAACCAAACTCTGGCGAATTGGTACGCCCGACAAAAATCGCTCCGGCGGCACGTACGCGCGCATTGGCCGCTGAATCCGTCGTGGTGACTTGCCCTTTAAAAATTGGTGAACCGTTGGTGGTGACCATGCCTGCTACAGGGGCGATGTCTTTGGGCGCCTGCGGAAACCCGTGCAGCACACCCATGCTTTGCTTTCGATCTAACTGTGCGTCGCGTTCGTGCGCCTGAGCAAACAGGGTGTCGGGTTCAGGCATGGCCACGATGGCGTTGACAGTTGGGTTTTGTTGGTCTATTTGCACCAAGAACGCTTCTAGCACCTCGACACAAGATACCTCGCGGCGATGAATCGCACGCGACAGGCTGACTGCATCAAGCGAAACAATAGAACTGGAGGGGGCGGTGGCTGAGGTCATG
>JARXAG010000107.1 GCA_029866055.1 Burkholderiaceae bacterium
TGCGCCAAAAAATTAGGCCTAGATTGCACAGGCGCTGAGATTTCTATGCATCGTTGGCGCTACGCCAGCGGTTCGACGACTGCGACGCTGGGCTTTTATTCGAATCCCTCGCTACACCTTGGGATGTGTGGCGATTGGTTAAATGGCGGCCGAGTTGAAGGCGCATGGTTAAGCGGCTACCACCTGGCGAATCAATTTGCTGGGTGAGAACTTACCTAACAATCGGCGCAATGCTGCTGAACTGGTCCGTCCACAATCTCAACCCTGGTTGATCGTAAGGCTCTTGTCTCAGCACACGGCCCTGATCGTCTCGAATGTCGCGATTAACCGAGGGGTAAGCCTTTAGATAGGCCTGGTCATGTGTCATGATGAAGTGCAGGTTTCTTCTCACGTTGCGCACCTCATCCACAGCCTGATACTTATGACGGTGGGCCATCCCCAACACCTCGGCTTGGGCCTTCACAATCGGGTAAAGATTCAAATAAGCGTTGGTGATGTTGATCGCGATGTGACCATCCGGTTTCAGGTGATCGCGATAAATCTGAAACGCCTCACGTGTTAACAAGTGGATCGGCACCGAGCCGCCGGTGAAAGCATCCAGCACAATCACGTCGTACAACTTGTCTTTGGGCAGCTGCTCCATGCGCAGCCTGGCATCACCTAACAAAATATTTTGCTCACCTGCTTTACAGGTCGATAAGTTGTCAAACCACTCTTGCGCAATTCGCACGGCCGCAGGGTTGATTTCATAAAAGTCATAGGCATCGGCTGGGCGTGCATAGTTGGCCAAGGTGCCAGCGCCCAAACCAATCAAGGCAACCGAAAGCGACGGTTTTTGGCTCATCGCCCACTGCAACGTCTCGCCGATACCGCTATCTCGCGCATAGTATGTAGTCGGCACATGACGCAGCTTGTCAGAGAGAAACTGCTGACCATGGGTCACATTACCGCTGAAAAAAACGCGGTCATCGCGCTCGGGCTCTTTAGCAAATCGTCGCTCTTTCACGGCGACCGTACCATAAAAATTTCGGACTTGGTCGAGTAAAATCTCAGTACGGTCACCCTTGTGAACGTTACGCCAAGACCATGGATTTTCCATGACAAACAACAACCCCACCATGACCACTGCCGTCAAAGCACCCGCCGCCTGACGCATACGATCAGGGGCTTGCCCCGCAAAGCGAAACAACACATGACACGCCAACAAGGCCACCAACACTAACGCAATCAGCCACTCGTAGTAATCGTCAAAGAATTGGGTGGCCACAAGGGTCACGAACAAGCCCCCGAATGCCCCACCCACCGACATGCACAAGTAAAACTCGGTCAATCGACGCGTATCCGTCGGCCTGCGGCGATACAACTCGCCATGGCACAGCATGCACACCACAAACAATAAAGCGTAATGCGACCAACGCACTTCATTAACGCCGTAGTCCCATTGAATACCGAGCCAACGCGGTATGTCGTTCAACCCTGAAGACGCTAACAACAACACCAACGTGAGAAACGCAAACAACTTGGGGCGGTACCACCGAGGGTGGTCAAACGTCAGAATGAAAGTGACCAAATACAAGCCCAGCGTCGCCACCCAAAGCCCTGGCTCGGGTGCCACATCGTGGCTGATCTGATCAGTGGTCGCAATAAACACCAGTGAAGCCAAGGCCGGCAAAGCCACCCACGAGAGGCGCTGGGCCAACGAAGGCTTGAGCCCGCTGCCCGCATCCTGTTTCATGACTGGCACACCGTCTGCTGCATCAGAAGGGGCTGCGCCAACCGGAGACTTGTTTTGCCACGCACCCAACGCCACGGGCAAACAAAGCAAGGCAAACACCCAAAAGCCAGCTGTCCAGAGGCGACCCATTTCCTGCTGCTCGAGCCAGGGCTCTAGCACATACGGAAAAGACAAAAGAGCCAAGAACGAACCCACATTAGATAACGCGTACAAACGGAAAACTGAGGAGGAGTGTGCCGTACTGGTGAACCAGTGCTGCACCAAAGGCCCGGTGGTCGCCAAACAGAAGTACGGCAACCCCACACTGGCTCCCAAAATCAGCAGCACCTGAAAAACAGGTGAATCGGGTGACTCAGGTCGAAGGTCTGTGCCTGGCAGCACTCTAGACGCCAACAAGGCCGCCAGCACCAACAAGACCACATGGATACGCGCCTGCGTTTTGCGCGAGGGCAAGGCGGCCAACGCATGGGCATACAGGTAGCCTAGGCATAACAGGCTTTGAAAAAACAGCATAGCCGTGGTCCAAACTGCTGGGCTGCCGCCAAACCATGGCAGGATTTGTTTGCTCAACAGGGGTTGAACCTGAAACAATAAAAAGGCGCTCGTAAATATTGTCAGCGCAAAGGGCAAGAAACTCCAAGGATTGGAGGATTGACTTGGTAGAGTATTGGTCATGATCACGGGTTGACTAGGGGCTGTCAGTTAATTTTTTTAGTTTTGGCCGCCTATTCACCTCTTTTTTGAGGAACCGTCATGCTAGGCGCAAACCGGATCGTACCAAACTTTAACTAAGTCTGGATTGCCAGCGAACCAGGCACTGAGTCAACCTGTTTAGTCATGCCTAAAGGGCGCCTGTCCACACACTGTCGCTTGATACCCTTCTCGTCTTCGTCAGCGGGGGCTGGGTAGTTTTAAAACCAAGCCAGTTTTGGCAGCAAAAGTGTTGAGATCCTCAAGGCTATCCACATCAAACACAAAGTGCTCGTTGTCGGTCTCGTAAGGCGTCACCAACTCAGTGTGTTGATCCATGTAATTTCTGCAAACCATATTTCGACCAGATTCAATAATCCGACCCATGACAGTGCCACTTAAGACAATGGGGTTGCCCCGTTGTCCATTGACGACTGGCATCAGAATTTCACCACTCGAGCGATTTTTAAAAGCCGCAATTAATTTTTTTATATCGTTGGCATTGATCAGAGGCTGATCTGACAAGGCCATAATAATCGCGTCAAAATCACTGCCCAAGGCTTCAATACCAAGTCTGACTGACGAAGCCTGGCCATTTTCAGGATTAGGATTACGCACGATCTTGACGGGTGACTGTGCTAAGGCGGGCTCAACTCGCTCATGGTGATAGCCCGTGACAACGACAACTTCGTCAACCTCCGCGCCGCTAAGCGCGATCAGTTGCCGATTGATCAGGGGCACACCCTCTAACTCGAGCAGCGATTTCGGCACGCTACCCATACGGCTACCTTGGCCCGCCGCTAATAATATTGCCCCGATCCGGGCGCGGCTAACAAAGCCGCCTTGTTTTAAGTCGCAAGCCATTAAGCCTCCGTTTACCCACTCGTCTGTGACGGATGCTGCTCTCTCTATGTGTAGACTTTACAGTGAAGTTCTAATCCAACTGAATATTCAAATCCTTGACTAAGGCGCCTAAACGGATGGCTTCTGAATTAATCAGATCCGCGAATTGTTGAGGTGTACCGGCCACGATTTCGCTTCCGATCCCTTCCCATTTTTTTCGAAAATCAGGATCATTGAAAATTTCAAGAAGCGTTTTGTTGAGTCTATCGATGACGGCAACGGGTGTCTTTGCAGGGACTGCAATGCCGTGCCAAGCAAAGTAATCAAAACCTTTGAGACCCGCTTCATCCATCGTGGGCACGTTAGGCAAGGCGGGTGAGCGCGTTGCAGTTGTGACCGCTATTGGGTGTAATAAGCCCGCTTGAATGTATTTCATTGAACCGGCAGTGATGTCGACCATACTGAAAATCTGACCACCTAACAAATCATTCGCCGCAGGCCCAGCGCCTTTGTAAGGCACATGCTGCATCGATATCCCAGCCATTTTTTTAAGTAACTCGGGCCCTAAATGTTGTGGCGAACCACTACCTGCCGAACCGAAAGTAACTTTATTGGGATTTGCCTTTGCATAGTCAATAAATTCTTGCAGTGTTTTGATCTTTGAATCTGCCTTCACTTCAAGAACCAACGGAAATTTCGAAATCTGCGTAATGGGTGCAAAATCTTTGACCGGGTCGTAAGCGAGATCCTTGAAGATCACTTTATTGATCGTCATGTTGCCGCTTGCCGCGAGCAAAATCGTATAACCATCGGGCTTCGCTCTGGCAACCTGAGCGGTACCGATATTACCGCTTGCCCCAGCTTTGTTCTCGACAACAACCGACACCCCAAGCTTGGCACTCATCGGAACCGATAACAATCTGGCCATCACATCTGTTGGCCCACCCGGTGGGTAGGGCACAACAAAACTGATCGCTTGCGTCGGCCATTTATCTTGAGCATGGCTCGCTGGCGCTAAAAGTATGAATGCAGCTGCAAGGATCCCAAGCAGTGGAAACTTCTTTGGTAATGTCATGTTGTATCGCTTGTTTTTAGTGATGGTTGAATGTGTGAAAGATTTTTGCCATATTAGGCTATTTCAATTAGTCTAGAACAACTACCAGTCACCAACTATCAACATTTGTACCAAGCCTGCTTGACCTGTCGTCTCTGAAAATACTAGAAATTTCCAAAAACCGTTTTATCTCGCCTACGCGGGATATCGACATCAAGGCAACTACCGTGAACCTTCTCAGCGCAACAGCACTTGAACTCGCCCAAGCCTATCGCGCTCGAACGCTGTCGCCGGTTGAAGCGACCAAAGCGATCCTAGAAGCCATCCCTGATTTCGACGGTCTCAATGCTTTTTGTTACCTGAGCCCAGAACAGGCGCTGAGCGCGGCGCGCGCCTCTGAGCAACGCTACAACGCGGGCGTACCGCTTTCTGGCTTGGATGGCGTACCCATCGGCATCAAGGATTTGATTGTCACAAAAGGCATGCCCACCAGAAGAGGGTCGCTGACAACCTCGGCCGATGATCCTTGTGACGCGGATGCGCCTTCGGTTGCACGCTTGCGCGAGGCTGGCGCGGTGATTCTAGGCAAAACAACAACACCAGAATTTGGCTGGAAAGGCATTACCGATTCTGCGCTCACTGGTACGACACGAAACCCTTGGAAGCCGACGCATACACCCGGTGGTTCTAGCGGTGGCTCTGCAGTACAGGTTGCTTGCGGACTAGGCCCCATCTCTATCGGTACAGATGGCGCCGGTTCGATTCGAATCCCATCAAGCTTCTCTGGGGTCTTCGGCCATAAGGCCAGTTATGGTCGCGTACCCGCCTGGCCCGCGAGCCAGGTCGGCACGCTTGCCAATATCGGCCCCATGACCAGAACAGTCGCAGACGCAGCACTCACGCTGTCGATTATTTCAAAATGGGATGCTAGAGACTGGAACGCGCTACCCCAACAAGAGATGAATTGGGCGGATTTGCCCGGCACGGGGCTCAAGGGTCTGCGCATTGCCTACAGCCCTGACTTAGGCTTTGGCGGGGTCGACCCAGACGTCGCTGCGCTTGTAAAAGCGGCGGTTGAAAAAATGGCTGAACTCGGTGCACACGTCACTGAAATCAACCCACCTATTGGCGACATGAATGACACCATTGATGTGCTGTGGCAATCGGGTTGTGCATATGGCCAACGCAACATGACTGAAGCACAACTGAATGTCTTAGAGCCCGGGCTACGCCAAGCCGCTGACCGTGGGCGTGCCTACACCTTGCCGCGGTATCTGAAAGCGGTCGAAGAGCGCAGTGCGTTTGGTGCACGCATGCGCGAGTTTCATACTGACTGGGATCTGCTTGTGCTACCCACCATGCCGGGCACAGCATTTGAAGTCAACCAACTCGGCCCCAAGCAAGCAGACGGCTCGATTGGCAGCGCCTGGCGCATTTGGAATCCTTTTTGTTATTTGTTCAATCTGACGATGCAACCCGCAGCGAGCCTGCCTTGCGGGTTTACTGCTAGAGGATTGCCGGTTGGCTTACAGGTGGTTGGCCGCATGCACGACGACCTAACCGTACTCAGAGCCTGCGCCGCGCTAGAACCCCATGTGTCGCCGCTGAAGCTTGCACCGCGGCCGAATTGACCTAAAAAAGAACACCCCTGAACAATTCAGGCGCCACTTTTTACCGGACTGAAGCAAGACTACGTATTGACGACTTCTGAAAAGATCGATATTCTTACCAACAACCTATCGATCAATAAGTGACCAGAAATGTCTAATACCGCCACGCTGTCAAGTAAGTTCCAAATCTCCATTCCAAAAGAGATCAGAGAAACGATGCACTGGTCTGCTGGGCAAGAGTTTGTGTTTCTTCCCAAAGGTGATGGTCTACTCGTGATGCCCGTACCCGAACTCAATCAACTTCGAGGGATCGCAAAAGGCGCAAATGTCGACAAGTACCGAGACCGCAAGGATCGTTTCTGATGGCCTCCAAGCAACTATGGGTTGTAGACACTTCTGCATGGATTGAATGGCTGACTGATAGTCAGCACGGAAAAAAACTCAACAACAGATTTCCTGCAAAGGACTTTTGCATTGTGCCAACAATCGTACAACTGGAGTTATCGAAGTGGCTGACGAGAGAGCTTGGCGAAGAGCGAGCTGATACCGTGATCGCCTACACGCAAAAATGCATTGTGGCACCGCTCGAAACCAGCATCGCATTGTTAGCGGCGGAATGCCATCGAAAATTCAAACTGGCATCTGCTGACGCGATCGTTTACGCAACGGCGCAACATTGCGGCGCCGAATTACTCACTTTTGACGCCCATTTTGCCAAGCTGCCCGCAGTGACTTATTTGGCAAAGTAATCTAGTATTTTTGGTGGGCGGTACAAGTTTCGAACTTGTGACCCCTGCCGTGTGAAGGCAGTGCTCTACCACTGAGCTAACCGCCCAATCTGAGACGCGCATAACACGGCAGATTGGAGTATTGAACGAATCCAAGGGGCGAATTATACACAGCTGCGCCCACTTACCCCAACGACGGCAAGCGTGTTGAGACAAAAGCTATCTACAGGCGAGACTATAGGATTCTTAAGGTTTCTGGAGAATTCGCGCGAGTGTAGATTTTATTGGCTCTACCGACACCTGAATCATACCTTCGTAGGGGTTGACGGATAGGGCAATAAGCGTAGTCATAGAAATAACCAAACATGACACGATTGTGAGTGCCACCGCCATGGTCACTTTTTTTCGGTTTTCTAGGTGAGTGATCATCACTGTCATCTGAGCCAAAATACCGAGAAACAACAGGGCAAACCAGCGTGTTGTCTCAACGTTATGAAACCGAAAACCGATTCTATGTTGCCTCGCGGTGCGCAGCGCCTCGATTGACCGAATGAACATTGGAGAAACAACCGAGCTCAATTCAGGATTTTGAGCCTCAGCAACACTCTTTTTCATTAAATACTGAAAGGCCCTAGCTGT
>JARXAG010000123.1 GCA_029866055.1 Burkholderiaceae bacterium
GCGTGCGTCGGCTCTCAGAGTCGGGAATCATTCAAAAACAAGTGGCGATCGTTGATCCAGCCAAAGTTGGCAATACCCTGACTGCGATTCTTGAAGTAACCTTAGACGTGCAATCAGCCGAAAGCCTTCAACAATTTGAGCGCGCCATCGCACTTGAAAGTGCGGTGCTGCAATGCTACCGAGTATCGTCTGGACCAGATTTTATTTTGATCACACAAGTAACTGATATGCCGGCGTACCACACGCTGGTGCATCGCGCACTGACCGCGCAAATGAATGTCCGTAACGTACGAACATTTTTTTCAATTCACCGCAGTAAATTCAACACTAGCATCGCGCTAGGATAACGACTGCGCAGCTTGCTAAGTGACAACCGCACGGTACACGTCAATATACCGTTCGACCATGCTATTGACAGCGTACTCGGCACGCACGGCCGCGTACGCAACTGTAGCCATTGCCTGCGCCTGCTCGGGCTGAGCCAACATGAACGCGATATGCGAAGCCATCGTCGCAACATCACCCGGCGCGCACACCAGCCCACGGCCTGCAGACACCGTTTCTTTTAAGCCACCGGCATCGGTCGATACGACCGGTACGTTTTGCAACATGGCATCCAGCACGCTACTGCCTAACGCCTCATAGCGCGAGGCCATGACAAACACTGAAAGCGCAGCAAACAATTGCTCGACGTCCGGCTCAAAACCCAAAAGCAGGTAGCGCTCTTGTAAGCCCAACTCGGTAATTGCCTGCACAGCGGCGTGCGATGCTGCACCCGCTGCGCCCCAATGTACGAACACCACGTCTTCAAATTGCGCACACACTTTTGCAGCAGCATGAATTAAGGTCACTGGATCCTTTTCAACCGATAACGCTGCAGCTGTGCCCACCAAGCGCTTGCCCTCTAGTGCCTGCTGCTTCAAAAACTGTTGAATCCGTGCGGCATCAGCAGCAATGGGCAAGACCGCGCTTGGGATGACCTGCGTTGGAACACCGAGTGCGCGTGGCGCATGAGCCGCCGCTTCGCTGATCGCCACCATTTGATCTAGCCTGCGCCACTTCAGGCGGGTGAGCCAAACGCCTGCACCGACCGGAAAACTTGTTCGACGTGAAAACACCACCGGGCGCTGATTCACAAAAGCTGCTGCAAGCGCCCAGGCCACCACCTTAGCGGTTTGCGCATGCAACACATCGTAGCGCTTGCCATGTAACGCTAGCCAACAGCCAAACGCGAAGCCACCACCGGCGGTGTGCACCACCAAACCAAGCGCTCGTGCACGCTCGGCTAGCGCACTGCCTTTGCGTAGTAACAACTCAACGTTGTGGCCGCGCGCGCGCAGGCCCACCGCGGTTAATAATGTCTGCCGTTCGCCGCCGCGCCAACCGCGCTCGGTATTGATCTGCAAAATGCGCAGAGCCGTCTCAGCCATGTTGGCCCGAGTGCGGCGCTTGTCGATACCGAATCACATTGACACTCACCGCGACCAATGCAAAACCAATGGCGACCCACAAACCAAGCAAGGGCCCTATCGAGAAACCCATACTAAATACCATCGCAACGACCGCACCGCCAAAGGTCTGACTAAACACCCGCGTTGTAGACTGTAAGCCGCCTAAGGCGCCTGCACGGTGGCGTGGTGCAGCGCCAATCAATACGCGGTTATTAGGTGTTTGGAAAAAACCAAAGCCTACGCCCGCCAACATCATCGCGAAAAATAACCAAGTGTTGTCAACAGTTGCCGGCATCAAGGCAATCAGGGTTAAGCCTAGCGCCATTGCTGCCGCACCGATGCCACTTAAGATCGCGACCGGAAACCGATCAGACAGCGGGCCCGCGATTGCAGCGATCAATGCAGCCCCCACCGGCCAACCCGCTAGCAGCACACCAACCGTCATTTGTGGTCGCTGCAACGTCGTCAGTAAATAAAAGGGTAACGAGACAAAGGTTGCCATCTGCGCCGAGAAGGTACTCGCCGAGGCGGCCAGCGCAAAACGCATGGCGGGGATACGAAACAAGTCGACCGGAAACAACGGGGCCGGCTGCGCGCTTGAGCGACGAATCAACAAAATGCCCACGCAAACCGAGAGCGCAATCAGCGTCAACGCCTGCCACGTATAGGTTGCTAAATAATCAATTCCGATAATGAGCAAACCAATGGTTGTCATGCTTAGCAGGGCGGATACCCAGTCAAACCGAGATTTAACGGGCGCAACGTCTGGCAAATATTTAACGCCCCATAACGCCACTAGCCCGATTGGGATGTTGAACGCAAAGATCCAGTGCCAGCTCGCAAACGACAAAATAAAGGCGCCAAGCGACGGCCCCATCACCGAGGACACCGCGACAGTCATCGAGTTCCAGCCAATCCCGCGCCCGATCAAATGTGGCGGATAAATATGCCGCAGCAATGCAGCGAACAAGCACATGATGGATGCACCACCCAGCCCCTGAACGACACGACAAATCAATAGCAACGGTAGGGTGGGCGCTAAGGCACTCGCAATTGAGGCGCAGATAAACAGCAGCAAACCAAAACGAAACAATCTCTTAAAACCAATGCGCTCGCCAACCGCTGCCATCGGGAACAGCATCATGGCAACGGTCAAGCCATACGCGTTGACAATCCAAACGACCGAGGCCGCTGATTCATTCAAATCTTTTGCAATCGCTGGCAAAGCAACGTTAGACATCGAGGCGTCAAGCACCGACAACATCAAACCCATACCCAGCGCAAAGGCAGCCTTGCGTCGACGCCCCGTGGGCAAACCTTCTATCGCGTCGGGGGCTCGCGCTGTTTGTGCTTCAGACATGTTTAAACTTTTTTAACCGGCCGTTTCCAGCCCTCGATGGTGAGTTGTTTGGCACGCGACACGGTCAGTTTTTCAGGCGGTGCATCATGCGTCAGTGTCGTGCCCGCGCCAAGCGTGGCGCCACGCCCCACTCGCACTGGAGCAACGAGTTGCGTATCCGATCCAATAAATGCGTCGTCTTCGATCACAGTACGATGCTTATTGACACCGTCATAATTACAAGTGATCGTGCCGGCGCCAATGTTGACACGCTCGCCAATATCGGCATCACCGATGTAGGCTAAATGATTGGCTTTACTGTCAACGCCCAAGCGGGCATTTTTAATTTCCACAAAATTACCGACGTGTGTACGATCAGCGAGGGCTGCGCCCGGACGTAATCTGGCATAGGGCCCGATCTTTGCGTCAACGCCCACAACCGCCTGATCGAGATGGCTGAACGGTTCAATCCGCGTGCCCGCCCCAATCGTCACATCGCGCAGCACGCAATGCGCACCCACATAAACGCCCGCACCCAACTCAACCGTGCCTTCAAAGACACAACCAATATCAATAAAGACGTCTTGACCGCAGGTTAAGTTGCCGCGCACGTCAAAGCGCGCAGGGTCAGCAAGCGTCACGCCGGCTTCAAGTTGCCGTCGCGCAAGCTCTAGTTGCCATAAGCGCTCAAGCTGCGCCTGCTGCGCGCGGCTATTGACACCTAAGGTTTCATACGCCGCACCAGGGTGAGCCACATTCACAGCCAGGCCCTCAGCCACCGCCATGCCAATAACATCCGTCAGGTAGTACTCGCCCTGCGCGTTGTTGTTGGTGAGCTTGGCTAGCCAAGTTTTAAGCTGCGCGGTGGGTGCCGCAAGAATCCCAGTGTTGACTTCAGTGATCGCGCGTTGCTCGGGGCTCGCGTCTTTATGCTCAACGATCGCGCAGACCTTGCCTTGGGCATCGCGCACAATGCGGCCATATCCTGTTGGGTCTGATAAATACTCGGTCAGTACCGCCACGCCCTGCCCTTGTGCATCAAGTAGTGCCTGCAAACTTGCTGTCTGTACCAAAGGCACATCCCCATACAAAACAATCGTGACATCATCGCGACCATCTTCTTTTAGCTGTTGCACCGCTTGCAGCACGGCATGGCCTGTACCGAGCTGTGGCTGCTGTGTTGCAAACTGTAAGTCTGGTTGCGCTGCAAACGCCTGTTGCACGTATTCGGCGCCATGGCCAACGACCACCACAATATTGTCGGCAGCAAGAGCGCGCGCACCATTTATGACGTGTGCCAGCATTGAACGGCCTGCAATGGTGTGCAACACCTTTGGGCGGTTAGACTGCATCCGCTTGCCTTGGCCTGCGGCCAAAATGACGATATTCAACATAGTTTGCGTTGTAGCTTTGTAATTAAGCGCTGCTTTTTTATTGTTTGTTTAAGACGTTTTTTTAGTGGTGGTTTTTCTTGCCGTTTTTTTAGCTGCGCTGGCCCGTTTCGCTGGCGCCTGACCCGCTGCTGGCGTAGGCTTTAATGCCATGCTGGCGGCAGTCGCAGCCGCGACTTGACCGAATTGCTGCTGCAACATGTCCCACCAGGCCTGTGCTGCCGGGGCCGCCGCGGTTGTTGCTGCGTCGCCCTGAGTTGCCTGAGCGTTCGCCGAGCCCGCTGAGCCGGCTGCCATAAACGACTTAAGTGTTGCGATGGTGGCGAGTTGCACCTCCATCCCTTGAATCGTACTGCTGAGCATCGAAAGGTTTAACTTAAGCCAATTTTCAACCGACTTAAGCTCAGCAATCTTGCGTTCAAGTTCTTCTGGGTTCATTGGCGGGCTCAAACCAAGCCCGGCCGACATTCCGGCAGGGGCGCCCAGGTCGGCGAACGCCTTGCGCATCATCTCTAGGCTCGCGAGTAAAGGGTTAGTGGCAGCGTCACCACTTTGACCAAACCCAGGCAGCACAAATGGATTAGAAGGGCTTGGATTCATAATGAGCCTTTTTGGAGGGAGTTATACCTAGATATTACTCGCATCTGCTGGGGTTCTGACAGCTCGAAAACATCCCAAAAAAACAGCTAGATGCGGTTTCGCGACCCCATATTCTGTGACAATGTCGGTATGCCAATATTATTGACCCTGACCGAACTCGAATCCGCCATCAATTTCTGGCGCCAGCGCAGTCCGTCTGTCGGAGAAGAACTACGCCTGTGCCCCGAAGCCTCGAGCCTTGCCACCCCTTACGCCTTGATGATCATCGAGCGGCGCAAAGACATCGAAATCTCCGCACTCTCTGAGCGTGCTCAGGCGGCAATCTCAGGTTGGCGCGAATCGCTAGGTGCGCGGGGCTAACTGCGCAAACTAGCGCAACAACAGTTGAATATCGTGCGCAATCGCAGCCGCACCAATGTTGTTATTCAAGAGCACACGCGATTCACCCTGCGCATCCATTAAAAAAAATGATGCACTGTGATCCATCGAATAATTACCCTTTGCACCGGCGGTTTTTGCGTAATACACTTTAAAAGACCCAGCGGTTTTTTTGATCTGCTCAGGCGTGCCAGTCAGGCCTAAAAAATCTGGGTCAAAACCTGATACGTACGCACGCAGAACGTCTTGCGTATCGCGCTCTGGGTCAACGGTGATCAACACCACCTGCACACGC
>JARXAG010000187.1 GCA_029866055.1 Burkholderiaceae bacterium
CCCCACATCAAAATAACGCTTAGGAAAACGACGCTCAAATTCAACCATGCCGCTACCCTCGCGCATCGCGGGCGTGATGCCCACCAAGCGCGCGTCTTGGGCGGCCATGTCGCATAGCCACGTGCCAAACACTTGTGTAAAAGTTGTCTTAGGGATCGCAGTGGGCTTTTGAATCCCGATGGCAGGATCGAACTTGCCAGGACCGTGATACAGCACGGGATCGGCCTCGGCAAGCTTATAACCCTGGCCTTTTTTAGTCACCACATGCAAGAACTGCGGCCCTTTCAGCGCACGCATGTTTTGCAAGGTCGGAATCAACGAATCAAGATCATGACCATCAATGGGCCCAACATAATTGAAACCCATTTCTTCGAACAAGGTCGCCGGGGTGACCATGCCTTTGGCGTGCTCTTCAAAGCGGCGCGCCAACTCAAGCACCGGAGGCATATGCTGTAAAACAGAGCGTCCAACGTTTTTGGCCGCTGCATAAAACTGCCCCGACATTAAACGCGCAAGATAGCGATTAAGCGCGCCCACTGGCGGCGAAATCGACATATCGTTGTCGTTCAGAATCACCAGCAAATTGATATCGGGCGTCACGCCGGCGTTATTCATAGCTTCAAAGGCCATGCCCGCCGACATCGAGCCATCGCCAATTACAGCAATATGCTGACGCGATACCCCAGCGTTACGCGAGGCTACCGCCATGCCTAACGCGGCAGAAATCGAGGTTGAAGAATGCGCGGTTCCGAAGGCGTCGTATTCGGATTCACTACGCTTTGGAAAACCAGACATGCCGCCGAACTGCCTGAGCGTGCTCATGCCTGCTTTGCGGCCGGTGAGTATTTTGTGCGGATAAGACTGATGACCGACATCCCAAATGATGCGGTCATGGGGCGTATCGTAAACATAATGCAGCGCGACGGTGAGTTCGACCGTACCCAGATTTGACGACAAATGCCCACCGGTGCGCGACACAGAGTCAAGCACAAAGGCGCGCAGCTGATCTGCCAACTTTCGAAGCTCGCGCTTGTCAAGCGGCTTCAAGTCGGCAGGAGAGTGAATACGGTCAAGCAAGTCGGTGGGCATAAGTCTCAAAACTTCTACAAAAAATCATCGCAAACAAACAATCATCGCAAACACTTTAATCATCAACACCATTTTAATGATCGCGTAAAACAATAAAGTCGGCTAATCCTGCTAACAAGCCAGCAGAGTCACCCAAGGGGTGTAGCGCCGCCAATGCACGTTGATGCAACTCGCCCGCGAACGTACGGGCTTGCTCCAAGCCCATCAGTGTGACATAAGTTGGCTTATTGGCCGCTGCGTCTTTGCCGGGGGTTTTACCCAACTGAGAACTATCGGCGGTGACATCAAGCACATCGTCAATCACCTGGAAAGCTAGACCCATCGCCGCCGAATACGCCTCAAGTGCGCTGCGCTGCTGTGCATTTGCACCACTAGCCAACCCGCCTAACGAAACGCTTGCCGCAAGCAAGGCACCAGTTTTTAGCACATGCATTTGTTGCAAGGCATCCTGAGTCAGGGCTTTACCAACACTTTCTAAATCGATCGCCTGCCCGCCGGCCATCCCAAGACTCCCGGCGGCTTGAGCCAAGTCGCGAATCGCCTGAACGATTAACGGTGGCGCAATTGGCATTTGTGCAAGCAGATCAAACGCCAGCGGTTGCAAGGCATCGCCCGCCAGCAACGCTGTGGCCTCGTCAAACTGTACGTGCACGGTCGGGCGACCGCGCCGCAAGACATCGTCATCCATGCAAGGCAAATCATCGTGTACCAGCGAATAGGCATGCACAAGCTCAACGGCGGCGGCCGCGAGATCTTGCGCCCACGCGCATTCGGCGTCTGGCTGTGTTGAGAGCGCTGGCCGGCAAGCATGCGCAGCCGCAAACACTAGTGCAGCACGCACTCGCTTGCCACCGCCCAACACTGAATAGCGCATGGCGCGATGCAAACGCGCTGGCACCGCATCTTCGTGCGGCAAGACGCGAGCCAACACTTGCTCAACGTGTTGCGCACGCTCAGACAGCCAGGCAGAAAATTCAACAGCAGACAGACTCATGACGCGTCGGCATCCAGACCTTCAAAGGGGCGCAGCATGCCAGCCTCGAGGACTTTGACTTGTTGTTCGGCTTGCGCCAGCTTTTGCTGACACAGTCGAGTCAGGGCCACACCGCGAGCGTAAGCCGCCAATGACTGCTCAAGCGCAAGTGAACCCGATTCCATGGTGGCGACTAACGCCTCGAGTTCAGCCAGCGCCGTCTCGAAATCTTCAGGCAAGCTTGGGTCAAGCTCGGTAGCGGCTTCACCTGATTTGATCGATGTTTTGTTAGCCTTGGTCAAGCGATACTCCGAAGACAGGGTTGCCGTCTAAATTATTAAACACAAACAAGATGTAAACCCTGATTGTACGAGATGATCCGGTCTCAACACCTTGAGGTACAATGGTTTTTTAAGGTTAATCGGTCAATCCGGTTTTCTTCACGCCAGAACGGTACTGTCCGTCCTGGCTTTTTTATCGGTGCAGAGGGAATCATGACCGACATTGGTCGGATGGCGCACTTAGCGCCCGCTCGTACCCAGCTTGCTGTCGACACATATTTTGACCAAGCCCGCTTTGAGCGCGAGCAAAAAAGTATTTTTGAACAGTTTTCGCGTTATGTTGGGCACCAAAAAAGCGTCCCACAACCCGGAGACTGGCGCAGCCTATCTCATGAAAATAACGGCAGAGTCTTGGTGCGCGGTCAAAACGGCATCGAACTACTTTCTAACGTTTGCCGTCACCGCCAAGCCTTAATGCTGGGTGGCGAAACGGGCAATGTCTCAGGCCATCGCAATACCCACGGCAACCTTAGGGATACTGGTGGCAATATTGTGTGCCCACTCCATCGCTGGACATACGATAAGCAAGGTCACTTGCTAGGGGCACCGCATTTTGACAATACGCCGTGCCTGAACCTCGAGCGCTTTGCGCTCAAGGACTGTCATGGCTTGCTCTTTGAAGGCCCGCGCGACCCGGTCGCCGAAATCGGCAAACTGTTCAGGCGACCAGAATTTGATTTTTCAGACTATGTCCTTGATCACGTTGAAGTGCACCAGTGCAATTACAACTGGAAGACCTTCATCGAGGTTTATCTCGAAGACTATCATGTGGCACCTTTCCATCCGGGTCTTGGACACTTTGTCACGTGCGATGACTTGTCCTGGGAGTTCACTGAGCACTACAGCATGCAGCGCGTTGGCGTACATCGTGCGCTTTCGCAGCCAGGGTCGCCTGCTTATAAAGTGTGGCACGACAAGTTGCTAACGTTTCGCGGCGGCCAGGCACCCGATTTCGGTGCGGTCTGGGTCACCTATTTTCCGACACACATGATCGAGCTGTATCCTCATGTTGCTGTACTCTCGACCCTTTACCCAAAGTCACCCACCGAAACGGTCAATATCGTCGAGTTTTACTACCCCGAAGAAATCGCGCTCTTCGAGCGCGAGTTTGTCGAGGCGCAACGCGAAGCCTATATGGAAACCGCGGTCGAAGATGACGAAATCGCCGAGCGCATGGACGCCGGACGCGCCGCCTTACTGGCGCGCGGCACCTCAGAAACCGGGCCGTATCAGTCACCCATGGAAGACGGCATGCAGCATTTTCATGAGTGGTACCGCAAAGCCATGAACGAAACTGAGAACTTTTAACTCCGCTGCTTGTCCAAATTCACAATAAAGAGTTCAGCGCGTGGCCGCAGCTTAGACCGCGCGTGCGGTTGGCGGTCACAACCAAGCAACGAATCGGTCATATTGCTGTTTTTTTGGTGAATTAAAGTGTTTTTGTAGTTATATTTTATTTATCGGCGCGAGCCTTTTCAATTTTTCTCACCTCTTAAAAGATCATGAAACGAATTATTCTTTTTGTGCTGACTAACCTAGCGGTCATGCTGGTACTGAGTGCCACCTTGAGCATCTTGGGTGTCAATCGCTTTCTGACAGACCAAGGGCTCAATGTTCCGATGCTGTTAGTGTTTTCGGTGATTGTTGGCTTTACCGGTGCGATATTTTCGCTCTTAATCAGCAAATGGATGGCCAAACGGAGTACCGGCGCAAGGGTGATTGACCCGCAAGCACCGAACGGCGCAAAAGAGCAGTGGCTCGTCGACACCGTTCATCAAATTGCTGATCGCGCCGGTATTGGTCGCCCTGAAGTGGCGATTTACGACGGAGAGCCCAACGCTTTTGCCACGGGCGCGTTTCGTAACGATTCGCTTGTGGCCGTCTCAACGGGCTTGCTCGACAGCATGACCGAAGAAGAAGTGACTGCCGTGCTGGCGCATGAAGTTGCACATATTGCCAACGGTGACATGATCACCCTGACCCTGATCCAGGGCGTGGTGAATACCTTTGTTGTATTTTTAGCCCGAGTCGTTGGCTACTTTGTTGATCGCGTGATTCTTAAAAACGATAAGGGCGCTGGGATTGGCTATTACGCCACAGTCATTGTGTGTGAAATCGCTTTTGGCATCGCAGCCAGCCTGATCGTCGCGTGGTTTTCACGGCAGCGAGAATATCGCGCCGATGCGGGCTCGGCTTCGCTACTCAGCTCACGCGAACCGATGATTCGCGCCTTGGCTCGCCTTGGGGGCTTGACACCTGGTGTGTTACCTAAAAGCTTTGAAGCTTCGGGGATCAGTGGCGGCGGCGGGATTAGCGCCATGTTTGCGACGCACCCACCCATCAATGCACGTATCAATGCTTTACAAAATCTGCGAGTGAAATAAAAGCGGTTTGCCGCTTTGCTCTAAATAGCCCCTTCGATGGGGCTATTTTTTTGACTGAATCAACCTTGCCATTGTCTGACTAAGCTTTGGGCTGTGCATGTGCTTAGTGTGCCTGTTCCCAATTAGGGCCAACACCGACTTCAGCGACAAGTGGTACTCGCAGGCTTGCCACGTCACACATTAAGCCGGGCAAGTTGTCTTTGATACGATCGACTTCAGACAGCGGTACATCCAGCACCAGTTCATCATGCACCTGCATGACCATTTTGGTTTGTAGTTTTTCGTGTGCGAGCCAGCTTTGCACTGCCACCATCGCGAGCTTAATCAAATCAGCTGCAGTGCCTTGCATCGGTGCGTTGATCGCTGCACGCTCAGCGCCCGCACGACGGGCTCCGGCGGCGTTGATATCGGCCAACCATAAACGTCGACCAAACACGGTCTCAACATAGCCTTGCTCGTGGGCCAGGGCGCGGGTCTCGGCCATGTACTGAGCCCCCCCGGGGTAACGCGTGAAATATCGGTCAATATAGGATTGCGCAGCATCGCGTGTGATGCCCAGGTTGCTTGCCAGACCAAAGGCTCCCATCCCGTAGATCAAACCAAAGTTAATCGCCTTGGCCGCACGGCGCTGGTCTGCAGACACGTCTTGCAGACTGACGCCAAACACTTCAGAGGCGGTTGCCTTATGGATATCTTCGCCCGCCGCAAAGGCGCGCTGCAAGTTTGCATCGTTTGAGACATGTGCCATCACACGTAATTCGATTTGCGAATAGTCGGCAGAAATAATGACGCCATTTGTGGCGACAAAGGCTTCGCGCACACGTCGCCCCGCTTCAGAACGTACCGGTATGTTTTGCAGATTAGGCTCAGACGAGGCCAGACGCCCGGTAATGACCGCAGCCTGGGCGTAATGGGTGTGTACACGCCCCGTCGCGGCGTTGACCATTTTGGGCAGTTTGTCGGTATAGGTGGATTTCAGTTTTGCCAGGCCGCGATACTCAAGCAAGACCTGAGGCAAGGGGTAGTCTTCAGCCAGCTTAGTGAGTACGTCTTCGTCGGTTGAGGGTGCGCCACCAGGCGTTTTGCGCACTACCGGCAACTGCATTTTTGTAAACAGAATTTCGCCCAGTTGCTTAGGCGAATTCAAATTAAAAGGTTGTTCGGCGATTGTGTAGGCCCGCTGCTCGAGAGCCAACAACTCTTGACCAATCACGTGGCTTTGTCGGCCAAGCTCAGCCGAGTCAATCATGACACCGTTGCATTCGATTTCAAACAGCACACGCGACACTAGTATTTCAAGCTGGTAGATATATTCAAGCGAGGCAAGCGCCCTCACCTCTGGTCGCAAGACGTGATGCAGCCGTAACGTGAAATCGGCGTCTTCGCAAGCGTAGTGAGTGGCGCGCTCAAGGTCGACTTCATCAAACCCGATTTGATGTGCCCCCTTTCCGCACAACTGTTCGTACGACATACCCTTGATACCCAGGCGACGCAGACACAGATCTTCGAGCCCCACGCCACGGTGCGACTCAAGCACATAGGCTTGCAACATCGTGTCGTCAGCAACACCGCGCAAGTCAATACCCTCGTTTGCAAAAACGTGGGTGTCGTATTTAGCGTGATGCAAGAGCTTGGTTGGTTGCGGGTCTTCAAGCCACGCTTTCATGCGGGCCAATACCTCGGTACGCGGCAATTGCCCTTGCGCATCGGCACCACGGTGCGCGACCGGAATATAACAAGCCACACCAGGCTCAATCGAGAGCGAGATGCCCACGAGGCGAGCTTGCATCGCGTCGAGCGCGGTAGTTTCGGTATCCAAGGCCACACACTGCGCCGCCGACACTCGCGCCAGCCAACTATCGAGCGTAGCCCAGTCTGTCACCATTTCATAGTGGGTGTGTTCGGGCGCAGTCGGCCGTGCGATTTCTGTTGCAACACGCGCATCACCGGTGGGTACGCGGGTGGGTTCGCCAGTTAATTCACGCAGCCACGACTTGAAGCCATAGCGTTCAAATAGGCGCGTGAGGGTATCTTTATCATGCGGCTTTGGTGCAAGAACTTCTATTTCCGGCACTTCTACCTGCAACTCGCAGTCGGTTTTAATGGTTAAGAGCTCACGCGTTAGGGTGAACTGGCCAATGGCTGCCCGTAAATTTTCGCCAGCCACGCCTTTGACCTCAGCGGCGCGCTCAACCAAGGTCTCAATCGAGCCAAATTCATCGATCCATTTAGCTGCAGTTTTAGGGCCGACTTTTTGTACCCCAGGCACATTATCAACGGTGTCCCCCACCAGCATTAAATAATCGACGATGCGGTTAGGTGCGACGCCAAACTTGCGCAGCACCCCTTCAGGGTCGAGCTCTTCGTTTGACATGGTGTTGACCAGCGTGATGTGGCTGGTCACCAACTGGGCCAAATCCTTATCGCCGGTTGAGATGACTGTGTGGATATCTTGCTGTTGCGCCCACTGCGCGAGTGTGCCGATCACATCGTCGGCCTCGACCCCTGGCACGCTAAGCACGCTCCATCCCATCGCGCGTATTGCCGCGTGAATCGGCTCAATCTGGCTAGCGAGCTCTTCGGGCATCGACGGGCGATGTGATTTATAGTCAGGGTATAGATCATCGCGAAACGTTTTGCCACGCGCATCAAACACACAGGCGGCATATTGCGCAGGATAGTCAAGCAAGATTCTGCGCATCATGTTGACGACACCATAAATGGCACCCGTAGGTTCGCCTTGAGTATTACGCAAATCTGGCATCGCATGAAAGGCGCGATACAGGTAACTTGATCCATCGACGAGCAACAGGGTTTTTTTCATGGGCCACAAAAAAGAAGAGATTTCGCTGATTCAGCAGCAAACAACCCAAATTATGTCAGAGATGGTGCTCGCCGCCGAGACTCTGGCCAATATTGGGCCGGCAATCAGCTTATTTGGCAGTGCTCGTATTAAACCCGAGTCTGAGCATTATCAAAAAAGTGAAAAAATCGCTCAGTTATTAGCAAAAGCCGGTTTTAGCGTCATTGCCGGTGGCGGGCCTGGCATTATGGAAGCCGCAAACAAAGGGGCCTTCGAGGCCGGCGGAACGAGTATCGGGCTACACATCAAACTGCACCACGAGGCGCAAGCGAACCCGTTTTTAAGCATTGAATTACCGTTTAAGCACTTTGTATCGCGCAAATCGACCTTTTTTATGCACAGCTTGGCCTATGTGGTGTTACCAGGCGGCTTCGGCACACTTGACGAGTTGTTTGAGGCCTTGACCCTGATGCAAACGGGCAAAGTGCCGTACGGACCGGTCATCTTAGTTGGACCAACTTTTTGGGGTGGTTTGATGAGTTGGATTCAAGAGCAGCTAACAGCCAACAGATTGATCGACACCATTGACCCCAAGATCTTTGTTATTGCGAACGAACCCGAAGACGTTGTCGCTCATCTTCTTGATTTTTACAAAGAGCACCCAGAGATTCTCAAACTGCAACCCAATCGCGCGGTCTGAGCAGAAAAAACAAAGCAGGTTGCCTGAGGTGGGACTACAACATGCGATCAAAAAAATGCGCTCAATGCATTGAGCGCATTTTTGGTTATTCACGGCATGGTGAGTGCCGTTCGTACCAGCGAAGCTTAAGCGTCAGAGCGTGACATACGCTTGCGCTCGTTTTCGGTGAGATAGCGTTTGCGAATT
>JARXAG010000006.1 GCA_029866055.1 Burkholderiaceae bacterium
GACGGCCTTGCGGACGTTAATAGAAGTGATACGACCCCAAATTTTGAACATGAAAATATCCTGAAAATAAAAAATCGTTAACTAAAAGCGATGAGCGCGGTCAACACTCAACACTTAAAATGACTACGCACTAAAAATTAAGCAATGCCCGCCTCAATAAACTCTAGCAGGGTATTAAACCCAGGCATTTGCACCGCGATCCGACCAGGTTGCTCGCGCCAAGCGACTGTATGTAAACCATTTTTTTGCATACGCTTCAGTGCTGCGCGCAGCGGCGTCAGCGATGCGGTCTGCAGCGCAATCGCGCCAAAAAAACTTGCGCGCTTGCCGCCCACACAAGTGAGGCCATCAAAGCATTCTGCATATTGCGCGTCAGTCACAAATACTAAGTTGTACTGTGCACCGCGCACACGATACTCGCCGTTTGCGCCAGCGACAGCAACGCCACCGGCAGCGGCGACATAGTGCGTGGCTTCTTGTTCAGGTGACTCGCAAACGATCAATAAGCCAGAAATTGCACTGACGCCATTCAGATGGGCTTGCCACTCTTTGCGCCACACCAATTCAGGAGTGAAATGTTTGCAGTAATACAAGCGCCCGGCGTTAAATTGGCCCGGCTCAAAGCGCACGGTTTCAAACCGTGCCTCAGATACGACGCCGTCAAGCTCAACGGGGCGTGTAAACGCTTGCACGGGTTGCACGGCTAAGCCGTTTGCTTGCAACAACTGATGCGTGCGTGCTGCGTCAGAGGTTTGAAAGACCAGCCCGTCGATGCCCACAGGGCTTTCTAAAACTTCTTTACGCAATGGGCCACCGTCGCTGGGTAGGCCGATCAACTCTAAGTAGTCGTTCTCAAACACCATCAGGTGATTGATCGAGCCTAAGCTATGGCGCCCGCGTGGTGTCAAGGTAAAACCAAGTTGCTCAAAGATGGTTTGCGCCGCATTCATTTCAAAATGCGTGTTGATCACTAGGTGATCGAGTGGCAGTGCGAGAGTAGTACGTGGTGTGGTTAGAACATTTGGACGCTTGGCTGAGCTAGCGCCCCTGATGGATGACTTAACTGACGCATGAGTTTTGAGGGTGGCCATGTGTGTCTAACCCAGTGTGAGAGTCGCGATCACGGGCGTGTGATCTGAGGGCTGTTCAAGGGCGCGTGGCCCCTTGTCAATGACACAGGCCGTACAGCTTGGTACAAGCGACTCTGATAACAACACATGATCAATGCGCATGCCGGCGTTACGCTTAAAACCATTCATACGGTAATCCCACCAGCTAAAGGATTTGGGTGCTTGCTCGAACAAGCGAAACGCGTCAGTAAACCCAAGCGCCAGCAAAGATTGAAATGCCGCACGTTCGGGCTCTGAGACCAGGATCTGCCCAATCCATTTGTCGGGATTGTGAACATCAGCATCAACGGGCGCGATGTTGTAATCGCCCAGCACCGCGATATTAGGATGTTGTTGTTTTTCAGTGATCAGCCAAGCCTCAAACGCTTTAAACCAGGCAAGCTTGTAAAGATACTTTTCGCTGCCAACCTCTTGGCCGTTAGGACAATAGGCGCTGATCACGCGAATAGTGCTGGCACCGTAGGGCAGGGTGGTGGCCAAGACGCGTTGCTGGTGGTCTTCAAAGCCAGGGATATTACGGATGATATTCACGCCAGGCTGGCGCGACAGCACTGCGACACCGTTATAGGTTTTTTGACCGGCCCAGCCTGCGTGGTAGCCAATGGCAGTGAATGCCTCAAGCGGAAACTTATCGTGATCAAGCTTAAGCTCTTGCAGGCATAGGGCATCAACTGGATTCGCTTCAAGCCACGCTAAAACCTGTGGCAGCCGTACTTTTAAGGAGTTGACGTTCCAGGTGGCAAGTTGCAGTGTTGGCATAAATAATCAAGTCTGGTGAATTTTGGGCATTATCCCATTATCACGGGGCAATCGTGTGCAAACGACTCTCTCGGAAATGTCTCTTCGGTGGAGCAGAGCAAGTATTCATAAAACCATGGGGCTTTTAAGGGCATATGACCTTTTCAACCGCGTGAGAGCTTTTGTGAGAGACGCTTGTTGGCGTTGAAATAGACTAGTAGATAGCCTACAGCTATTGAATATAAAAATTTCTTAGTAACCGCTACGTTGAGCTCATTGGCTCAAGCTTGTCAGCGACCGAAGACGCATTAAGTTGTACCTAAAAAATTGCAAATGTTTAGTCTGGCATCCATCCAACGCGCTGAGAAACGCTAGGCGAGTCGGTCATTTAATGAACATCTAACATTTTAGTGACGCTGTAAATGCTCAGAATTTTTGTCTTAACTCTACTGCTTGTTTGTACGCTCGGGGGCCAAGCGTTTGGCCAGGGTGCTGCGGCGGTAAGCGCGACCTATCCTCCTGATATTCAAAAAATAAAAGATCGGGGACAACTGGTCGTTGCCATGCTTGCGAGGGATCTAATCCCGATGTTTATGTCTGACTCGAACGGTAAGTTGTACGGGAATGATGTGGATTTAGCCAAGGCAATCGCTGATGCCTTGGGCGTTGGCCTCACCTTTGACAGAAGCGCCCAAACTTTCAATGGGGTCGTGGATATCGTCGCAAGCGGTCAGGCTGATATTGGTCTCAGTGCGCTCAGCAGGACATTGGCGCGCGCCGAACGAGTGCAATTCTCGCGTCCGTATGTGGTGCTCAGACCTGTCTTGATTCTGAACAGAATATCAGCAACCAAATACAATTTGGACGGTTCCTTGCCGCGGATGGCGAGTTTTAACGGTTTAGTCGGCGCACCCAAGGGTAATGCCTATTTAGATTTTGCTAAAAAAGTTTCGCCTAAAGCCACGATAGTCGAATTCAGCGACTGGCACGAAACATTTAGAGCCGTGGCCGAGGGACGCGTCGCGGCAATCTTTGGTGATGAGGTCGGTGTAAAAAATTCTCTGGTTAGATTCCCAGAGCACTCTGTCGAGCTAAGCACGAGTCCGATCGACAATCCTGCAATGGCTGATAACTTAAGCATTGCGGTCAATAGCCAAAGTGTACATTTGCTCGGATTTATTAATCTGTACCTTGACATGAATTATCCGACGCGTAAGGCCGACGACCTGCTCAGAATCTATGCTCCATATTATAAAAAGTAATTGCTGGCTTCAGCTCGCGCTGCTTCTTGCAATACCGCAATTGTCTGAGGCTCAAGGCAGCCTGGAAACTGTGCAAGAGATTCGTAAACGCGGCGAAGTGCGCGTGGCTTCATTGCGAGATCCTTTGTACCCATTCTCGGTGTTAAAGGGGGGGCATTGGTCTGGTTACGAGATTGACTTGGCTCAGCTAGTTGCGGACACTATTGGAGTCAAGCTAGTGTGGGACGCTAGTTACGGCGACACGGCTGCACTGGTTGACGCATTAAAGCAGCGCAAAGCTGATCTAGTATTCGCCCGAGTTAAGCGTGATCTCGCAATTGCTCCACAAGTCAATTACAGCTTGCCATATCTCACTCTCAATTTCGTGATCGTGACGAATCGGTTGAAAGTGCTTGAAAAAAAACCTTCAGATGATAGGTTTCAAAGCATGAGTCAACTATCACTACGTATTGGTACGATCAATAGCTCCACCTATATAAACAATGTCAGCAAGCGCTTTCCCAACGCGAAGGTAGAAACATTTACGAATATCGCTTCGCTCATCGAGGCCCTTGATTCGGGCAAAATTGATGCGGTATTTTGTGATGAAGTCGAAGCGAGAAAAATGTTTGTCGATAAGCCAGAGAGGGGACTGTATTTTGGCTACTTTGCGTTGCCAGAACTCAGAAGCGAGGTTGCTGCGATTGTTGATTGGCCCGACACGAACTTTGCTGCTTGGTTGAATCTTCTACTTGAACCGGTCGTTGGCAAGACAAGAGTCGATCAATTATTTTTAAAAAATTACTAAACTGTTAGAAGGCTTGTTATTCATGAAACCTGTCACGAAGAAACAGTTCACCTTCTCGATGCAATGGCTCAAGTCGCCAATTGTGGTGCTAATGTCCTTGGTGTTGGCTGTCGGCGCTGGGTTGTTTTTTCCCACATTTTCTAAAAGCTTAGCCCCGATCGGCGACATCTACCTCAGGCTGCTTCAAATGACGATTATTCCGATTTTGATGACAGCACTGATCGGCAGCGTCGGAAAACTCTGTGCTTCCGAATCTGCGCGCGAGAGTATTTTCAAAATCGTGACGACTAGCCTGATTTTTCTCTTTGTCGTGAGTGCGGTTGCGCTTGTGATTAGTCTTGTGGTGGGGCCGGGCAGATACCTGAGTCAAGAGGCAAGAGCCCTGCTGGGAAAGACGCTTAGCGCTGCAGATCAAAGTGGTGCTAGCGACGGGCCTGCAAGCCGTGGGGCGGTTGAGTTCATACAAGCGATGATTCCGACGAATATTTTTTATGACTTAGGTCAAGGTTCTAACCTTTCAATATTGTTTTTCTCGTTGATCTTGGGGGTTGCAACGGGCGTCATGGGTGGCAAGGGTGCGGAGCATATTCTAGAGATTGCCGAGGGCCTATTCAAAGCCTTTTTTAAGATCATCAGTTGGATTATGTATTTACTGCCCTTTGGTTTGTTCGCGATGCTCTCTAATCAGCTGGCCAATACAGGTACAGAAACGTTGATGGCGATGTTGAGATTTGTCGTCATTATCTGGAGTACTGCGTTGCTGATCATTGTTGTGAACACGGCGATTATGTCTGCCGTCGTTCGGCGATCGCCATTTGCTGTTTTATCTGCGATGAAAGAGTCCATGGTTATTGCTTTTGGCACAACGAGTTCGTTTGCTGCGATGCCCTCTGCTATTCAGGGATTGACCGGTGACATATTAAAAATGCCATCGAATATGATTAACTTGGTGATCCCTTTGGGAGTCGTGCTGAATCGCTTTTCTATGGTAATGATTTATGTAGCAGCAAGCATTTTTGCGGCGGAGCTGTACGGCGTGTCGTTAGATGTTCTGCAGCTGCTGTTGGTCGTTTCCTTGAGTGTGCTTGCTGCTATTGCAGGTGCGGGGGCCCCGGGCATGGTCTCCATCACGATGATATCGATCGTGTTGTTACCACTCGGCTTGCCCGCTCAGGCGGTTGTCGTGTTGGTGATGGCTGTTTATCCAGTTATTGATCCAATTACGACTTTGACGAACCTCTCAACCAATTCAGCGATCAGTGTGATCGTTGCTGCGGGCTACAAGGGCGAAACTGAATCACAACCAGGTTAAGTGGGCGATCGAGAGGTCAAGCCGGTCAGTCGGTAAACACTTTGGGTACACGCTTGACGTTGCACAGCAGCTCATAGGCAATCGTGCCGGCTTGTTGGGCGACCACGTTGACGTCGATTTGCTTGCCCCAGCATTCGACGGGGCTGCCGATGCTTGCTTGAGGCAAGTCGGTTAGGTCAACGGTGAGCATATCCATCGAGACACGACCGATCGTGCGGGTCAGCACGCCACCCACTGCGATGGGGGTACCGGTAGGCGTGACTCTGGGGTAGCCGTCGGCATAGCCGATCGCTACCAAACCAACACGCACTGGGGTCGTTGCGACAAAGGTGCCTCCATAGCCTAAGGCCTCACCGGGTTCGAGTGTGCGGATGGCAAAGACCTCACTTACTAAAGACATGACTGGTGTGAGTTGGTAAGTTGGGTTCAGTGGTTGGTCGTTTGTCGAAATTTCTGGTTTCACTGGCAACGGATCTGCCCCGTACAGCAAGATTCCAGGCCGGGCCCAGTTGCCGCGTGCGGTCGGCCAAGCAAGAATGCCGCCTGAATTGCTCAAGCTGCGATCCCCAGGCAAACCAGCGGTAGCTTCGTGGAAGGCAGTGATTTGCTTGGCGGTGGCGTCACTGTCGGGTTCGTCGGCGCGGGCAAAGTGTGTCATGAGCGTGATCGAAGCCACCGAGGGGCAAGCTTCGAGGCGTTGGTAAGCGCCTTGCACAGCTTCGAGCGCAAAGCCGGCGCGATGCATGCCTGAATCTACCTTGAGCCAGACGCGTATGCTGTGAGCATCTATAGGCGCCGTTTCAAGCGCACGTAATTGTGATTCTTGATGGATGACGACCCAGAGGTTGGCCTTGTGCGCTGCGAGAAGTTCGTCTTGATCAAAGCAGCCTTCAAGGACCAGAATAGGCTTAGTGATGCCAGCTTCGCGAAGCTCAAAGGCTTCGGCGGCAAAGGCAACGGCAAAGCCGTCTGCGATATCCGCTAAGGCTTGCGCGCAGGGCACAGCGCCGTGCCCGTAGGCGTTGGCTTTAACAACCGCTAACGCCCGCCCACTATGTAGGGTGCGGGCTGTTAGATAGTTTGAACGCAGGGCGGCAAGATCAATGAGGGCTTTTGAGGGACGAGTCATAGATTACAAAAGATGGTTGTTGAGAAATATCTCGGGCAAGTGAGGCTAAACGGGTATTCGAAACCGTTTAGCCCGCGCACGAACGCTTCAATATATTCTGAAAACTAAGCGGGCACTGAAGCTGGCTGCTGCACAGGTGGTTGAGTCGTTGTTTGATAGCGACTGATTGCCAGGCCGTCGGTGCTGATTTCGGGGTGCTGTCCCGTCACCAAGTCAGCAATCAGCTTGCCAGAGCCGCAGGCCATCGTCCATCCAAGTGTGCCATGGCCCGTATTTAAAAACAGATTGTTCAAGGATGTCGCACCAATGATCGGAGTGCTATCTGGGGTCATGGGCCGCAATCCCGTCCAAAATGTCGCATTTTTGATGTCGCCGCCCGGAAACAACTCAGTGACGACTTTTTCGAGCGTCGCCCGACGTTGTGGCTTTAAGCTTAAATCAAAGCCGCTCAGTTCGGCCATGCCACCAACGCGAATCCTGTTGTCAAAGCGTGTGACGGCAACTTTGTAGGTTTCGTCAAGCACGGTGGATTGTGGCGCGAGAGATTCATCTGTCAAAGGCACGGTGAGCGAATAGCCCTTTACTGGGTACACAGGTAGGTCGATATTCAGAGGCGCAAGTAAATCACGGGTGTAGCTTCCAAACGCCAAGACATAGCGATCAGCTTTTAGAACTTCGTGTCCAGTGCGCACACCGGCGATTTGGCCCCCCTCAACGAGCAACTGATCAACAGGCGTGTTGTACTGAAATTGCACACCCATGTCTTGTGCCAGTTTGGCCAAACGGGTGGTGAAAAGTTGGCAGTCGCCGGTTTCGTCATTGGGCAAACGCAGACCGCCCGCGAGCAGGCCTTGAGCGCGTCGCAGGCCTGGTTCAACCGAGGTGAGTTGCGATACGCCAAGTAGCTCATACGGCACGCCACACTCTTCTAACACCTTAATGTCGCGTTGCACGGCATCCAACTGGGCTTGGGTGCGAAACAACTGCAAGGTGCCCCCGCAGCGCTGTTCGTATTGGATCCCAGTGTCTGCGCGCAATGTGTCGAGGCAGTGGCGACTGTACTCGGCCACGCGCATCATGCGCTCTTTGTTAAGTTCGTAGCGGCTGGCAGTGCAGTTACGCAACATGTTAGCCATCCAGCGTAGCTGCCACAGGCTGCCGTCTAGCTTGATTGCTAGCGGAGCGTGCTTGGTGAACATCCATTTAAAGGCTTTAAAGGGGATGCCAGGTGCGGCCCACGGTGTTGAGTAGCCAGGTGAGATTTGCCCAGCGTTGGCGAAGCTGGTTTCGTTCGCGACACAGCCTTGGCGATCAATCACCGTGACCTCAGCGCCCGCGCGTGCGAGGTAATACGCGCTGGTTGTACCAATGACTCCTGCACCTAAAACGATCACTTTCATTGCGGTATCCCTGTTGTTCAGCCAATACTGAAAGTGTAGGGATAGTTACCTAGTGTTTTTTTTTGAAATTGAAGTAAATTCTTAGAGAAATCACTTATTTTGTTGCTTTCGTACCCAAAATGTAGAGAAAACCACAAATTCAGCGATTTAAGAGCAAAAAACCACTGTAAGTGTTTGACTCTAGGGCACTTCACATCTAAACTTTGTCTGCAAGATTCTCAAGCGACGCGGTTTTTGTCCCTAGTCGGTCGCCCTTAGTGGTAATCAGTGGTGTCTATCCCTTCCTTGACCATCTAGCACGTTGGGCGTTTTTGCCCGTTATTTATCTATCAAGGAAGTTGAAATGGCAACTGGTGTCGTGAAGTGGTTCAATGCCGAAAAAGGTTATGGTTTTATCATGCCTGACGGCGGCGGCAAAGATCTGTTCGCTCACTATTCTGAAATTCGCTCGAGTGGTTACAAAACTCTCGAAGAAAACCAGAAAGTTAGCTTTGAAATTGGTCAGGGCGCTAAAGGCCCATCAGCAACCAACATTCAAGTGCTGTAATACTGATTGACCTTGTCTGCTTAGGCAGACGGTCTGTCACTAAGCCCTGCATCGCTTCTGTGATGCAGGGTTTTTTTCTAATGCTTAAGGTGTTACACAAATGACTTCGCTTACAAACGCTCAGTTACTAACCACGCGTCGGTCACAAAAACTTGTACAAGCGCCAGGGCCTAACGTTGAACAACTGCAGCAAATGCTTGCGGCGGCAGTCTGTGCGCCCGATCATTCAGCGTTACGTGCGTGGCGCTTTGCGCTCGTGATGCAACCCGAGGTCGCAGCGTTTACCGATCTTGCGATTGACGCTACACGTCGCTCGGGTCGCGAGATTACGCCGCAAAAAGAACAGAACACACGCAAGTGGCTATCAACAGTGCCGCTACTGATTGGGCTTGCGTACAAGATTTCGCACGACAATGAAAAAGTGCCAGAAATTGAACAGACATTGTCGATGGGCGCGGCCGTCATGAATATTCAAAACGCTGC
>JARXAG010000039.1 GCA_029866055.1 Burkholderiaceae bacterium
CCAAACAGACGATGACGACAGGCGCGGTATTGATTGACCTTGAAAGCCGCGTGATGCATGTGGCTGACGGGCCGCCGTGTGAATATCCCTTTATTGCTTACTCTGTTGCTGAACGCTAAGCGTCGCATCATTAATAGACAAGTATTCTTTCAAAAGTAGCCAAACAATGTTGACAAAAAAAATTCACATCATTATCGAAGGCGCGACTGGGCGCTTGGGCAACATGCAACACTTACGTTCATTGCTGAATATTCGCAAAGAAGGTGGGCTATTGCTTAAAAATGGCGACAAGCTGATCCCCGAGCCAGTGCTGCTAGGCCGCAATGCCGATAAGCTTAAGGCCTTGGCTGAACCGTACGGCATCGCTTGGTCAACCGATCGCGCAGCTTGCCTGGCCGACAAAAATAATGAAATCTATTTTGATGCAAGCGTAACCGCTGGCCGCTTTGAGCGTGCGCAAACCGCGATGCAGGCAGGCAAACATATCTATCTAGAAAAGCCGATCGCCGAGTCGCTGGATGAGGCTCTTGAATTAGCGCGTATGGCCGAGCGCTTGAAACTCAAGAACGGCACCGTGCAAGACAAATTGTTTTTACCTAGCTTGCACAAGCTTCGCAAAGTCAAAGAAGCGGGCTTCTTTGGTGACATTATTCAGGCCAAAATCGACTTTGGCTGGTGGGTGTTTGATGGTGAGATTCACCCCGCGCAACGCTCAAGCTGGAACTATCGCAAACGCGATGGTGGTGGCTTAGTGTTGGATATGTTTCCACACTGGCGCTACATCGTCGATACACTACTCGGCGAGGTGAAATCGGTGTCTTGCCGCACCAAAACTGCCATTGCCAAGCGGCGCGATGAACAGGGCAAGCCTTATGACGTAGACGTTGAAGATGTCGTCTTAGCCACCCTCGAACTCGCCAATGGGGCGTTGGTTGAAATTAATGCCTCGTGGGCCGCACGTATTAAACGTGATGACATTTTGACGTTACAAGTCGACGGCACGCAAGGTTCAGCCTCTTGCGGGTTGTATCGCTGCTTTATTCAACCCATGGCAGCGACTCCAAAGCCAGTCTGGAGCATTGAAGTGCCAACAAGCGAAGACTTTGATGCGCAATGGCTTGAGGTGCCTGATGTCGCACCCTATACAAATTCGTATCGCGCAGGTTGGGAGTCATTTTTAAAACATGTACTTGACGACACGCCTTTTGCTTCGCCCTTAAAGGCGGGCGCTAAAGGGATCCAGTTAGTCGACGCTTGTTATCGCAGCAACGCCGAACGCCGCTGGATTGATTTGCCAGAGCTCGCCCTCTAACACGCTATGCTTGCTCAACGATTTCATTGAACAAGCTCTCTGAGCAGATTTTCAAATATCTTACAGCCTGCTCATCGAGCAGGCTGTAACCTGTCTTTGCGCGTACTCACCAAGCCGACTCTAAAATCTCAATAAGCTGACTAGTTTGGGTCACCGGCCTTGGATTGTTTTTAATGCCAAAGTCATGCATCACTTTATCGGCAATCGCTTGAAAGTCTACACGCTTGACGCCAACATCTCTTATGCGGGTAGGTAAATTCAAGTTTCGTACCAATTGCTCAATCGCGTCACCCGCCTCCATCCCAGCGCAGCCCATGGCCTGCGCAATCATTTGTTGCTTGGGCGCATTGACAACTTTGTTGTAACGCATCACGGCGGGCAGCAACACGCACGAGGTATAGCCATGCCCCACACCCGCATGCGCGCCAAAGACATGGCCAATCGCGTGGCTAGCACCCACGCGCGCACCAAACTCAAGAATACGAATCGACATCGCCATGCCACGCTGACAATCCAGCCGCGCATCCAAATCGGCGGGGTTAGCCAACACACGCGGCAACCCTTTTGATAACAACGCTAAGGCCGCAGTGCCAAAAGCATCGACACTAGGATCAACATTTAACATCGCCATAAACTCGGCTGCATGATCAACCGCCTTAATGCCGCTTGAGAGAAATAAATTCATTGGCGTATCGAGTGTGACCAGCGGATCAACGATGACCGCCCGTGGTGCAGTCATCGGATAACCAAAGATCTCTTTTACCCCTGCAGTGGTATCTGAGCACCCCGCAAACCAAGTAAATTCAGCCGCAGAGAGCGTAGTCGGAACGGCAATCATTCGCAACCACTGTGCGGCATCCGCCGGTCGAACACTGCCGTCGCTTGCAGCAAAGCCTGCAGCCTCGTGCAACTGGGTTGGTGTCGACAAGTCTTTTTTGAGAGCCACCAGCATAATCTTGGTTGCATCAATCACCGACCCGCCGCCAATCGCAAGCAACACATCTGGCTGTACTGCGCGCACCGCCTGTGTGCCTTCTAAGACACAGGATTGAGGCACATGCGCTGTGATGGCTGTGAACTGCCCCACGCAGCGCTTGCCCAACGCACGAATAATCGCTTGATAAGACGGGGTCATCGCAACAGAGCGACTGCCTAACACGAACACACGTTGACTATCGGTGCGGTCGAGCTCTTTGAGCACGGCTGTCGTTGCGGGTTCACCAAAACTGATCCGCTCGGTGGCATTAAAGCAGTGAATTGAGGGCGTCATACAGGCAGTCTCCGAAAGGCGTCTCTTTAGCGCCCTGTGTTAGCAAGCTGACCGGCCGGATCAGCGACAGATTCTTACTTTAGCGCAATATCCGCCGGTCTGACGCAAATGTCAGAGCGCGAGGGCTCTAGCTTTATCACCAGAAAATAAACAACGCCCATCCCGAAAACTAGCCTACTATCAATTAACACTCGCGGCACAGGGGTCAAATATGGCAAGTCGACGAGGCCCCCGTGAATCTACTGTTCCATAACATCGATCTACACGATCAAGACGGTCACAAGTTAGCGCTGGCGCTAGATCTAGCGAACCGGATCATCGAGCACTCGAATGACTCGATTTTAATCAGCCTCGCCGAGCCTATCGATCGGCCGGGGCCCCGAGTCGTTTATGCAAATGAAACCTTTTCGAAGCAGACGGGCTACAATCAAGAAGACATCATCGGCAACAATCCTAGAATCTTGCATGGGCCTGATACGGACCTGGCCACATTAGCGCGCATTCGAAAAGGCTTAGCTGCGTGGCAACCGATACGCGAAGAGGTGCTGAACTATAAAAAAAATGGTGAGGCGTTTTGGCAAGATCTTAATATCTTTCCGCTACCGAATGCAGCTGGTGAGTTTACGCATTGGGTATCGATTCAACGCGACATTACTGAAAGAAAACTTGCCGAACAACAGATTTATGACCTGGCGTTTCTGGACCCGCTAACTGGCCTACCCAATCGCCGGTTGTTTTATGATCGCCTGCGTCAAACCCTACTGAATAACGCGCGTTCTGAGCAATACGGCGCACTTCTGTATATTGATTTGGATCACTTCAAACTCGTCAATGACCGTAAAGGTCACGCAACAGGTGATCTAGTATTACAGAGCGTTGCCAAACAACTTTCATTGTGCATCCGTGCTGGGGATACGATTTCACGGATAGGCGGTGATAAGTACATTATTTTATTAGACAGCTTAGGCAAGGATTCTGAAACCGCCTCTTTCATTACTGAGGCGATTGCAAAGCGGATGTTGTCATCATTCTCGCTGGCACAAGAGGATATTGATCACGGCTGGAGCGGTACCTTTAGCATTGGAATTTCTCTCTTTTCAGGGGATCAGTCGCGGACGCTTGAAGACATCGTCAAAGAGGCCGACCTTGCGATGTACCAAGCCAAGACGATGGGACGCAATCGTTTGCAATTCTTTGATGATGAAATGCAGCGCGCAAATCTTGAAAAAAACTCACGCATCGATATATTGCGCCAGGCTTTAGAACATAACTGGTTTGTGCTTTATTTTCAACCGCAAGTCGACCAACACGGCACCATCAAAGGGGCAGAAGCCTTAATACGACTGCAACACCCCACACTTGGGACGTTACTGCCAGGTACGTTTATCCCGCTCGCAGAATCAACTAATTTGATCATGCAAATTGGTCATTGGGTGATCACACAAGCCTGCCAACAGTTAGCGCTCTGGGCAACGCAAGCAGCTTTCATGAACTGTCGACTATCGATCAACGTCAGCATCAAGCAATTTCAACACGTCGATTTTGTCACTCACTTGCTGGGTGAACTGAACAAAACTGGGGCCAATCCTAAGCTTTTAACGCTTGAGCTCACCGAGAGTCTCTCGCTCACCGAGTCGAGTCATGCTCTTGAAAAAATGCTTGTGTTAAAGCAACACGGCATCCGCTTTTCGCTCGATGACTTTGGCACCGGCTTTTCTTCACTGACGTATCTCAAAAATCTACCGTTTGATGAACTAAAAATTGATCATTCATTTATTGTTGACCTCACGACTAGCCCCACTAGTGTAAGTATCGTTCAGGCAACTATCGACTTAGGCAAATCACTAGGCTTGACCGTCATTACCGAGGGCGTTGAGACACAAGAGCAGCTCAAACTTCTGATACGAGCTGGCTGCCAGTTCTTTCAAGGCTATGTGTTTTATCAACCCTTACCACTCGAGGCGTTCGAAGCTCAATTGCGCGAGCCGACGACAGTCACAAAGAAGGCTGTGTAGCCCGCACGACGGTTCACCCGCCGCAAGCTCTGATATAATTTTTTGCTAAGCCGATGTAGCTCAGTTGGTAGAGCAGCTCATTCGTAATGAGAAGGTCGACAGTTCGATTCCGTTCATCGGCACCAGTCGTTCGCCTGGTCGACAGCCTAAGAAGCACAAACCCCGCTAGGAAATTTCATGAAAAAATGTCTTTCCCTTTTACTGTGTAACTTATTTGTAGCCGCAGCAGCCCAAGCGCAACCAGCAACGACGTCGGCCACAACTCAAGCACCCGTGCTGGCAGATCAGTGGAAATTCAGCGTCACCCCGTACGCTTGGGGGATGGGCATTACGGGTTCGATTTCACAAAATGATAAAAGCCTAGGTGAGGTCAAACTGACTCCCGGCGATGTCCTATCTGACATAAAAATGGCTGCCATGTTCGTTGCAGAGGCTCGCAATGGTCGACTGGGCCTATATTTTGACGGTGTATATGGTGATTTAGGTAGTACAGCGTCAAAAGTCGTTGGTCGGGCAGATCTGCAAGCCAGTACGAATTTGCGGATGACGATGCTGACGCTTGCACCAAACTATACCCTTCAAGACTCTCCATCATTTCGTTTGGATGGTTTGATCGGTGCAAGATTCATGTGGCAAAACGCCAGTACGACCTTTTCTTCGCCAGACTTAAAACAAACAGCCACCGAGAGTTCAAACTTACAAATAGGCGCTGTAGTCGCCGGACTTAAAGGCCGTTTTGACCTGGGCAGCTCAAAGTACTTCGTTCCATTTTATGTAGATGCTGGTGTTGGTCAATCTTCAAGCTTCACAAGTCAAGCTTACTTAGGCATTGGAAGAACGTTTGACTGGGGTGATGTCTCACTGGTTGCAAAGAATGTTTACTACCAGTTCAAACCGTATAACACCACCGTAGACTTGAATATGTTTGGTGCCGCTATCGCAGCCACCTTTAGATTCTAAAAAATTAACAATTGTCAGTCATCTGAGTCTTTGGTGATACCCGTGGTGCAAAAGCTCTAATACAGAATTTGAACTGCACCCCAAAAGTTGGACACCAATCCAACCTTTGGGGTGTTTTTTTTGACTTTGACGTTATTATTTAGCAAAGATACAAAGATAACGCAGACGCCGAACAAAATTCGGGGTCAACGCACACCGGAGACTCACCATGTATGACTTGGGCTTAGCTCGTTTTACGCCGCGTCATTGGCGCAGGTTCGTCGCGCTTTTGTTTGCTGCGCCAGCACTTGCGCTCGCGCAACCACAACCCTATCCGAACAAACCGATTCGGCTGATACTGCCCTTCGCTGCCGGTGGTGGCGCCGATAACAACGCGCGCACGATGACCGAACAATTGTCGCAGCGGCTTGGTCAACCTATCGTCATTGACTACAAGCCAGGTGCCGGCGGCACCTTAGGCGCAAATATTGTTGCGAATGCCGCGCCCGATGGCTACACCCTGCTTTACGCCACACCCGGCCAACAGATGACGAACCCTCATCTGATGGATACGATGCCTTACGATCCCTTCAAGAGTTTTAGCTCTGTGTCGCAAGTGATTCAAGGCAGTAATGTTCTAGTGGTGAATAAAAATCTGCCTGTGAACTCGGTTGCTGAACTCATTGCGCTGGCAAAAGCTAAACCAGGCACGATCAATTTTGCGAGCTCTGGAATCGGCTCTTCTAGTCACTTAGCGGGCGAACTGTTCAAGTCGATGGCTCAGATTGAAATCGTGCATGTGCCCTATAAAGGATCGGGCGCTGCAATCAATGAACTTTTAGGTGGCTCAGTTCAGATGGCGATCGATACCGTGTCGGTTTATCTGCAGCATATCAAAGCAAACAACCTTAAAGCGCTTGCGATCTCTACGCTTGAGCGCAATCCCGCACTACCCGAACTACCTTTGATCGCTGATACTTTGCCAGGTTTTGATGCCGCCCCGGTCAATTACGTTACCGCGCCAGCTGGCACACCTCGTGCAATCATCGAGCGACTCAATCGCGAAATCAATATCGTGCTTGAAATGCCCGCGGTGCGTGAACAGTACGAAAAAAACGGAGCTACAGCAAAAGGTAGCACGCCAGAGGCAATGGATGCACTCATCGTGTCGGAGTCTGCAAAATGGAAGAAAATCATCGATCAATCGCGCGCGACCGCGAATTGAAACCACACTACCTATCATCCGCCGATATCAAAGCTACGAGCACCTCTAAGCCTCGATTTTGTCTTTAAGCGCGAATAGCGAAAGAGTTCTATTGATTACAATAGTGCCTTCACTCATCGGAATAAGATTCGCGACGCAATGATTCCTTACCCCGAAACACTTTGGCAAGTCATTTTGATGGCGGTGCTTCTGATTGCCGCAGTCATTAACGCTGTACATCAAGCCGAAGTGATTGCGCACAAAACTGGCGAACCTCTGGGCACATTAGTGCTGGCCATTTCGGTGACAATTATCGAAGTCGCACTGATTGTTTCAATTATGTTGTCGGCGGGTGCCGATGGCGCCTTGATTGCACGCGACTCGGTGTTTGCTGCAGTGATGATCGTGATGAATGGCGTCATCGGTGTTTCGATATTTTTAGGTGGCTTACGGCACCACACTCTGTCGTTTCGCGTAGAGGGCACCAACTCAAGCCTCGCGGTCTTAATTGCGCTGGCAGTACTCACGTTGGTCATGCCTAATTTCACCACAACCACTCCGGGCCCAACGTTTTCAAATAGTCAATTGATGTTGGCGGGTGTTTTGTCTCTAGTTCTGTATGGTACGTTTGTGTTTATTCAGACGGTGCGTCATCGCGACTATTTTTTACCAAGTCACGACGCTGCACTTGCCGACCCAGAGGTGCGCGCCCCCGCACCGTCAAATACTCAAACAGCTATCAGTGTGGTGTTACTGCTCGTATCTTTAGTCGCTGTTGTTTTACTAGCCAAGGCACTAAGCCCCTCGATTGAAGCTGCAATCGATAGTGTTGGCGCCCCGCGTTCGGTGGTCGGTATCGCGATTGCACTTTTGGTACTACTCCCCGAAGGGGTGGCTGCTACGCGGGCTGCCATGGCAAATCGCCTGCAAACGAGCCTGAACCTATCGCTTGGTTCGGCGCTCGCCAGCATTGGGCTCACCATTCCGGCCGTCGCTTTTATCTCAATCTTTTTTGATCTGCCGTTAAGCCTAGGTGTCGACACACTTGGTATGACGTTTTTAGCCTTAACCTTTCTACTGAGTCTACTCACCATCGCAATTGGGCGCGCCACAGTGTTGCAAGGCGTTGTGCATTTGGTTGTTTTTGCTGCCTACTTGTTCTTAAGCTTGGTGCCCTAAGTCGACACGGGGCCAAAGCCCGAGCACTAGCGGCGCTCGGGTGGCCTGACACGACAATGCTGAGTATTGACTACCAACTCCTACTCAATCCAGGCCTTCCAAGGGCTGAAGCTTTAGCAACGCTGGATGTTTAGGCACCAGCACATATCAGCTCAAAAAATACGCCTAAAATAGAGCAATGAACACACACGCTAGCACCACAGACTCTGAATCTGAAGATTCCGCCCAAGAAGCCGCCGTCATCCACGAACCTCGCCTGTGGGCGCAAAAGGGATGGACAGCGCGTGTGGTTAAAAATGAAGACGACGATGGTTGGGCCGTTGAGATGACCCCAGATGGCCAGGCTGAGCCTGCCTTGATCGGCCCTTGGACAATGGGCCGCGATAAAAAGAACCCAAAGCCTTTAGATATCAACGCCTTTAACACGCTGGTCAAAACCGCGTCTGAGGTGGTGCGCCGTCACGAGCAGCACTTAGAAGCTACCCTGCATAAAAAAGTAACCGTTACCAACAACAATCAACAAATCCTTGTGGCCTTAGATATCATCTTAGACGAAGACGACCCACACGCGCTATTAAGTGCCTCGGATATTGACGGCACTGAGTTGGCGCAAATCAAAGTCAAACCCGACTTCAAGCTCAACTCGAATAGCGCCCACGCGTGGATTGACAACGAGTACGCCAAACTGAAATAACCCGGCAAAGTCGAGCGCTTGATTGGGTAAAGAAAGCGCTCGCGGGAGTCTGACAGAAGTTAGCTAAACTGCTCAACCTTGCCATCAAGCGACATCAAACCCAACTGACTACCCAGTTTGGGTTGACGCTTGGACAACTCTGCCTTGAAAGTCAGTAACGCGTTTTTATGCGTTTCAGTTTCGGCGGCGGGCGTTGCGACGGCAGCTTCGCCATAGGCGATTTTTGCAGCACCGCAGTCACGATGGTTCACAACAATCACTTGCTTGATGTTGTGCAACTGAACAGAGGCTGCAAGATTTTCCCAGAAGGTCTCATGCCAGGCTTTAAAGGCCGGTGCTACCACCCCAATTGAAGCCCCTGCAACGGTAAACGCACTGTACTTGTCGGTGCGTAATGATTTGGTCTCGCGCTCAAACACTAAGCGTTGAAATCTTGGATCAATGCATGATAAGACGAGCGCTTCGTAGTCGCCAGACGCCGCAAACGATAACTGCGGCGCCAAGAAAGCAGCCAAGCCAACGCCCGCAGCATTGCGCAAAAAATCGCGGCGACTGTGAGTGGGTGACAACATATCTGCACAGCATGAACAGGACAGACCAGAGTAGGAAGACGAATTCAATGGTGACATGAAAAACCTCGTTAAAGAAACAGTTAGGGACCTATGCAGGGTTCAGTATTCAAGATG
>JARXAG010000057.1 GCA_029866055.1 Burkholderiaceae bacterium
AACTAGAACACCAATTGTGAACGTGCCAACAGCGCCAATTGAGGTCCAGACCGCATAGGCCGTGCCGATCGGAATTTCTTTCACTGAGAACCACAGAAGAATGCCGCTTAACGTCATGCTGATCACGGCTAAAGCGATGCCACATATTATCATATTGGGGAGGCCCGCGAGCTTTAAGCCAAGCGGCCAGCCTATCTCAAAACAACCCGCTAATAAAAGTGATACCCAGTAAATACTCAAGGGAAAATAGTCCAAATAGAAAGCTTCAGCATACCAAAAATTGAATATCAGGCGTCACGATGATTTACCTCGGTGCCTCTCTGGCGTTAGCTCGGCGTGAAGGCTGAACTCACCTAGCATACGAAACTGAGAAAGTATGCTCACGCACACCATGCTTGAAGGTATCGCTAACAGTTATTGCCACCGATCCCAGTTCCATTTTTACCGTAGGGTGTGATGAGTGTTCCAAAGCCTATGAACGAAGCCTTACGCTTACCGGTCCCATCTAGATTCACAGTAAATGTACTGAATAATACATAGTCCTTGCGACTGATACTGTTCAAAAAAGATGGATGATGCACGGGCCATTTACAGTGGTACCACTCTTTCAGCATAATCTCAAAGTCTTGTTCATCAGGGTTCGATTGCAAAAGTGCAACTGCGGCCAAAATAATTAAAATAAATTTGCTCATAACATCTCTTTATTGCCTATCTGTTAGGCTAAGAAGCATTGATAAAAAAGTAACACCGATCTAGCTTGGTATAGACTGTCAGAATAAAAAGCCCGCAACGACAGCGAGCGCCCATCATGATTTAAATGCTTTAGCGAGCCTTGCTTAAGTGCTATGTTATCAATCTAAGTTGCAGGAGGTGCTATGAGGTTTTTTCAAGTCAGCCGTCATACGCTGGGCCTTATATTTTTGGTCATGTCATGCGCAACCTTTGCGCAAACCATTCCAGCAGAAATGACTGGCATTTGGGGCCCCCCTCAGAGTCAATGGGGTCGTGGTGATGACGGAAAAAGTACGCGATGTGAAGCCAATCCTGCAATAGCCAATAATCCCTCTCTTTTTTATGGATTTTTTCCAGACGGAAACTTAGCCGCCGGCAATCCCATGGGCTATCAGTGTCTCGTAAAAAAATCGATAAAACGACCTCTGGGTATTCTGGTCTCATGAGCTGTAGAGTAGAAGGGTCGATTAAAGAAACCCAGGCGTTCATTTATAACAGAGGCACCCCATCACAACTCAATTTTGGTGGTGCAACACTTTATAAGTGCAAGTCAACACTGTAATCAAAACAGCTCAGCGGCCTTGCCGCCACTTTTAGCAAAATTGGCCAATCAGGTGAAACGAAACAGCCCTCCAACGAGGGCTGTTTTATTCCTGAAGCAAACGAGACAGTTAAGCGGCTTTTGGTGCTTGACTGATTGCAAGCTTCACCGAAGCGGGCGTAAACGGAATGGTGCGTAGTCTCACACCAATTGCGTCATAAACCGCATTGGCGATTGCTGCTGGCACAGTCGTCGGTGCTTGTTCGCCCGCACCCCAAACTGGTTGTCCTGGGCGATCAATCAGCGTGGTGATCACTTTCGGGACATCAGGGAAACGCAAGATCGGGTAGGTCGCCCAGTCGACACTCGTCACCTGATTGCCGGTCCACTTCACTTCTTCCATCAGCGTACGGCTGACAGTTTGGATCACGCCACCTTCAACCTGATTGATCACGCCATCCGGGTTGATGATTTGTCCGCAGTCGTGCGCCACACAGACGCGTGTCACAGTAATCTGACCCGTGGTGCGATCGACCTCTACCTCGGCTACCGTTGCAACGTAAGTGATCGTGTTGTTGTAGCGAACGTACGAGATGCCGCGGCCCTTCGCAATATTGCCTTGAGCACTCGCAGGATTTGGACCTGGGCGAGTTTGCCAGTTCGAAGCCTTCAAGACCGCCTTCATCACATCAAGCGCCCTCGGGTCTGACATATGTTTGAGACGGAATTCAGCGGGATCGGCTTTGGCAGCTGCCGCCAATTCATCCATAAAGGATTCATTGGCAAAACTGTTCTCGATACGACCGGGGCTACGCAAATGCGAAGAGCGGAATATCGCTTGCTCGATATGCTTTGTAGTGACCTTGATATTCGGAAGCACGTAAGGTGCAGCCGTGTTCTGGAAGAGAAAGCCGACCCAATTGCCAGGGCGCGGATTACCCGTCTCGGCGGTAGCAAGCAAAGGGAAATCCAAAGGCTTAAACGCCGCAATATGGTTTAAAGCAATATAGAAATCACTTTGCCAACCGGTCACATTACCTTGGGCATCAAAGCTCGCCTCGAAATCCATCGACCTTGGTGGACTCTTGGGTGCTAATGCCGTTTCATCGTGACGCATCCACTGCACGCGAACTGGCTTGCCGATGATCTGTGCAATCAGTGCAGCGTCAGCTGTGGCGTCTTCGTGTCCATTGCGCCCGTAGCACCCCGAGCCGTCGAGGTATACAAGACGA
The DNA here is from genome assembly GCA_029866055.1 of Burkholderiaceae bacterium. Taxonomy (GTDB): domain Bacteria; phylum Pseudomonadota; class Gammaproteobacteria; order Burkholderiales; family Burkholderiaceae_B; genus Zwartia. The sequence continues at coordinate 2,506 of JARXAG010000057.1, forward strand.
ATAGCATCTTTGGGCAATTTCGTTAACGTTGCGATCTCGTCTTGCATCGAATGCGTGGATTGCGACGCCGACCATAAGGTCATCTTGCCATCACGAAAGTCTGCAACAGCACAAGATGGCCCCGACGAGGCATGAGTTTGCACCGCAAAGTTGTACGTGGCTTTGATGCGCTTCGCACCGCCTGCGAGCGCAGCATCGATGTTTCCGACGTTTTGAGTGATCTCGGTTTTAGCAATCGGCAGTTGGCGCCAGTGCTCAAAGATCTTCGCTTGAGGGGGAAGCTCGCGACCAGCAGACCAATTCACCTTCACAGCATTAGCGGCTTTTACTGCAGACCATTCATCTTTGCAGACGACCGCCAAGAAATTATCCTTGCGGACGGTTTGTACGTAACCCTTTAGTTTTTTGGCCTCTGAGTCATCAAAACTTACGAGGTTTGCGCCCGCAGTTAGCGAGCGAATCACGCGAGCATGGAGCATGCCGGGTAAGCGAAAGTCATGCACAAACAGATGTTCGCCTGACACCTTGTCAGGGATATCCACACGCTGAATCGATTTGCCGACCAGGGTATATTCTTTGTGCGATTTAACAGGTGCCTTAGGGTCAACTTTAAGCTTAAAGCCTTCGCCAATGACGTCCCCATACGAGAGGCTTTGTCCTGGTTTAGACGCCGCGGTGATCACGCCGTCTTTTACGCTGAGGTCAGCAACGGGCACGTTCCATTTTTCAGATGCCCGCGCGAGCAAAGCGATGCGTGCATTTGCTGCGGCGATTCGTAATTCAGAGCCGCCTTGAGAGAGCGTAATCGCCCCACCGGTTAGCCACTGATCAGGCGTGGTAGCCGTATCGCCCATGATCATAGAAATTTTTTCAAACGGGACCGATAACTCTTCGGCGGCAATTTGCGAAAGCGCAGTCTTGGTACCAGTACCAAGGTCAACTTTGCCAACAAAGACTGTGACCTTACCGTCACCGCCAATCGATAACCATGAGTCCAGCACGTCTTTAGCCACACTCTTAGGGGGAAGTAGGCCGTAATTTGTGGCCGCCTGACTGGCGCCCATTGAAAAACTAACAAGCAACATACCAGCACCGCTGGCTTTCAAAAATTCGCGTCGTGTGAATGCGTTCATGAGTTCACCTGTGAATGAATAGGTTGTGGGTAGGTTCAGGCAGCAGCCAGGTAGCGTTTGACCGCCGCCACAATCCGCTGGTGAGTGCCACAACGGCATAGATTCCCCGCGAGCGCTTCATTGATTTGCGCGTCTGTTGGGTTTTTATTTTTGGCAAGAAAGGCGCTAGCAGTCATGATCATGCCGTTGATGCAATAGCCACATTGCACAGCCTGCTCATCAATAAAGGCCTGCTGCAATTTGCCAGGTTTTGCTGAGCTTCCCAAACCTTCAAGCGTCGTAACGCTTTTGCCCTGCATCGTTGTTGTCGGTGTCACACACGAGCGTATCGCCTGACCATCTACGATCACTGTACAAGCGCCACATTGTCCGAGACCGCAGCCAAACTTGGGGCCGTTAATCTCAAGGTTGTCACGTAGCGCGTAGAGTAAAGGAGTGTCGTCTTCTATTTCGACTTTTTGCGATTTGCCGTTGACACTAAGATTCACTATTGCCATGCTTGTCTCCCGCTCTTTAAATTGTTGCGACCAAGATAGGTCGTCTAAATGACAACGCCCACTTTACCGAAAATGCGTGATTTTGAAAAGTACAAACTACACTTTGCTTTGGTGCGTTGCCGCAATTGAGTAACACACCAGCTAAACCTTCAAAAAGGCCCGGCTGCTAGAGTGCTGGATCGCTTAATATATTCTTGTTGCCCAAGACCTGTTTACAAAATCACATGAATACTTTGCGCTTGTCGTTTGCGTTATTTGCATGCTTTTTTTATGTCAAATCGAGTGCAACTGAGCTAAATCTAGATGGTCGCTGGAATGTTGTGACGACCTGCGGCGTCAACTTAGGTAACGGTCGCCCGGGTTTTACTTCAACGTCTGAATGGTCGCTTCTCAAAACACGTACAACTATCATACAAAAAAGCAGCAGTGCGCTAGGCAAAGAGGAAACCACCTGGAATATCAACCTCGACAAAGATCAAGTCTCGGTGAGTGGGGTCGGTCGCCGAGAGAACGGTGACTTGTGGGAGTGGAAACTAGACAGCACCACAGTTCAAGCAGAAAAGATAGCGCTTAACGGTGCGATGCTATCTAACTCAAAACAAATACGCGACTGCAAAATTGAGATGACACGCGTCCCAGTTGCAAAGCCAATCGTTACAACTCAAGCAACGACTCAGTCTGCAGCGGCCACACCTGTTGCTCCTCTTAACCCTGTTGCTCCTGCTCCTGCTACTGCTACTGCTGCTCCTGCTGCCCCTGTTACCCCTGCTGCTCCTATTAACCCTGTTGCTGCTGTTGCTACAACTAGCCCTGTGACTCCCGTTGCTCCTGAGGCTCCGGTAAAACCGGGTGCAACGGTTCCTCCAGCTGCTGTGGTCACTCCAGCTGCTGCGGTCACTCCAGCCGCCTTAGCGGCTCCCGTTACCTCTGCTTCAGCGCCCCCACCACAATCAGCCGCTAGCGCAGCCCAAACAACAACCCGGCCTGCGAACGCACTCAAGCCAATTGAAAACATTGTAGAAACGGTCGCCAACAACCCCTTACTCGATATCGTTGTCCTAGCCTCTGCCAAAAAACGTGACGTGATCCAACGTTCAATCGATGGTAACTGGCAGATTGCGGGTGATAGAGTGTGTGTCGACATACGCCCACTCGTGCAGTCAGATGGGCGGGCAATTCCGCTCAAAGTCTTTAAAGAGCTTACGACAACCCGAAAAGACGTTCCCGCCGAAATCAGGCCACTGATGTTCTACCAGATGCTCAGTCACACTCCGGCAAAAGATGAGAGCGCACCCAGCACAGCACGATCAGGCTTCAGTGGGCCGACTCCCGTCACATCAAGCGGTATACCCGTGAAGCCTCGACCGGCTAGTGGGCCCTCCAAGGGCGACCTTTTGAATAGTGCCATAGCAGACGGGATCGAAGCTGGATTAGCTAAACAGTTTGGGAAAAGCATCACTGTTTACTATGTTACCGGTAGTACGGGTTGTAATACCGATGCCTATGCGGTGCCCAGGGCTTATATGGACTCCGCAACAGGGCCAACGCTTAGCGCACAATGGCGCAGCGGCATTGATAATGGCTCACTTTATGAACTCGTCGCGATACCAATTACTTTGTTTAGACAAGCAATTGCCGAAAAAACCGCTACGAAAGAGAAAGAGAGACAAGAGGCAGAAGCCTTTATTCTGCGCATGTCACAGTCTCCTGAAAATGGCGAAAAAGCCGAATACAACGTGATCAATATTGGTCGGGGCAAAATAGACGCTTGCTCTGTGTTGCCAAGCGCGACTAGCGCGCCGCGCTTTGGTGTACCAATCGAAGCCGTGATGCAAACAGAACAATTCAAGACTTTTTTACCTGGACGTCCAAACTCGCACAATAAATTCAATAGCATTGACGAACTATATGTTGATTTGCAACTCCCCAACGGGAGGTGTACGGTCGTTTTAGGAAACGGGCCAACAATTGCAAAACTTAAGATCGCAATTGACCGCGACGCACAATTTGACGCACGCCTCATGCCCAAATCCGTCACAGAGGCACAACTAATCAATACGTATGCCAAAGGGCTGGGGTTTGAATCCTCTGACATGTATCTTTTTGCTCTCAGCGTCGGCCTTCAAAACGCACAAGACGTCTCTCAACTAAATACCTTCGGCATTCAAACCAAGCAGCAATATCAGGCTGCGCTGAAACGACTGAACGACGCAGGTTTAGGCGATTCGCAGACACCGAGCGGCTTAATTGCTTTTTTAAAGGACGAGAAAGAGGCGGCGGAGAAACGCACCACAATCAAAAACTTAAGAGCTGAACGTGCCGCGAACGAGCAGGCGGCATTACGTCGCCAGTCTCAGGCACAAGCAGCGGCAGAAAAGAAAAAGGCCGTCGATTTTCCGTACGTGGCGTATATCAGTTGCATGGTGGGTACTCAAAAAACCAGAGTTCAAGCGTGCATGAGCAGTCGCAGTGTTCAAACAGAGATCGAGCTCAAAAACGGCTCTGAATACCGTATGTACAAGATGTTTGAAGTTGAAAATATTGGCAACTGGAACGGCGAAGAGCTAGTGGTGGATCTTCGCTCGAACTTTGAACTAAAGGCACAGAACGCAGACGACACGCTTACGTTGAACGTTGTCATCAAAAACAGAGCAACGGGCGCTGTCGTTTTTCAAAAATCCGCTGCAAAATTTGGGGTCATCGCGATAAAAAACTAACGTTTTGAGCATCATCACGATATTAAGTACCTTACAAAAATACGCAATCAGTTCGTTGACGTATAGACACTTTCCAACTCATTTGCCTGCACATCGCATGCGTATTTATTGAGCGTGACAACGCCGTTGCTCACTGCAATTATGCGATCCGCAAACTCAAGCGCCAAGTCTGTTTGATGCAAACTACATAAAATGGCCATACGGCTTTCTGCTGCAATGTCTTTCAGTTGACTCAACACTTGTCTAGAGGTCACTGGATCAAGGCTGGCAACAGGCTCGTCG
>JARXAG010000163.1 GCA_029866055.1 Burkholderiaceae bacterium
TCAAACACATAGTTTTTGATATGAAGCGCAGCAAACGCTAATACCGATAGATGCAATACCCACGGAAACACTGCGCGATAGCGGCGTAGCCACCGATACCCGTTGGCACTTGGCGTGTGGGTGCGCGCGCTCAGCCACCAAACCGTCAATACCGCTAATGCCAACAGACTGCTGGCCCACCAAGCGAGGCCATTGAGCAAAACAACCACCATCAAGGGCACCAACCCAAGCGCCAATAAAGGCCGGCGCAAGCCAAACCGAAATAGCATTTCTTCAACCACAGGCGCCCATAACAAGGCCTGCAGCCAAGGCAAGTTGTGTACGCTGATGCGATGGGTAGCGCCGCTATGCTCAAACACCGCCAACACAAGCGGGCCCAGCACCAAGATATTTATCGCCCATAGTGTTGCGGCCCAGGCTAGCAACCGAGGTAAGCGAATACTGGGCCACCAATCACCCAGCCACCCCGTAACAGTCAAGCTGCGCGGCACCCGCCTGGCAAGACTCGGCCTGAATACAAATAACAAAAACTGCTTAAAGTCGTCGCGAAACCGCTGCCCAATCATGCAGGGTTGTCGCGATGCAGTTGCCCTGTGGCCTTCGCAAACTCGCCAGATAAAAACAGCGGGATCACCGCGCGGCAACGCGTCACACAATCATCGATGGCCGTTTGATCTTCGCGACGCGGTGCGTGCAAGACAAAATCTGCGACCTCTTGCACCAAAGACAAGGTGCGAGGGTGCCCGATGCCAAGGCGCAGACGCCAAAAGTTCGAGCTACCCAATACCGACTCGATATCACGTAAACCATTGTGCCCAGCGTGCCCGCCCCCCTGCTTAACCTTAACCTGACCGGGCATCAAATCAAGCTCATCATGCAGCACCAAGATATTTTCGGGCAACAGCTTATAAAACCGTGCCAACGAGCCCACGCATTGCCCCGACTTGTTCATAAACGTTTGTGGCTTGGCTAAAAAAACCTGATCATTTGCAACACGAGTTTTTGCCACCATGCCAAAAAATGTTTTTTCGTGCGTGAAACTTGTTTTCAAATCGCTAGCGATGTCATCAACAAGCCAAAAGCCAGCGTTGTGACGCGTTTTTGCGTATTCGTTACCTAGGTTGCCCAGGCCAACAATCAGTTTAATGGGTGTAGTCATGCTTGCATTAGAAAGCAAAAGCCCCCCCCATGCAAAGCAGGAGTGGGGCTTTTGTGACAGACCCTTGGGCGTTTAGCCCAACAGCCACAGCTATATCGCGCAGCTACGGCTGTGGATCAAACAACTTAGGCTGCAGGTGCGGCGGCTTTGGCTTCGTCGCCGTCGTCACTTGAACCACCTTTAACGATTGCTGTCACCAAAACAGGGTTGGCATCGCCGCGGTGTGGCAAGTAAGAAACACCTTTGGGCATCGTAATGTCGGCCAGGTGAATCGAGGCGCCACCCACCAAGTTGGTGAGGTCAACTTCGATAAACTGTGGCAGATCGGCTGGCAAGCAGCTGATTTCGATATCTGTGAACAGGTGCGAAATGATTGCTGCGCTGAGCTTGACGGCTGGTGAGCTGTCGGCATTGGTAAAGTGCAACGGCACTTTAGTATGCAGCTTTTGATTCGCATCAACGCGTTGAAAGTCAACGTGCATCACGATTTGTTTGTAGGGATGCCATTGCACTGAACGCAACAATACGGGCTGGCTTTTGCCATCAAGTTGCATGTCGAGAACGGATGAATGAAATAATTCTTTGCGCAAGGCATGAAAAATTTCGTTGTGATCGAGTTCGATGTTAGCGGGCTGATCTTTACCACCGTAAACGATGGCTGGAACTTTGCTCGCACGGCGCAGGCGGCGGCTCGCACTCGATCCCTGTACGCTTCGTAAGGTTGCATTAAATTGCATGAAGTACTCCAAGTAGGGTGAAAAACACCCGGTTAAAACACTGCTCGACATCGAACAGCGATTTTGCACACCACCGCGACCAGTGGCCTACAAATTTTTTAATCCAAGCTAGGCTGGATTGAATTCGGTCAACAAAAAATCAATAACAAGGAATCGTCAGCTTCAGTGTTTGGGCTTAATCAACAAACAGCGAACTGACTGATTCGGCGTTAGAAATACGTAAAATGGTTTCGCCTAGCAACGCTGCACAAGACAGTTGGCGGATTTTGCTGCACGCCCGCGCCTGCTCAGAGAGGGGGATCGTATCTGTGACGACAAGCTCGGTTAATTCAGAGCCTTGGATACGCTCAGTCGCGCCGCCCGACAAGACTGCATGGGTACAGTAGGCATACACCGAGCCCGCCCCACGCTCTTTGAGCGCTTGTGCGGCTTTACAAAGCGTACCGGCCGTATCAACCATGTCGTCCATGATTAAACATGTACGCCCATCGACCTCGCCGATGATATTCATGACTTCAGAGACATTGGCTTTAGGCCGGCGTTTATCAATAATCGCCAAATCTGCCTCAAGCTGCTTGGCCAAAGCACGTGCACGCACCACGCCGCCGATGTCAGGCGAGACCACCACCAGATTTGTCAGGTTACGGCGCCAGATATCGCCCAGCAAAATCGGCCCAGCATAAATATTATCAACCGGGATGTCGAAAAAACCTTGAATCTGATCAGCGTGAAGATCCATCGTTAAAACGCGATCGACACCAGCCACCTGCAACATATTGGCCACGACTTTGGCCGAAATCGCGACACGCGCCGAGCGCGGACGACGGTCTTGGCGACCATAACCAAAATACGGGATTGCCGCGGTAATGCGACCGGCCGAGGCACGACGCAGAGCGTCAACCATGACCATGATTTCCATCAGGTTGTCGTTGGTCGGTGCACAGGTGGGTTGAAGCACGAAGACGTCTTTACCGCGGACGTTTTCGTTAATCTCGACCATCACTTCACCGTCTGAAAAACGACCGACAGACATTTTGCCCATCGACATATCGAGGTGATTGACTACATCGAGGGCCAGCCGTGTGTTGGCTGTACCCGTGAAAATCATAAAACTATCGTTGGCCATGGTTTCGGCAATCACAGACAGTAAGTCAAGCAAACAGAAAGCAAAAAAGCCGTTGAACGAGCGCCTGACAGTGAAATGGTGAATCCGACGGCATACAAGTTCAACAGCTACACGTTTTGGGGCTGGGGAGGAAGGATTCGAACCTTCGCATGCCGGAATCAAAATCCGGTGCCTTAACCAGCTTGGCGACTCCCCAACTAACTTTCAATCCAATGCAGCATTGGGTGTTCTGATAACCCCTCACAGACCGAAATCGACTGGATTGGACTCAGCACACCCGCCAAGGCTGCACTAGAAAAATCTGTACGCGTTTTAGCGAGTAATTTCTGATGGACTGCCGTTGCCTGCTGAACACCCGGAAACCCAACAAATAGGCAGGCTCCTGATCCTGTCATTCGGGCACTTAGGCCGGCTTGGGTAAGCCAATCGAGCGCCTGGCGAACAACGGGATAGCGTTTTAAGACAACGGGTTGTAAATCATTGCGACCAAAGTCTTGCAAGAAACTTGATTGTTGATCAATTTCACCGCAAAACTCAGCAAAGAGTTTGACCCCAGAAAAGTCCGTCATTTTGACCGGATCGGTGTCTCTTGTCAAATCAGAAGCCCCGAAAACAGCAGCCGTGGGCACGCTTTGAGCGGGCTGAACAACGACATAAGACCGTTCGGGCAACTTGACAGGGGTCAGTTGCTCACCGATTCCTTGCGCAAAGGCGTTTTGGCCAGCGATAAAGACCGGCACATCGGCACCCAATCCCAGCCCAAGCTGCATCAAGGCTGCGCGACTCAGGCGAGTTTCCCAGAGCCGGTTCAGGGCGAGTAGCACGGTCGCCGCATCACTTGAGCCCCCACCCAACCCACCGCCAGCAGGTATATTTTTTTTGACCTTAATTTGGGCGCCAAGCTTGGTGCCGGTGTGGGCCTGCAACGCTCGCGCGGCACGTACCACCAAATCTTCGTCGTGTGGCACCCCAAGCATGTCGGTTTCACGCACAATTTTGCCATCACGGCGCACATCCACATCGATGCGGTCAGCCAGACTGATCAACCTGAAAACTGTCTGCAGCAGGTGATAGCCGTCTTCACGTCGCCCAACGACATGCAAAAACAAATTCAATTTTGCTGGTGCAGGAAGGTCGTACAGCACGGTTAGTCGACGACCAGTCGAACCGACATCTTGCGACCCGTTTCAGAGCGAAGCAAACTAACCAACCGCGGGCCAAGGGCGTCGAAATTAGAGAGTCGTGCGCTCCAGCCATCTTGCTCGAAGGCTACGATTCGACCCTGAGCATCTCGCTCTATGACCCGCATCCCCCGCTGGGGCTTTTGCTGAGTGCGCAACCAGGCGCGCAACCCCTGCACCGGTAGGCTTTGGCCGAGCGCCTGATCGACCAAGCTATCGGGCGTCATGGTTTGTAGGATTTCACCATTTGCACGCTCTAGCATCGCGCCAGTACTGGTGACTGTGACGCGCGCCAAAACACTACCGAACGGATTGGTCAAATCCAACGTCAGTTGTGCAGGGGTGTCGCGCCAGACAAAGCCACCCTGAATCGCCTCGGGGGCTTGATTGGCCTGCTCAGTCTTGACAGCAAACCGCCCGTTGCGCAATAAAGAGCCCTCAGGCGCCGTCTCACCAACGGGTTGGGTGGCGCAACCGCTCAGCCCGATGAGCACCACAGCGAACATTAGGCCGAAAATTGAACGCAAGCCCATCAATTTGTTTGAAATACTCAAAGTCGCACTCCAAGACGCTTGATCGTCTCTTGCAGCGTCGCGTTATCAGCCTCTTTTGCCACGGCTTTTTTCCAGATCTCGATGGCAGCGTCGCGCTGACCTAACATCCATAATGCTTCACCGAGATGCGCCGCGATATCAGCCTCGGGGCGCACGCGGTAGGCTTTTTCTAGGTACTGAACCGCTGTCACATAGTCGCCCAGTCGAAACTTGATCCATCCCATACTGTCCATGATGAAAGGATCGTTCGGAGCAATCTCAAGTGCCCGTGTAATCAGCTTCAGAGCTTCGGGCAAGCGCTGATTGCGATCGGCCAACGAGTAACCCAAGGCGTTGTATGAATGAGCATGCCCGGGATCGAGTGCAATCACTTCACGCAACAACCGCTCGGTATCATTGAGCCGTTCATCGCGCTCGTACATCATCGCCAATTCATATTTAATTTCAACGGTATCAGGCATGCGCTCGTTGGCCGCCTCAAGACGTTTAATCGCTTCAAGCGGACGCTTGGCCTCGCGCAACATCTGAGCCCCGGCAGAGGCGGTGAGTACCTCTTCTTCGAGAGATTGTGGATCGCTGGTGTCGAGCAACACCAGTGCATCGTCAACGCGCCCTTGTTGAGCGCGAATCGCCGCCTGTCGCACGCGCGCATTGTGTCGCGCCGAGGGCTCTTGGATGTTGTCGAGCAAGCTCACTGCATCATCAAAAAACCCCTGGTCTTGGGCGATACGCGACAAGAGTTGGTACGCATCCGCCAACCCCGAACCCTCATCGCTCGCGCCCAACTGACGCTGGCTTTGACGGCTGACATACTGCTCGAGCAGGTTGCGCGCCTCGGGCAAACGTTTGGCGCGATAGGCGATCTGCCCCTGCATAAACACCAGATCAACATCTTCTGGATCGAATTTAGCCATGGCCACAAGCTCGGCCATCGCTAAATCAAACTCGCGGCGCTCTGCCCACTGAGTGGCCAACAAGAGGCGCAATCGTCGCGCTTTGGGATGCGCCGCTGCAAAGCCCTGCCCATCGCGAAAAGCTTGCTGTGCATCCACTGCCAAACCATACTCAAACACCCGCATGGCGGCATCTTCTGACCGAGGGGCCACGTTTAACGCAGCCTTAGCCGCACTGAGCGCGCGCGGAGCATCGCCCGCCGCACGTGCCAAGTCTGAAATCGCGATGTGTGCGGGCAAGGTGTCACGCGCCTGACTTTCTTGAAGCACGCTGATTAAAATTGCCAAGCCCGCGCGCTTGTCTGGCACACGCCCTAATACCGCCAAGGCTTGCCCGATCGCCGCGGTTTTGTCGCGAGCTTCGTCAATTTTTTTACGCAACGCAGTCGTCAAACCGCTGGTCTGCCCCGAGGCGGCAGACAGCGTCATCTCGGTTGACAGTGCCTCTGCGTCATCGGGCTCAAATCGTAACCACAGACGCGAAGACTCGAGTGCTCCGGCCAAATTGCCACCAGCCAGATAAAACTCAAGCGCGCGACGCGCCAGGCGCACATCGCCAACTTCTTTGGCAAGGTCCAACATAGTTTTACCAGCCGGAATAAAAGCCGACCGCTGCGCCGAGATTTCGGCAGCCAAAATTCTGAAAACAATACTCGAAGTGAGTGTGACCTCGGGCAGTTGCCCTGCCCGCAACTGAATCTCTTCGGCTTCAGGCATGCGGGGCTTGATTTCAAGAGGCGTTGTTTGCGAAACGCCTTTACCGGGCCCGTTTTGTGCGCACCCTGAGGCGGTCCAGACAGCACCAAAAAGCCCTAGAACCAGGGCAAAAGGGATTTTTTGAAAACAGCATTTAAACAACGACTTCACGCGACCCGCCTAGTTGGTGGCACAATCATCTGACTTATTCTCTAGATGTTAGCACTCACCCATGCCAGAATTGCCCGAAGTTGAAACAACTCGCCGCGGAATTGACGCCGTTGCAACAGGTCATCGCTTAAAGCGGCTGGTCGTGCACGAAACTCGCATGCGCTGGCCGATCCCGACCGATATGGCGCAACGTCTGCAAGGGCAAGTTGTGCGTGCCTGCAAGCGCCGTGGCAAATACCTGCTGCTCGAGTTTGATGAGGGTACCCAGCTGGTGCACCTTGGCATGTCTGGCTCTCTGCGCAGTGTCATGCAAGGCGAGTTATTGCGTAAACACGACCACGTTGAATGGGAGTTCGAGCACGCCACGCTGCGACTGCACGACCCCCGCCGCTTCGGTGCAGTGTTGTGGCACTCAAAGAGTGACGGCCCAATTGAACAGCACCCCCTGCTGAGCAAACTGGGCGTTGAACCCTTTGACCCTGCTTTTGATGCCGCCCACCTAAAGCGCGGCCTTGAGGGGCGGCAAATGTCGATCAAGCAAGCCTTGCTGGCCGGCGATGTGGTGGTGGGGGCTGGCAATATCTACGCCTCTGAAAGCCTGTTCAGGGCGCGCATCCATCCCAAAACGCAAGCTGCGCGCGTGTCGCTTGCACGCTGCAGCCGTTTAGTCGAGGCGATCCGCAGCACGCTGAGCGATGCCCTAGACTCGGGTGGCAGCACCTTGCGCGATTACGTCAACGCGACCGGCGAAGCTGGGGCTTACTTCACTTTGCATGCGGCAGTATACGAACGCGCTGGTGAGCCCTGCCGCGTCTGTCAAACGGTGATCAAACGGTTTGTGCAGGGTCAACGCGCCACCTACTTTTGCCCGAATTGCCAAAAAATTTAATCACAAACTGCACGACGGTCTGTTTCATTTGCTAAAAACTATCGATTGACGCCAAAACAACTAAGTTATTCACCCACAACAGACTTCCAGCGTCAGAATCGTTAACTGCGGGCACCAATCATTCACCTTACGTCAGGTCGAGTTAACGACTTTATTGCCTCACCATTCAATCTTTTTATAGCGACTCTTGTCATGACCAAGCTCAACGAAACCCACGACCCTGCCCTGAACAGCTGGCTTGCCAGTGCCAACGACTCGAGTATCGGGTTCCCGGTACAACACCTGCCGTTTGCGGTGTTTCGCCGAGCCGGCAGCACCGAGGCCTTCAGGCCGGGTGTCGCGCTTGGCGATCAAATCATCGACTTAGCCCGCCTGGCCGCTGCCAAACCCTTTTCAGACTTAGCCGCTGAAGCCCTAAATACGTGCACGGGGCCCACCCTGAACGCGCTGATGGCGCTTGGCAACGCCCACTGGTCAGCGCTACGCCTGGCGCTGTCGCGTGCGGTGCGTACGGGTAGCGCGCTGCAGGCAACAATCGAACCACTGCTCGTGCCTCAAGCTCAGGCCGAATACAGCTTGCCTGCGCAAATTCGGGACTACACCGATTTTTATATCTCGATTCATCACGCCACAGCCGGCGGTCGGATTTCACGGCCCGATGCACCCTTACTTC
>JARXAG010000212.1 GCA_029866055.1 Burkholderiaceae bacterium
CTGATTGATCGAGAATATCTTGTGCAGCCACTCGCTTGATATCCAGGTTTTCAGTTAATACAAACGAGACACGATCATTGAAGGTGAGGGCGAGTCGCATGCATTGCTTGCCACCTTTGATGTGCTTTTGGATATCATCGCTGTCTAAAGCATGTTTGACGTAGCGCACCGCTGCGGCTTTGTCGCCACCTGCGCGCAGCTCGGCATCTTGATCAACTGAAAAATTTGCCGGACCGTGTCCGCCGAGTACCCAGTCTGTCATCGCCGCGGCTGGGCTAATGGTGACTTGCACGGGTTCAACCGGAAAGGGGTAAATGGCTTTACCCAAAGCGGTCAGGATTTCTTCGGATTTCGAAGCCGAAGCTGTATCAATCACCAGCCAGTGATTGACCGGATCGATCCAGACCCGAGTGTCACGCGCAAGACTAAAGGCCCGCGGCAATAAGGTTTGAGTGACTTCTTCTTTGAGATCGCGCAGCTGTTTGCGACCGGGCTTAAAGCCCTGTTGATCTTCTAGCTCTTGGGCGCGCACTTTGGCAAACTGATTAATCACTGAGCTAGGGAGTAATTTTTTTTCGGTGCGATAAGCGCATAGCACTTGACGACCGACGCCATAGGCAAAGCGCACGTCTTCTTCGCGCGGGGGCACCCAACCAATTGAGAGAGGGGCCGCAGCACCTGCAGAAACAAACTGTTCTTTTGCTAAAAGTGCGTCGAGTTGGGGCGCTGTCAAGGTAAAAGAGGGTGACAGGCGAAATAACTTAAGATTTTTAAACCACATGACGCACTCGCAAAAAAGAAATCGATTCTAGCCGATGCGTAGTGCGAAACTGACTGCGTGACTGGTCAAGTTTGCCCAGTCATGCCTTCAAAGGTCGTGTGAATCACCAGGTCGACGATATCCTGGTTTGAGAAGGCTCCCCCCATTTGCAAGAAATCTGCAACTGGGTCGCACGAGCGAGCATAAATTGTGTACAAAATCACTTCGCCAGGCAGCGAGGCTGACAAGCTGCGGTCGGCCTGAGCCTGTTCGATCCATTCGCCGAGTTGCTCGGTCAGCGAGCTTAAGCGATCGATATAAGGTTGGTAGGCCAAGAGCGCTTGTTGAGTGCTTGAACGCGTGGAGGGTAACAAGGGCATGGTGCCACCCAAGTGCTCGGTAACGGCCCAACGCACCACTGCCTTGAGCTTATCGAGCGGCGCGTGGTGCTCGGGCAGCCCGTGTGCCAAGGTCAGTGCGCTCTCGAGCAGTCGAGTCATCGAGGCGGCTGCCAACTGTTCTTTGGATTGAAAATGCTTGTACAGGCTCGCTTTGGCAATCCCGACATCCGCTGCAACCTCATCCATCGTCATGAGGTCAAACCCTTTTTGCGCCAATAAGCGATTGACGGCGTCAAGAATCGCGTTTTCACGAAATTGCAGCTGCTGCTGCTTAAACGATAGTTTGACGGGAGCAGTTTCAATCATTCAAATTCGCCAAAGGAGAAGGTCAGTACAGGTTGAATTATTTCTATTCAGTATATTTTATTACCGAATAGTTTTTTTATGTACTTTATGGTGTAAATTAAGAAGATCAATTCTTTTTTACAGCTAAAGTTCAATTATGCCTGCAAGCGCGACCTTTGACGATGTTTCTTCGCTGTACAACTCGCAAGACTTGCCGCCGCAGGTGCTAGCGCACACCGGGGGTGATTGGAAGCTATGTGGGCAGGGTGTGTTTAGCTGGAGTGTCTTTAAGTTCTATCGCATTCGTTTGTTCAGCCAAACGGGGCACTTTGAAGCCACGCAGCCCCACCTTTTAGACTTGTCGTATTTACGCAAGTTATCTGCGCAGCAAATTATTACGATTTCTCTGCAAGAAATGCAGAGATTGGCAGCACCGACACCAACACAGCTGGCAAGTTGGCGCACCGCCCTCGAGGCAATCGTGCCTGATGTCGGACTCGGTGATCGGCTGTTGGGTTGGTTTGTGCCGAGCGAAGGGGTACATTTTTTTTCGGCGCATGCTGAACTAGGCGCAATTCTTGAAACCGCGTTTGCGAGCGCGTTTGGTGCGATTTGGCTCGATCCCAAGACGCAGCGGCCGGCGCTGCGCCAAGAGCTTCTGGGTTTGCAGGGCGAAACGGCATGACGAACCCTAGCCGTCGTATTGCTGTTGTTGGGTCGGGTATCGCTGGGCTGTCTGCTGCGTGGCTGTTGGCAGATCAATATCGCGTCACACTCTTTGAAGCGGGTGATTATTTTGGTGGGCACTCTAATACGGTGGACGTGACGCTTGAGGGCGTCACCCATCCTGTCGATACAGGTTTTTTGGTCCATAACGATCTGACTTATCCTAATCTCGTGCCGCTCTTGGCGCATCTGGGTGTGCCTGTGCACGCCAGTGATATGTCGTTTGGTGTCTCGATTCACGAGCCAGATATCGAATGGGCAGGTACCAACCTTGCGTCTGTGTTTGCGCAACCGAGTAATCTATTTCGGCCAAAGTTTATCGGTATGCTGCGAGACATTTTGCGCTTTAACCGCGAGGCTGAGCGCTACTTGCTTGAGGTGCGTAGTGCCCCCGTGACGCTGGGTGAGTTATTGGCGCGTGAGAAATTCGGTCAAGCGATGCAAGAGTGGTATCTATTGCCGATGGCTGCTGCGATTTGGTCGGCCCCTGTCCGCGCAGTGCTTGATTTTTCGGCCGCGACGTTTCTGTCTTTTTGTTTAAATCATCGGTTGTTGCAAATCGACCAGCGCCCAAAGTGGAAAACCATTCTTGGGGGCTCACGCTTGTATGTGCAGGCGATGCTTAAACGACTCAACGATGCGCGCTTGGGTTGTCCGGTGACGCGCGTACAACGCAACGCAGACTCTGTGGTGATCAGCTCGCCACGAGGTGACGAGACTTTTGATGCTGTCGTGATGGCATGTCACGCGCCGACCACACTTACGTTGCTTGAACCAACGCCCAACGAGCACCGGGTGCTCTCGGCGATCCGCTATCAGCCCAACGAAGCCACCTTACATACGGATGTGGCTTTGTTACCCAGGCGCCAAAAGGTGTGGTCTGCGTGGAACTACATGGCCGCGGGTGGGCAAGGGACAGAGCGTCCCGTTGCCGTAAGCTATTTGATTAATCAGCTACAACCCTTGCCCTTTAAGACACCGGTCATCGTGACTCTTAATCCACATCAGCCACCCGACCCATCCAAGGTGTTGGCTCGATTCTCGTACGAACATCCGGTGCTGGATCAGGCTGCAAGTCTGGCGCAGTCAGAACTGCCTGGCCTTCAAGGTCAGCATAGAACTTGGTTTTGCGGTGCTTGGACTGGTTTTGGGTTTCATGAGGATGGTTTGAAATCCGGGTTGCGCGTGGCGCGTGCGTTTGGCGTGACACCTCCTTGGCAAGCGACGTATGAATGACACCTCTGCCAAGCCTGAGTCACTTTTGTTGTGTCGTGGGCGTGTCATGCACGCTCGTCTGCGCCCGTTTGTGCACCGGTTTGTCTACCGTGTGTTTTGTTTGCGCCTGCGGCTGGATCAACCTGCTGAGTTAGCGCGCAGTACCAGTTGGTTGTTCGGGGTTGAGCATGCACGGCCCGTCAGTTTTTGGGCGCGTGACCACGGTGCCCGTGACGGTTCAGATTTGTTGCAATGGCTTGCGGGTGTGCTAGACGCGAGTGGGGTACATTTTGAACGTGGTGCCGTGTGGTTGCAGTGTTTTCCTCGGGTCTTTGGCTATGTGTTTAATCCAGTGAGTTTTTGGCTCATTCATGACAAAGAGGGGATGCTCAAGGCGATGCTGGCCGAGGTGAACAACACCTTCGGACAACGTCATCAATATCTTTTGACCGCCCCAAACCTAGAGCCGATCCAGGCTAGCACCAAGCTGAGTTGTCAAAAGGTCTTTCATGTGTCTCCGTTTTGCGCTGTGCAAGGGCGTTATGAGTTTGAACTCGACGAGCGTGCCGGGCAACAGCGGCTAGCGATTGATTATTTTGATTCAGAGCAAGAGCAGAAGCCCTTATTGCGCACCGCGATTGTTGTGCAGCCCCAGCCCCTAAGCACGCGTGCGCTACTGGTTGCTTTACTCGGCATGCCGATGATGACCTTTGGGGTGATGCTGCGTATTCACATTCAGGCATTCAAACTTTGGCGTCGGGGTGCAAAGTACTGTCCAAAACCACCGTTGCCCGCCGACGAAGTGACACACAATTTCAAAATGTAAAGATGAATAAGCAAGAACTGCGGGTTGAATCAGACTTCGACAGAGCAACAGGGGTGTCTAGGTTTTGTCAAAGTAACGGGTGTGTTTAGGTTTGGTCAGAGCAGCAGGTGTGGCTAAGTTTTGTCAGAGCAGCAGTTGTGTCTGGGTTCGGTAAATGACTACAAAAGAACAACAGTTGGTAAATGACTACAAAAGAACAACAGTTTTTTAAGGTTTACAAATGAGTATGCAAGAACAAGAACTCTCGCTTGCTTCAACGCGTTTGCGTTGGTCGGGGCGTTTGTTGCTTAAACTTTTGAAAAAAATTACGCAGGGCTCACTTGTGCTGACCGATCCGCACGGTTCGAGTATTGAACTCGGTCAGTCGGGAGCCACCCCGCACGCTGCGTTGCACATCTATGACTGGCGCGCCGCCGGTTTGATTCTTCGTCAAGGCGATGTTGGCTTTGCCGAAAGTTTGCGTCGTGGGTGGGTGGATTCGCCCAATTTATTGGCCTTGTTTACCTTGGCGTTGCGTAACGAGCAGGTCTCTGAGGCGGTCGATGGACACTGGTGGGCCTTGCTGCTCAAAAAGATATCGCACTGGGTTCTTAAAGATAATAGTCGCAAGGGTAGCCGCCGTAACATCGTGAGCCACTACGATGTGGGCAATACTTTTTATCGACTTTGGCTAGATCCTTCAATGACGTATTCGTCTGGTTGGTTCGAGGGAGATTTGACGCGGTCTTTGCAAATGGCACAAGACGCAAAGTACGATCGAATCCTGAACCAATTACAGGCAACACCTGGGCAGACTGTGCTTGAAGTGGGGTGTGGTTGGGGTGGTTTTGCAGAGCGTGCGGCTCTGCGTGGTTTAAACGTGGTCGGCATCACCTTGTCAGACGCGCAACTTGAATGGGCCACGCAACGCCTGGATCAGGCGGGGCTGAGTCAGCAAGTGTCGTTACGCCTACAAGACTACCGCGACGTACCAGAGCAATACGATCATATTGTTTCAATCGAGATGTTTGAAGCGGTTGGTTTACTGCATTGGCCAAGCTACTTTCAAATGCTGGCGCGTTGCCTCAAGCCCGGTGGGCGAGTGGTGGTACAGACCATCGATATTCAAGATCAACGCTTCGAGGCTTACCGACGCGGTACCGATTTTATTCAGCAGTATATTTTTCCGGGCGGCATGTTGCCCAGCCCCTCACGGTTTGAAAAAGAGTGTGAAGCCGCGAGCTTGCAAGTGCACGAGACCTTATCCTTTGGCCTTGACTACGCCGAGACCCTTAGGCGTTGGGCGCAGCAATTTGAAGCGTCACTGTCTAGCATTCGCGAGCAGGGCTATGACGACGCGTTTATTCGTATCTGGCGGATGTACTTAGCCTATTGCGAAGCAGGATTTAGAGAACAACGAACGGATGTTAAACAATGGACACTATGCGCAACATAATCTGTAGTTTATTCATGCTCGCTGCGCTTTGCACGCAAGCAGTGGCAAGCGGCTCGGCTCCGTTTTTGCCAAGCGCCCAGTTAGTGGGGCAGGGTCAGTTCACTCGTTTCGGCTTTTCAGTTTACGAGGCTCGCCTGTGGGCACCGCTTGGGCGTTACAGCCTGAGTGAGCCCTTTGCACTGTCTTTGACCTACTCACGTGAAATCGCGGGTGAGCGTTTAGTTCAGGCCTCGTTTGACGAGATGCAAAAGCTTCAGGCGCCGATTACCCAAAATACTCAATGGCGTGAGGCGCTTGAACGCGTGTTGCCCAACGTCGTTCCAGGCGACACGATTACTGGCGTGTATCAACCCGGGCAAGGCGCAACATTTTTTCATCGAGAGCGGCAAACCGGGCAAATTAGTGACGAGTTAGCGAAGCATTTTTTTGCGATTTGGCTTGACCCTCGCACAAGCGAGCCCAATTTGCGTCAAGCCTTATTAGGCGCTAAACGGTGAACAAGTCAGGCCTGCTTGGCCATGCGGCGTTGAGTCTGCCGCTTGCCATGTCGATGATGCCTATTTATATGATTTCGCCTAAGTTTTATGGTGATGTACTTGGGCTTGAGTTAGCTGCCTTGGGGGCGGTGTTGTTTGCCACGCGCCTGCTTGATGCCGTGCAAGACCCTTGGCTTGGACGGGTGGTCGATGGTTTACAGGGTAGAAAGAACGCTTGGGCGTGGTTGATGTTTGTTGCGGCCTTCGCCTTGGCCATTGGTTTTGTTCTACTGTTTACGCCACCTGCGTGGTCACATGCGGGTTTGTTAGTTTGGCTGGCAGGTGCTCTGGTGTTGGTGTATGGCGCGCACAGTGTACTAAGCGTCTGTTACCTGACTTGGGGGGCGCGCCTGACCGACGATCTGGCAGGTAGGGCGCGCGTCACAGCGTGGCGTGAAGCGTTTGGCTTGGTAGGCGTGGTGACTGCTTCGGTGTTGCCTGCAGTTTGGGTGGCACAGCATGGCGCGCGTGTTGGGTATCAGTGGTTTGCTTGGTTGTTTGCCGCGCTGCTGCTCATTTTTCTGGGATGCACACTGCGTTGGTCGCCCGCACCGCAAGCGGCACCTAAACAGTCGTTGCAGCACTGGCGCGAGGCCTTGGCTCCTCCCGAGGTGCGTCGGGTGCTGTGGTTTTATTTGTTCAACGCCATATCAGTGGCAGTGCCGGCAACCTTGGTGTTGTTCTTTATTGCTGACGTGGTGCAGTCGCCCGAACAGGCTGGGCTCTTTTTAGGGCTCTATTTTTTAGCGGGTATGTTGGCCTTGCCCCTTTGGGTCATGCTTGCCGATCGTATCGGCAAAGCGCCCGCTTGGCTGATCGGCAGTGGCCTCGCTGCAGTGTCATTGTTGTGCGCCTATTGGGTGGGTGCTGGCGATGTCTTTTTTTATGGTTTGGTGTGCGTGGTAGCAGGAGCCGGACTTGGGGCTGATGTCGCGTTACCGCCCGCATTGCTGGCCGATGCGATACCGCCCACCCATCGCCAAAGTACGGGGTTGTACTTTGGGATTTGGGTGTTGCTCGGCAAGTTAGCGCTGGCGCTGGCTGCGGGGCTGGCATTACCTGCGTTGCAATGGTTTGATTATCAACCCGGGCGTACAGACTCGGTGTTAGCCCTGAGTCTTTTGTATACCTTGTTGCCCTTGTTTTTTAAGCTGATGGCCATGGGTGTGTTGTTCTCTAGCACCTTCAAATGTTTTTTTACGCGAGCCCGTGCTCGCAAGGAGTCATGATGAGATTAAAAACCTGGATCGCTTCAGCAACTGCAGCGTTATTGACCGCCTGCGGCAGTGTTGATGTGGCGCACTACGCGGCAGAAAAGCCCACGCTCGAACTACCAACTTTTTTTAACGGCACGATTGATGCTTGGGGCATCTTTCAAAAGCGCAGCGGTGAAGTGGTACGGCGCTTCAATGTCGAAATTCAAGCAAGCTGGGTAAGCCCCAATGAGGGGACGTTAGACGAGCGCTTTACGTATTCTGACGGCGAAAAGCAACGACGTGTTTGGACACTTAAGCGTCAGGCCGACGGTAGCTGGCAAGGGACTGCCGATGATGTCGTCGGTGTGGCAACCGGACGTGTGTCGGGTAATGCCTTACGCTGGACCTACGTGTTACGTTTGCCAGTTGATGGTAAAGAGTACCTAGTGAACTTTGATGACTGGATGTGGCAGATGGATGAGTCCTCGATGATGAATCGCTCAACGATGTCAAAGTTTGGGATTGATCTGGGTGAAGTCACTTTATTTTTCCGTAAGCGCAACGCCCCTACGCCTGCAAAATGAAAATAAATAGTCATCAATCACGATCCTCGACTTCATTTATGCTGAAACCACTCAACACACCGATCACCACTTGGGTGGGCAAGCGGGTCTGGCTCGTTGGGGCTTCGAGTGGCATTGGAGCGGCCCTGGCGCAAGCGCTGTTGCAGGCCGGCGCAATCGTGGCGTTGTCGGCACGACGCGCCGACCAACTCGCTATTGTTGCTGCGCCTTATTCAAATGCGAGCGTTGTGCCTTTTGATGTGACAGAGACTGAGGCTTGGCCAGCGGCGCTGACGAACGTTTTAGAACGTTTAGGTCAGATCGACTTGGTCATTCTGGGTGCGGCACGCTATGACCCCACGCATAGTTGGCAATTTGATATTGAGCAGGCCGAGAAAAGCTTTGATCTGAACGTGGTCAGTGTCTATCGCGGCTTGTCAGTGATCGTGCCTCAGCTGTTGGCACAGGGCCATGGTGGGGTGTCTCTGATCGCCAGTATCTCTGGCTACACCGGTTTGCCGCGCGCGCTGATTTACGGGGCGACCAAAGCCGCTTTGCAAAACTTGTGCGAGACGCTTTATTTTGAATTGGCGCCAAAAGGACTTGCGGTGTACTTAATCAACCCTGGTTTTGTGCAAACCCCGATGACTTCTGCCAATGATTTTGAAATGCCTGGTTTAATGACGCCTGAGGCGGCCGCTCGCGCAATCATGCTTGGTTTTGAGCGCGGGCACTTTGAGATTCGATTTCCGAAGGCGTTTTCACTTGCCCTGCGAGTCATTAGCATGCTGCCCGATCGCTTGCGCTTTGCTCTTTTACATAAGACAACA